>NZ_JBEPFL010000004.1:0-360012 GCF_040301925.1 Streptomyces sp. NPDC000075
GGCGGGGCTGTTCATAGCCCCGCCGGCGTTTGAGGCGCGGGGGTCTGGGGGCGGAGCCCCCAGGAGGCCCCGCGCAGCGGTCAACCCTTCGGGCGCCGCCGCAGCAGCCGCTTCGCCGCCAGGACCAGCGCCGTGCCCGCCGCGAGGACCAGGGCGCCCTTCGTGAAACTGCCGCTCCCCGAGCCGGCCGGGCCCTTCTCTCCGGCCGGTCCCGCCGCCGGCGGGGGAGTGGGGCCCGCGGCCGACGGGGTGGCGGCGGGGGCCACGGGGACGGCCACCACGCGGCTGTTCACGCCCTCCGCCCCGAACAGCAGCGTCCGCCCGTCCGGGGAGTACGTCACCGACTCCGCCTGCCCCTGCCAGGGCGCGTCCACCCGCTCGCCCTCCCCCTGCGGCCGGCCGTCCTTCCACGGGTACGTGCGCGCCGTGAAGTACCCGCGCAGCGTCAGCCGGGTGCCGTCCGGGGAGAACGCGCCGTCCGTCACCCACGGCACCTCCGCGACCCGCCGGAAGACGTTGCGCCCGTCCGCCGACAGCTTCTCCGGGCCCTCGTACAGCCCGCCGCCCTTCTCGTTCTTGCTCGCGATGTACACCCGGCCCGTCACCGGATGCACCATCAGCGCCTCCGCGTTGCGCGGCCCGTCCGCGTACACCGCCGTGAACTGCTCGGCCTTGACCGTGGCGTCGGCCAGTTCCTTCGGCTCCGGGAAGCGATAGATCCACACGTGGTCCCAGGTGCCGTCCCGGTTGTCCCCGATGTCACCGACGTACAGGTTCCCGTCCGGGCCCAGCGAGATCGCCTCCACGTCGCGCGGGGTGCCGATGCCGGAGAGGGTGATCCGGGCCACCGTCCTGCCCGTCGCCGAGTCCACCGCGTACACGTACGGGCCGTCGTCGCTGTCGTTGTGCGTCCAGTACACGCCCGGGTGGATCCGGCTGGCCGCCAGCCCGCTCGACTCCGTGATCCGCGGGTCGCTGATCGTGAACCCGGACGCGGCGGGGTCCGGGCTCCCGGTGGCCGGGGCGGCGCCGGAGGCCGCGGCGGCACCCGGCAGCAGCAGGCCCAGGGCGAGAGCGGCGGGAACGGCGGTCGTCGGCACGGTCAGCAGGCGCATCCCCCCAGCCTGCCAGCAGGCGGGCCGCGGCGCGCCGCGCCCCGTACCGGCCCCGGCGTGTCCGGCATCACAGGGGTTCCCGTCGTGTGATCCGCGATGATGACCGGATGCGTTTCATGTTCGTCGGCGACTCCATGACCATCGGACGCGCCGGCGACTACACCTGGCGCTACCGGATGTGGCAGCACCTGCGCGCCACCCTGGGCGACGGCTCCTTCGAGATCGTCGGCCCGCGCAGCGCGCTCTACGACACCGACGGCGACACGCCCGCCGGCCACGACTACGCCGATCCGTGCTTCCCCGAGCCCGCCCGCCGCCACCTGGCCGGCTGGGGCGAGGGCTGGCAGCACATGGCCCCGCTCATCGGGCCCGCCGTCCGCGAGGCCGGCGCCGACGTCCTGCTCGTCTCCCTCGGCCTGATCGACCTCGGCTTCTACACCAACGCCTACCAGACCGCCGCCAACGTCCGCGCCTTCGCCGCCGCCGCCCGCGAGGCCCGCCCCGGCATCCGGATGGTCTTCCTGCCGGTCATACCCAACGTCCGCGCCGAGGAGGACGCCCCCTTCGCCGCCGAGGTCGTCCGCTTCAACGAACTGCTCGCCAAGACCGTCGCCGACCTCGCCGACGCCACCTCGCCGATCCTGCTGGCCGCGCGCCCGGACGCGTACGACATCCACCGCGACACCTACGACGGCACGCACCCCAACGCCTCCGGCGAGCACCGCCTGGCCGGCGAGTTCGCCGCCGTCCTGCACCAGGCCTGGGGGATCGGCGGCCCCTACCGCCCGGCGGCGGACGCGTAACACACCCGTCTCGCGGGGGACTTGATTAGAGCGCACTCCAAGCAGTTGGCTTGGGCCCCATGAAGTACACGCAGCTCGGACGCACCGGCCTGAAGGTCAGCCGACTCGTACTCGGCACGATGAACTTCGGTCCGCAGACCGACGAACCCACCAGCCACGCCATCATGGACGCCGCCCTCGACGCGGGCGTCAACTTCTTCGACACCGCCAACGTCTACGGCTGGGGCGCCAACAAGGGCCGCACCGAGGAGATCATCGGCACCTGGTTCGCCCAGGGCGGCGGCCGCCGCGAGAAGACGGTCCTGGCCACCAAGGTCTACGGCTCGATGTCCCGCGAGGGCGAGACCTGGCCCAACTTCGACCGGCTCTCCGCCCTCAACATCCGCCGCGCCGTCGACGCCAGCCTCAAGCGGCTCCAGACCGACCACATCGACGTCTACCAGTTCCACCACGTCGACCGGCAGACCCCCTTCGAGGAGATCTGGCAGGCCGTCGAGGTCCTGATCCAGCAGGGCAAGATCCTCTACGCCGGCTCCTCCAACTTCCCCGGCTGGAAGATCGCCCAGGCCAACGAGACCGCCGCGCGCGGCGGCCGCCTCGGTCTCGTCAGCGAGCAGTGCCTGTACAACCTCGCCGAGCGGCGCGCCGAGATGGAGGTCATCCCGGCCGCGCAGGAGTACGGACTCGGCGTCATCCCCTGGTCGCCGCTGCACGGCGGGCTGCTCGGCGGTGCCATCCGCAAGCAGGCCGCGGGCGCGGCCGAGGGACGCAGCGCCTCCGGCCGCACGGCGGACGCGCTCGCCGACTCCACGGTGCGGGCGCAGGTGCAGGCGTACGAGGACCTGCTCGACAAGCACGGCCTGGAGCCCGGCGACACCGCCCTGGCCTGGCTGCTGACCCGTCCCGGGGTCACGGGCCCGATCGTCGGCCCGCGCACGCCGGAGCAGCTCACGTCCGCGCTGCGCGCGGTGGAGCTGGAGCTTTCGCAGGAGGTCCTGGCCGCACTGGACGAGATCTTCCCCGGCCCGGGCCCGTCGCCGGAGGCCTTCGCCTGGTAGGCGCGGTACGAGGGGTGGCCGCGGTGGTGCTCTACCGGCCGACCGCGGCCGCCACGGCGACGACGGCGAACATCAGCACGAGCACACCGGCCATGACACGGTTTCTGGTCTTCGGGTCCACCCGTCGAGACTAACGCGACCGCCCCCGGGCCCCGTGCCAGGGGCTGCGAGACTTCCGTCATGGTCACAGTCGACGACGTACGGCGGCTGGCGCTCGCGCTGCCGCGCACCGAGGAACACCTCATCCGCGACCGGGTGAAATTCCGGATAGGCCGGATCGTCTACCTCGCCCTCTCCCGGGACGAGACCCAGCTCGGCTTCGCCTTTCCCAAGGAGGAGCGGGCCGCGCTGGTCGCCGCCGAGCCGGAGAAGTTCCTCCTGCCGGGCGCCGGCGACATGCGCTACCACTGGGCGGAGGCGCGGATGGCGGCCCTCGACCCGGCGGAGCTGGAGGAGCTGGTCACCGACGCCTGGCGGATGTGCGTACCGGCCAAGGTGGCCCGCGCCCAGCTGGAGGGCGGCCTGCCGCCCGCGCCCGGGCTGGCCCGGCTGCGGGAGGCGGCCGAGGTGTTCGGGGCGTTCCCCGGGGTGGACCGCAGCTGGCTCGCGCTGCGCGCGGACACCGCGCCGGGGCTGGACCTGTCCGGCGCGGGGCACCGGGCGGCCCTGCACCGCTGGCTGAACGCGTGGGGCTGCCGGATCCGCTACCCGCGCGAGGGCGAGCGCGACCTGTTCGGGGAGGGGCTGGCGCACTGGTGGTCCCGGCACGGGGCCCTGCCGGAGACCCGGCTGGCGGCCCTGTCCGACCGGGAGATCGCCCGGCTGGCCGCCGCGTACGGGGAACTGGCCGCGCTTCCCGTGGGGCGCCGCAGCCTCGGGCCGACGGCCGCCGCCAAGGCGCTGTTCGCGCTGCGGCCGGACACGGTGATGCCGTGGGACGCCGCGATCGCGCAGCGGCTGTGGGGTGCCCGGGACGAGACGGCGTTCGCCCGGCACCTGACGACGGGCCGGGCGTGGGCGCGGGCCGCGCTCGCGGAGAGCGGCGGCCTGGACGAGGCCGCGCTGGCCTCGGAGCTGGGGCGGCCGGGGCTGCCGCTGGCCAAGCTGCTGGACGAGTACCTGTACGTGACGATCACGTACCAGGGTTCCTGAGGGCGTGCGCGGCGGTGCCGCCCCCGCAGGGCGGGGGCGGCACCGGGGCGGCCGTGTGTCAGGCCTTGCCCTTGAGCTTCGAGACCAGCTCGTTGGTCAGCTTGGTCGCGCCGGCCAGGCCCTTGTCGCCGTTGCCGCTGACCAGCACGGTCACCACGGAGTGGCCGACGCGTGCGGCCACCAGGGTGGTGCCGCCCATCCATTCGGGGTTGGTCTCGGTGATGACCCAGGCGCCGTCGCCCACCCCGGCGAGGGGCTTCTCGGTGATGGTCACCTTGCCGTGGGTCTGCTCGTCGGTGTAGCTCGGGCAGGCCTTGGAGAGCATGCCCAGCGCGCCGAGGACGGTGGTGGAGGTGGTGCCCTGGTAGACGTCGATCTCCTGGGCGTACTCCTCCGAGGTGTTCTTGTTGATGTAGGCGTCCTGGGCGAACGAGACGCCGTCGATGCCGGTGATGCCCGTCCACGCGGTCCCGCCGAGCTTGGTGCAGTCGGGGGTGGGCACCTCGGCGGCGACCGGCGGCCGGTAGCCGGGGCCGCTGTCGCGGGCGTCCGCGGGGTCGGCGGTGTAGCCGGCCGGGAAGAAGGAGGCGGGGGCGAGCGCGGCCTTGAGCTGCGTACCCGTCAGGAGGCCCTTGTTGGGGCCGTCGGTGGCCGGCGCCCCGGCGGGGGCGGCGGGGGCCGCGGAGGCGGCGGCCTTGACGGCGGCCTTGGCGGCCTCCTTGGGGAGGAGGGAGCAGCCGGTGAGCGCGAGCGGGAGGACCGCGACGGCGAAGAGGGTGGCGACGGGCGATATCTGACGCACGGTGTGGTTCGACCTCGTTGTTCGGGCGTACTGCTGACTCCGGCCGGCCACACCCCCGGCCGTCCCCCCGGCCCGCGCGGGGGAGCGCGGTGCGTCCGGTTCAGCGACAGGACTCGCGCATCACATCGGGCTGCCGCCGGAGCGGCAAGGGTTCAGCGGATCCTTTGCCTCCGGATGTAAAACCTTTTCCCGAAACCCTGCACGAGTGCCCGAAAAGTGCTAATGGCCGGTCAATGGCCATGCGCCGACGACCTCGTAGCGCGGCTGCTCGCCGGGGACCCCGGAGACGGGCAGGTTGCTGCGGACGAGGCTGAGGACGTCGACCTGCCAGGGCGTGCCCTCGAACCCGGAGAGGGCGTCCAGGCAGGGCCGCAGGTCGGCGTCGTCGTGCCGGGCGCGGGCGACGGTGAGGTGGGGGGTGTAGCGGCGGTGCTGCTCCATGGGCACCCCGGCCCGGCGGGCGGCGGCGTCGGCCCGCTCGGCGAGCATCCGCAGCGCGTCGAGCCCGCCGGCGGCGCCGATCCACAGGGCGCGGCGGCCGAAGTGGCCGGCGCCGTGGAGGCGGAGCGGGAAGGGGGCGCTGTGGGCCGCCGCCCGGGCGAGGCGGGTGTGCAGCTCGGGGAGGCGGTCGTCGTCGACCTCGCCCATGAAGGCGAGGGTGAAGTGCCAGCCGGCTTCGCCGGTCCAGCGGAGGTCCGTGCCGCTCGGCGCGGCCGCCACGGCCTCGCGCAGCTCGGCGACGGCGTCGGTGCTCGGCAGCACGGCTGCGAATAGCCTCACGCTCCGAAGATAGCCGCTGCGCGGGGCCTACTGGGGGCTCCGCCCCCAGACCCTCCCCCAGCTACCGCTGGGAGGTGCCCCCAGCGCCTCAATCGCCGGCGGGGCTATAAATAGCCCGCCGGCGATTGAGCCGGAAACGGTTACGCCGGGAAGCGGTGGTCGACCCAGCGGAAGGCGGCTTCGATGAGGGCCGCCGCCGCTGCCGCGATCGCGACCGCGATCCACGGCATCGTGACCCCCTCCAGCTTCAGCTGGAAGAAGTGCTGGAGCCAGGGGACGACCAGGACGACGAGGAACGCCGCCCCCATCGCCGCCACCAGCGCGACCCGCCACCACGTGTAGGGCCGGGCGATGATCGCCAGGACCCACAGCGAGGTCAGAAACAGCGTCAGCGTCGCCGCGCTGGTCTCCGCCGGCAGGGAGTCCGGGCCGGTGTAGTGGGCCCGGGCGATCAGGTACGAGGTGAAGGTGGCCACCGCCGCCACCACCCCGCCGGGGACGGCGTACCGCATGACCCGCTTCACGAAGTGCGGCCGCGCCCGCTCCTTGTTCGGGGCCAGCGCCAGGAAGAACGCCGGGACGCCGATGGTGAGGGTGGACAGCAGGGTGAGGTGGCGGGGGAGGAAGGGGTACTCCACCTGGGAGCAGACCACCAGGATCGCCAGCAGCACCGAGTAGACCGTCTTGACGAGGAAGAGGGTCGCCACGCGCGTGATGTTGCCGATGACCCGGCGGCCCTCGGCGACCACCGACGGCAGGGTGGAGAAGCTGTTGTTGAGGAGGACGATCTGCGCGACCGCGCGGGTGGCCTCGGAGCCCGAGCCCATGGATACGCCGATGTCGGCGTCCTTGAGGGCGAGCACGTCGTTGACGCCGTCGCCGGTCATGGCGACGGTGTGGCCGCGGGACTGGAGGGCGCCGACCATGTCCCGTTTCTGCTGCGGGGTGACCCGGCCGAAGACGGCGTTGCCGTCGAGGACCTCGGCCATCGCGTCCCGCTCGGCGGGCAGGTGCCGGGCGTCGACGGTGCCGGCGGCTCCGGGCAGGCCCAGCTTGCCGGCGACCGCGCCGACGGAGACGGCGTTGTCGCCGGAGATCACCTTCGCCCTGACGTCCTGCTCGTCGAAGTAGCGCAGGGTGTCGGCGGCGTCGGGCCGCAGCCGCTGTTCGAGGACGACGAGGGCCGTCGGCTTGACCCCGCTGGCCACCGCCGGGTCGTCGAGTTCGCGGGCCGAGCGGGCCAGCAGCAGGACCCGCAGCCCCTGTTCGTTGAGGCCGTTGATCTCGTCGAGCGCCGGGTCCCCGCTGGGCAGGAGCACGTCGGGGGCGCCGAGCAGCCAGGTGTTGTTCTCGCCGTCGCCCTCGCTGAAGCTGGCGCCGCTGTACTTGCGGGCGGAGGAGAAGGGCAGGGACTCGGTGCAGCGCCACTCGGCGCTGTCGGGGAAGGCGTCGATGATGGCCTGGAGGCTGGCGTTGGGGCGGGGGTCGGACTCGCCGAGGGCGCCGAGCACCTTCTTGACGTACTCGGGCTCCGCGCCGCCGAGCGGGCGCAGCTCGGTGACGTCCATGCCGCCCTCGGTGAGGGTGCCGGTCTTGTCGAGGCAGACGACGTCGACGCGGGCGAGGCCCTCGATGGCGGGCAGTTCCTGGACGAGGCACTGCTTGCGGCCGAGCCGGATGACGCCGACGGCGAAGGCGACGGAGGTGAGGAGGACGAGCCCTTCGGGGATCATCGGGACGATGCCGCCGACGGTCCGGGCGATGGCGTCCTTGAGGTTGTCGTCCTTGACGACGAGCTGGCTGATGATCAGGCCGATGGAGGTCGGGACCATCATCCAGGTGACGTACTTGAGGATGGTGGAGATGCCGGTGCGCAGCTCGGAGTGGACGAGCGTGAAGCGGGAGGCCTCTTCGGCGAGCTGGGCGGCGTAGGCCTCGCGGCCGACCTTGGTGGCCGTGAAGGCGCCGCCGCCGGCGACGACGAAGGAGCCGGACATGACCTGGTCGCCGGGCTTCTTCAGGACGGGGTCGGCCTCGCCGGTGAGGAGGGACTCGTCGATCTCCAGTCCCTCGGCCTCGCCGACGACGCCGTCGACCACCACCTTGTCGCCGGGTCCGAGCTCGATGACGTCGGACAGGACGATCTCGGAGGTGGAGATCTCGGCGGTGGTGCCGTCGCGGCGCACGCTCGGTTTGGCCTCGCCGATGACGGCGAGCCCGTCGAGGGTCTTCTTGGCGCGCAGCTCCTGGATGATGCCGATGCCGGTGTTGGCGACGATCACGAAGCCGAAGAGGCTGTCCTGGAGGGGCGCGACGAAGAGCATGATCACCCACAGGACGCCGATGATGGCGTTGAAGCGGGTGAAGACGTTGGCGCGGACGATGTCGGCGGTGGAGCGCGAGGAGCGCAGCGGGACGTCGTTGACGTCGCCGCGCGCGACGCGTTCGGCGACCTCGGCGGTGGTCAGACCGCCCGGCCTGAAGCGGGGGGCGGGGGGTTTCACGGGATGTACGGGGTCCAGCTCGGCCCCCGCGTCGATGGCGGCGGCGGGCCGCTCGGGCCCGTCATGGTCGATCCTCGCCCACTGGGTCATGTTTTCGACGGTAAAGGGCGTTTCCGCGCTTCACCCGCCGAGCGGCGGGAAGATCCGACTTCGGGATGAGGGGAATCGTCCTCGGGTCGGCCCGGGGCGGCCCCGCGGGTCCTACTCGGGCTGCTCGTCCCCGGCGGCCCGCGCCGCCCGCGCGGCCTCCTTCGCCGCGTGGGCCTTGAGCGCGGCGTCGCGGCCGCGGACGTACCAGATGCCGATCAGGCCGAGCCCGCCGCCGGCCGCGCAGGTCCACAGCCACCACAGCAGGTCCCGGTCGGCGAACCAGCCGTAGAAGGGCAGCTGGACGATGAACATGGCGAACCAGAGGATCGTGCCGCCGGTGATGGTGGCGACAACCGGGCCCTCCAGGGGCTCGGGCGCCTCGTGCCTTGGGGTCCACTTCGCCATGCCGACTAGTCTAAGTGGCCGATTTCGGAGTCTACGCGCGGAGATGGACTGCCCTCCGTTCATGTGTTCATACTGAAACGGTTTGCCTACGGCCGGATTGCTTCGTAGGAACCCCTAATTCGACTCAGTTTGAGGACCGCATGAGCACCTCGGCACCCGCCGCGGCCCCCACCAGCGGCCTGGACCGCTTCTTCAAGATCTCGGAACGCGGCTCGACCGTGGCCCGCGAGGTACGGGGCGGCTTCGCGACCTTCTTCGCGATGGCTTACATCATCGTGCTGAACCCGATCATCCTGGGCAGTGCGAAGGACATGTACGGGCATCAGCTCGACGGCGGCCAGCTGGTCACGGCCACCGTCCTGACGGCCGCCTTCTCCACCCTCCTCATGGGTGTCATCGGCAACGTCCCGATCGCCCTGGCCGCCGGCCTCGGCGTGAACACGGTCGTGGCCCTCCAGCTCGCCCCGCGCATGAGCTGGCCCGACGCCATGGGCATGGTGGTCCTGGCCGGCTTCGTCGTGATGCTGCTGGTCGCCACCGGCCTGCGCGAGCGGGTCATGAACGCCGTCCCGCTGGGCCTGCGCAAGGGCATCGCGATCGGCATCGGCCTGTTCATCATGCTGATCGGCCTGGTGGACTCCGGCTTCGTCACCCGCATCCCGGACGCCGCGCACACCACGGTCCCGCTCCAGCTCGGCGGCAACGGCCACCTGCACGGCTGGCCCGTCCTGATTTTCGTCGTCGGCGTGCTGCTCACGCTCGCGCTGCTGATCCGCAAGACGCCCGGCGCGATCCTGATCTCCATCGTCGCCCTGACCGTCGTCGCGGTCGCCGTGCAGCTGATCGCCGACCTGCCGGACCTCGCCTGGGGCCTGACCGTCCCGCAGTGGCCGGGCAACCCGGTGGCCGCGCCCGACTTCGGGCTCGTCGGCCAGGTCAGCCTCTTCGGCGGCTTCGGCAAGGTCGGGGTGCTCACCGGCATCCTGTTCGTCTTCACCGTGCTGCTGTCCTGCTTCTTCGACGCGATGGGCACCATCCTCGGCGTCGGCGACGAGGCCAAGCTCACCAAGCCCGACGGCACCTTCCCCGGCATCAACCGGGTCCTGCTGATCGACGGCCTGGCCGTCGCCTCCGGCGGCGCCACCTCGTCCTCCGCCACCACCTGCTTCGTGGAGTCCACGGCGGGCGTCGGCGAGGGCGCCCGCACGGGCCTGGCCAACGTGGTCACGGGCGGCCTCTTCACCGTCTCGCTCTTCCTGACCCCGCTCGCCACGATGGTCCCCTCGCAGGCCGCCACCCCCGCCCTCGTCGCGGTCGGCTTCCTGATCCTGGCGGGCTCGGTCCGGGACATCGACTGGAGTGACTTCACCATCGCCGTCCCGGCCTTCATGGCCATGGTGATGATGCCGTTCACCTACTCGATCACCAACGGCATCGGCATCGGCTTCATCAGCTTCTGCGTGCTGCGCCTGGCGGCGGGCCGGGGCCGGGAGGTCCCGGCCGCGATGTACGCCGTCTCGGCGATCTTCGTCTTCTACTACGCGATGCCGGCCCTCGGCCTCACGTGAGCCCGTAGAACTTCTCCGTCTCGTCGACGGCGGCCTTGAACCGCTCGTCGAAGTCATCGCGAATGAGCGTCCGGACGACATAGTCCTGGACGCTCATTCCGCGTTTGGCGGCATGGTGCCTCAGCCGCTCCAGCAGCTCCCCGTCTATGCGCATGCTCAGCACATGTGTCCCCATGCCGAAAGGGTCGGGCCAGAGGGTACGCGTGCGTGCCCCTTTCCCCGCCGGACTCACCCGTACGAGTGATCCGGCCGGATCCGGTTCCGCGGACCCGCCCCGAGGCCTTCCGTCACCCCCTGCGTTCGTTAGCCAGAGTAATGAGTTATTCTAAGTACATGCCAGACCTCTCCCATGGCGACGACGCTGCCGCCGTGAACGACCTCCGCTCCGCCGTAATGCGGCTGGGCCGGCGCCTGAAGCACCAGCGCGTCGACGAATCGCTGAGCCCGACCGAGATGTCGGTCCTCGGCACCCTCGCCCGCTGCGGCCACGCCACCCCCGGTGAGCTCGCCCGCAAGGAGCACGTCCAGCCGCCGTCGATGACCCGCATCGTCGCGTTGCTGGAGGCCAAGGGACTGGTCAGGCTGGAACCGCACCCCGACGACCGCCGCCAGAAGGTGGTCAGCCAGACGGAGGAGGCCGAGGCGATGCTCGAAGAGAGCCGCCGCAAGCGCAACGCCTTCCTGGCCGGGCTCGCCGCAGAGCTCACCGAGGACGAATGGGCCAAGCTCCGCGCGGCCGCCCCCGTCCTGGAGAAGCTCGCGCACCTATAGGAACGACGCCAGGAGGCGAACGCTTTTGAGTACCGGAACCGGAGGGAACTCCGCACCCGGCCACCTACCCACCCCCCAGACCCCGAGCACGGACAGAGGACCGGGCACCCGCTCGAACTCCATGTTCAGCTCACTGAGGATCCGGAACTACCGGCTCTTCGCCGCAGGCCAGGTCGTCTCGAACACGGGCACCTGGATGCAGCGCATCGCGCAGGACTGGCTGGTCCTCTCCCTGACGGGCTCCGCGTCCGCCGTCGGCGTGACCATCGCCCTGCAGTTCCTGCCGATGCTGCTGTTCGGCCTCTACGGAGGCGTCCTCGCGGACCGGCTGCCCAAGCGGCCGCTGCTGATCGCCACACAGACCGCCATGGGCCTCACCGGCGTCGCGCTGGCCGCCCTCACCCTGGCCGGGAACGTCCAGGTGTGGCACGTGTACCTCGCCGCGTTCCTGCTCGGCCTGGTCACCGTCGTGGACAACCCGGCCCGGCAGACCTTCGTCTCCGAGATGGTCGGCCCCGCGCAGGTCGCCAACGCCGTCAGCCTGAACTCCGCGAACTTCCAGTCCGCGCGGCTGGTCGGCCCGGCGATCGCCGGCGTGCTGATCACCGCCGTCGGCTCCGGCTGGGCCTTCCTGCTGAACGGGCTGTCCTTCGCGGCGCCGATCGCCGCGCTGCTGATGATGCGCACCCGCGAGCTGCACCGGGTCGAGACCCAGCCGCGCGCCAAGGGGCAGCTGCGGGAGGGCCTGCGCTACGTCGCCGGCCGGCCCGAGCTGGTCTGGCCGATCGTCCTGGTCGGCTTCATCGGCACCTTCGGCTTCAACTTCCCCATCTGGCTGTCGGCCTTCGTCGACGACGTCTTCCACGGGGACGCGGGCACCTACGGCGTGTTCAACACCCTGATCGCGGCCGGCTCCCTGGCCGGCGCCCTGCTCGCCGCCCGCCGGGGCAACACCCGGCTGCGGCTGCTGGTGACGGCGGCGGTGCTGTTCTCCGTCCTCCTGCTGGTGACGGCCTTCGCGCCCGGCTTCTGGCTGTTCGCGGCCCTGCTGGTGCCGGTCGGGATGTTCGGGCTGACCGTCAACGTCGTGGCGAACTCCAGCGTCCAGATGGCCACCGACCCCGAGATGCGGGGCCGGGTGATGGCCCTCTACATGATGGTCTTCACCGGCGGCACCCCCGTCGGCGCCCCGCTGGTCGGCTGGATCACCGACACCTACGGGGCCCGGCTCGGCATGGCCGCGGGCGGCCTGGTCTCCCTGGCGGCCGCGGTGGCCGTCGGCCTGATCCTGCGCCGCGTCGGCAACCTCCGCCTGCGCGTCGGCCGCCACGGGCTCACGTTCGTCCCGGCGGCCCCCCAGCGCGAACTGGCCCCGGCGGCGTAAGCCACCGGCCGGGGCCGCCCCTCGGCGTCCTAGTCGAACCACCTGTCCCGCGCGAGTTCCGCCGTGCGGGACGGGTCCTCCAGGAGGGCCGCGACCTCGAAGCGGCGGGGCCACTGGGACGCCGACCAGGCCAGGCCCGCCGCCACGCCCTCCAGGGTGGCCGCGTGCAGCACCCCGTCCGGGGTCAGCCGCCAGTCCAGCTCGGTGCCGCCCGCCACCAGCTCCTCGTGCTCCACGTACGTCTCCGGGGTGGCCGGGCCCAGCAGCACCCGTACCGGCTCCGGGACCTCGTGCTCCTCGCCCGGTGTGGTCACCTCCGCCGGGACCGTCTCCGACAGCCGCCGCACCTGGAACAGCTCCGCCAGCTCCGCCGCCCGGGAGGGGGAGACGGGCAGCAGCGGCAGGCCCTCCGTCAGGGGCAGCAGGTCGGGGGCGTCGCAGACGACCGCCTCGGCGGCGTCCACCACGACCACCTCCCCGTCCACCACGGCCCGCAGCTCGTCCGGCAGCGTCACCTGCTCCGGGTCCAGCTCGGCCAGCGCCCCGTACAGCCCGTGCAGCTGCCGGCCCGACACCTCGCGGTCCGGGTCCGCGAGGCGGCCCAGCAACTCGGCCGCGCCGCCCGGCTCCTCCAGCAGGGCGCGCACCGAGGTGCGTACGCCCAGCGCGCGCAGGACCTGCTCGTCCTCGAAACCGGTCGCGTCCGCCGGGGTGTACAGGCCGGCCAGCAGCGGGTCCCCGCCCGCCGCGCGCAGCCCCGCCGGGCGGCGGCCGTCGAGCACGGGGTGGTCGCGCAGCCACCAGGCGGTGTACGGGCGCACCGACTGCGTGGTGCCGTCGGGGAGCAGGACCCGCACCGGCTGGGTGAGGGCGTCGCGCAGCGGGGGCTGGGCGAGCATCGCCAGGGCCTGGGGCCAGCGGTCGTCGTCGACGAGGTCGAGGTCCCGTACGGCGATCAGCTCGGTGGCGACGGGCGGCACGGGGGAGTCGGGGAACTGGTCGAGGAGGTCCTCGCACCACACGTCGACGGCGTCCAGCAGCCCCGCGTCGTCGGGCTCGGCGTAGTCCCCGTCGCGGGGCTCCAGCTCGTCCGGGTCGAGGACGACGTCGGTGGCGCGGACCAGCTGGAAGGTGGTCAGCACCCCGCAGGCGGCCAGCGTGCCGGCGTCCCAGCGGGCGGCGAGCTCCGGGTCCAGGTACGGGATCTCGTCCTCGCGGACGACGGAGGCGAGCGGGCTGCCGGCGAGGAGGAGCTCCCCGGCCGGGGCCGGTTCGCCGTCCTCGTCGGGCAGGGCCAGGGCGCCCAGCCAGGGCTCGTCGCCGGGGGCCAGGCCGGCGTCGCGGACCAGGGTGAGGACGATCTCGGCGAGTTCGTCGGCGTCGGGGGCGTCGGAGTCCTCGTCCCAGACCTCGCCCGCGTCGAGCGAGCCGGCCACCGCGGCCCGGATCTGCGGGGTCGTCAGGACGGCGCGGGCGGTGGCGGGGAGGGCGCCCAGCTTCTCCAGCAGCGGGTGGGCGGCGTCCGGGTGGGCCACCTTGAGGCCCAGCCGGGCCAGGTCCGCCGGGGTGTCCGCGCCGGGCAGCAGGATGTGGCGCGGGCCGATCGCGGTGCGGCCGTCGGCGAGCGGTACGGGCAGGCCCGAGAGCCGGTCCGGGTCGACGCCGGCCAGGGTGTCGTAGAGGCTGTGCCACCACTGCGGGGTGCGCTCGATGCCGGCGATCCGCTCGATGGCCTCCCCGAGCGGGAGCCGGCCCACGCCCAGGGTGCGCAGCTCGGGCCGCCGCTCCAGCCCGGCGGGCAGCAGCGTCGGGAGGACCTCCGCGAGGACCCGTACGGTGTCGGCTCCGGCGCCCTCGACGACCTCGGCCTCGAAGGGGCGCAGCCGGGTGAGTTCCTCGGACGGGACGGCGGGGGCGAGGAATCCGGTGCGGGGGAGCCGGCGCAGGACGGCGGCGCGCAGGGCGCCGTCGAGCTCGCCCTTGCCGAGGGGGCCGGGGACGAGGTCGACGAGGGCCGGGGTCACCGGCTCCCAGGCGGCGAGGAGTCCGGCGTAGGCGTCGGCGGCGCGCTCCACGAGGAACTCGGCCAGCGGCCCGGGCGCGTGGTGGCGCCGGGAGGTGTCCATCGGCAGGGAGGCGATGAGCAGGGCCGGGATGCCGAGGGGTTCGTCGGTGGGGGTGGGGGCGTGGACGACGGGCTCGGTGCGGGGCGGTACGGGTGCGCCGTCGGCGTCGACGGGGACGGCCCAGGTGACGCTCCAGGCGGGCCGCAGCCGCTCCTCGACGGGCCGGTCGGCGAGGAGTTCGGGTGTGAGGGGGCCGTTCGCGCGGGCGGTGCGCCAGCGGTGGGTGCCGGAGGCGGAGTCCTCGATGACGGTGTAGGGGCCGTCGGTGTGCCGGTAGAGGGTGCGGGTGCCGCTGGAGGGGGTGTCGACGACGATCTCGGTGAGCCCGGGGAGGGTGAGGAGGAGGGCGTCGTCGACCCCGTGCAGGAGGCGTTCGGCGAGGGCTTCGGCGGCGGCGTCGCGCAGCGGGAGGACGACGACGGTGTCGTAGCCCTCGGGGGCGGTGCCCTCGGCGGGCAGCGGCAGGCGCAGCAGCGGGACGTGGCCGTCGCGGCGGCGCAGTTCGTCGCCGAGCCCGGGGCTGAAGTGGGCGGCCTCGCGGGCCATTTCGCGGGCTTCGGCGAGGGACCAGCGCACGCCGCCGTGCCGGCCGAGGACGGCGGGTTCGTCGGTGACGGCGAGGACGGCGGCGAAGCCGACGCCGAACCGGCCGACGGTGTCGGCGGCGGAGGCGCCCTCGCGTTTGGCGGAGGCGCGCAGGGTGCTCAGCGACTCCACGCCCGTGGCGTCCAGCGGGGCTCCGGTGTTGGCGACGGCCAGGACGCCGTGCCCGTCGCCGGGGGCGGCGGGGTGCAGGGTGAGCCGCATCCGGCCGGGTACGCGGCCGCGGGCGGCGGCGTCGGAGGCGTTCTGCGCCAGTTCGACGACGAGCCGGTCGCGGTAGCCGCCGAGTGCCAGGTCCTCCTCGGCGTTGGCGTCCTCGCGGAACCGGGCGGGCCCGGCCGCCCAGGCGTCGAGCACCGCGCGGCGAAGCCGGGCGGTACTGAAGGGGTCCATGCCGCTCTGGGCCGCCGTCACTCGCACGTTCACGCCGCTGCCTCCACGCTGTGCTGCCTCCACGTCCTGCTGTGAAGGTATCGCGTGGGGGGCTAGGCCTTGCCCGTGAGGTGGGCGAACACGACGACGTTGGAGTCCCAGTGGCGGTCGGGGGTGAGGCTGCCGCCGCAGGTGATGAGGCGGAGTTCGGCCTTGCCGTGGGTGTCGCCGTAGACCTCGGAGGTGGGGAAGGCGTCCTTCTTGAAGGTGTCGACGGCGTCGACGGTGAAGACGGCGGTGGTGCCGTCGGCGCGGTGGACATCGATCTCCCCGCCCTCGGCGATGTCCTTGAGGTGGAAGAAGACGGCCTGGGGGGCCTGCGGGGTGTCCATGTGGCCGACGATCGCGGCGGCGCCGGGTTCGCCGGGGGTGGGGCCGTCCTGGTACCAGGCGGCGTCGCGGGGCTTGGCGAAGTCGGGTTCCCGCATGACGCCTTGGGGGTCGAGGCCGACGGCGTCGAGGTGGGCGTCGACGTGCAGGGAGGGGATCTCGACGCGGTCGGGGACGGAGGGCGGGAGGGCGGAGACGGAGGCGACGGCGGCCGCCGTGTCCCGGTGGGCGCCGTCGCCCGCGGCGCAGCCGGAGGCGAGGGCCGCGGCCAGGGCTGCGGCCCCCGCCAGGGCGGCGGCGCGGCGTGCGCGGCCGCCCCGGCGGCGGGTGGGGGCGGACTCAGGCATCGGCGGGGGCCTGGCCGGTGTTGACGGAGCCCTTGGGCGTCTTGTGCTCGCCGGGGGTGAGGGGCTTGAGGGGCTTGACGTCGGGGTTGCCCTTGGCCTCGACGGAGAACTTCACGGTGTCGAACTTCTTGCCGCCGGCGAAGGCGTCGATGCCGTAGTAGCCGGTCCTGACGTCGCCCGCGACGGTCGCGGTGGCGGTGAAGGTGCCCTTGCCGTCGCCCTTGAGGTCGACGCGGCCGCCCGCGAAGGCGGCGGACTTCACGTAGGCCTCCTTCTCGGAGCTCTTCACGGTGATGACGACCTTGTCGCCGGGGCGGCCGAAGTCGGTGGACAGCTGGAGGGTGGAGGGCGCGGGGGTCGGCTTGGGCTTGGGGGAGCCGGTCTTGACGGTCAGCTGCGCGGTGGCCTGGAGCTTGGCGCCGTCGGGGGCGGAGCCGGTGAGGGCGACGCCGTAGCCGCCGTCCTTGACGTCGGCGACGGTGGCGGTGCCGGTCCAGGTGCCGTCCTTGCCGGGGCTGAGCCTGACGGCGCCGAGCGCGGACGAGGACACCGTCAGGTTCTTCGACCCGGCGGGGGCGGTCACGGTGACGCTGATCGCGTCGCCGGGCTTCACGGGGGAGCTGGGCACCGTCACGGACGCCTTGGCGGCGGGGGTGCTCGCGGACGGGGAGGGGAACGGGCCCTCGGCGGCGAAGGCGGTGGTGGCGGCGCCGCCGGCGACGGCCAGCGTGGAGGCGAGGGCTATCGCCGAGAGGGTGCGTACGGTGCGTGCCTTGCGCATGGGATCTCCTCCTGAACGGACGGCCGGGATTTTTCCCGGCACACCAGACATGAGGGACATCCAAGCCGCTCGGTTGCGGCCGCTCCGGACCCCCGGGAAGCCCCCTGCCGAAGGTCCCGCGCCGCGAACGCGCAGGCCGCGCAGCCCCTGGGGATGGTCCGTTTGCGTGCTCTTTGCCCCGATTTTTGGGACCAAAGTCCCGGGGTGCGGGGCCGTGAGAACGCGAAGGGGCCCCCGGCGCCTTCCGGCACCGGGGGCCCCTCGCGCGTCAGCGGGAGCGAGCCGCGGTCAGAGGCGCTCGATCACGTAGTCGACGCAGGCGGTCAGCGCCTGCACGTCCGCCGGGTCGATCGCCGGGAACATCGCGATGCGGAGCTGGTTGCGGCCGAGCTTGCGGTACGGCTCGGTGTCCACGATGCCGTTGGCGCGCAGCACCTTCGCCACGGCCGCCGCGTCGATCGCGTCGTCGAAGTCGATCGTGCCGATGACCGCCGAACGCTTCTCGGCGTCCCGCACGAACGGGCTCGCGTACTTCGAGGCCTCCGCCCAGCCGTACAGGTTGGCCGCGCTGGCCGCCGTACGGGAGGTCGTGAACTCCAGACCGCCCTGGCCGTTCATCCACTCCAGCTGCTGGTTCAGCAGGAAGAGGGTCGCCAGCGCCGGGGTGTTGTACGTCTGGTTCTTCAGCGAGTTGTCGATCGCCGTCGGCAGCGAGAAGAACTCCGGGATGTGCCGGCCGGACGCGTGCACGCGCGCGGCACGCTCCAGGGCGGCCGGGGAGAACGCCGCCAGCCACAGGCCGCCGTCCGAGGCGAAGGACTTCTGCGGGGCGAAGTAGTAGACGTCGGTCTCGGTGATGTCCACGGGCAGACCGCCCGCGCCCGAGGTCGCGTCCACCAGCACCAGCGAACCGGCGTCGGCGCCCGCGACGCGCTTGACCGGCGCCGCGACACCCGTCGAGGTCTCGTTGTGCGTGTACGCGTACACGTCCACACCCGCCTCCGCCACCGGCTCGGGGTGCGTGCCCGGCTCGGAGGAGATGACGGACGGCTCGTCCAGCCACGGCGCGAGCTTCGCGGCCTTGGCGAACTTGGACGAGAACTCGCCGAAGGTCAGGTGCTGGGACTTCCGCTCGATGAGACCGGCGGTCGCGATGTCCCAGAAGGCGGTGGATCCGCCGTTGCCCAGGATCACCTCGTAGCCCTCGGGGAGGGAGAAGAGGTCCCGGAGGCCCTGGCGCACCGAGCCGACCAGGTTCTTGACCGGGGCCTGGCGGTGTGAGGTACCGAGCAGGGAGTTACCGGTGGCGGCGAGGGCGTCCAGCGCCTCGGTCCGCACCTTGGAGGGGCCCGCGCCGAAGCGTCCGTCGGCGGGCTTGATGTCAGCGGGAATCTGGATCTCAGCCACGAGCGGAGCGTATCGGGTCCCGGACCGGCCGTTGGAGGCGCGTCCACCGGATGAGACACGGGCGGGTGATACACGGGTGATGGGAGGGTGTGTCCGTGACGTCTCCAGGTGAACTTGAGCGGACATTGCGGGCGGAGCTGCGCGGGGAGGTGGATTTCGGGGCAGCGGCACGGGCGTTGGTGACCATGGACGCCTCCAACTACCGGCGCGTCCCGCTCGGCGTCGTCGCCCCGCGCGACGCCGAGGACGTGGCGGCGGCGCTCCGGGTGTGCGCCGAGGCCGCCGTCCCCGTCGTCCCGCGCGGCGGCGGCACCTCCATCGCCGGACAGGCGACCGGCACGGGCGTGGTCCTCGACCTCACCCGGCACATGAACGCCCTGGTCTCGGTGGACCCGGCCGCCCGCACCGCCGTCGTCCAGCCCGGCCTGGTCCTCGACCGGCTCCGCGCGGCGGTCCGCCCGCACGGGCTGACCTTCGGCCCGGACCCCTCCACGCACTCCCGCTGCACCCTCGGCGGGATGATCGGCAACAACGCCTGCGGGGCCCACTCCGTGGCCTGGGGCACCACCGCCGACAACGTGGCCGAACTGTCCGTGACCGCGTACGGGGGCACCCGCCACCACCTCGCGGAAGGCTGGTCCGGCGCCCCCGCCGGACTGCGGGAACTCGTCGCGCGGAACCTGGCCGTCCTGCGCACGGGCCTCGGCGACGGGTTCTCGCGCCGCATCTCCGGCTACGGCGGCCTCGACCGGCTCCTGCCCGAACGCGGCACCCGCCTCGCGCAGGCCTTCTGCGGCAGCGAGGGCACCCTCGGGGTGGTCACCGAGGCCGTGGTGCGCCTCGTCGAACTCCCGCCCGCGCCCGCCCTCGCGGTCCTCGGCTACCCCGACGAGGGCGCCGCCGCCGACGCCGCCGCCGGGCTGCTGGAGTACGGGCCGCTGACCGTCGAGGGCATGGCCCGCGACCTGGTCCCCGACACCGCCGGGCTGCCCCGGGGCGGGGCCTGGCTGTTCGCCGAGACCCGGGACGAGGGGGCCGCGCACCGCCTCGTACGGGCCGCCGACGCGCTCGACGCGCTGGTCGTCGCCGACCCGGCCGGGCAGCGGGCGCTGTGGCGGATCCGCGAGGACGCCGCCGGCACCGCGACCCGTACGCCTGGGGGCACCTCCCGGACGGAGTCTGGGGGAGGCCGCATGGCCTGGCCGGGCTGGGAGGACTGCGCCGTACCCCCGGCCCGGCTCGGCGCCTACCTGCGCGAGTTCCGCGCCCTGCTCGCCCGGCACGGGCTGCGGGGGACCCCGTACGGGCACTTCGGGGAGGGCTGCGTCCACGTCCGCATCGACTTCGACCTGGCCTCGGCCCCCGGCGTGGCCCGCTTCCGCTCCTTCTCCTCCGACCTCGCCGACCTCGTCGTCGCCCACGGCGGCTCCCTGTCGGGCGAACACGGCGACGGCCAGGCCCGCGCGGAACTGCTGCCGCGCATGTACGGGCCCGAGGTGATCGGCCTCTTCGGCGCCTACAAGGACCTCTGGGACCCGGCGGGCGGCATGAACCCCGGCATGCTGGTCCGCCCCGCCCGCCTCGACGAGAACCTCCGCTTCGCCGTCCTGCCCGCGACCCCCTTCGCGGACGAGGTGGCCCGCTGCGTCGGCGTCGCGAAGTGCCGCTCGACGGAGCCGGCCGGGGCGGGGGTGATGTGCCCCTCGTACCGGGTCACGGGCGAGGAACGGCACTCCACGCGCGGCCGGGCACGCCTGCTCCACGAGATGCTCGCGGGGGAGATCGTCCGCGACGGCTGGCGCTCGCCGGAGGTGGCCGAAGCCCTGGACCTCTGCCTGGGCTGCAAGGGCTGCCGCAGCGACTGCCCGGTGGGGGTGGACATGGCCGCGTACAAGTCGCGGTTCCTCCACCACCACTGGCGGGGCCGCCTGCGCCCGCTGTCCCACTACGTCCTGGGCTGCCTCCCGGCCTGGCTCCGTCTGATCGCCGCGCTACGGGCGGCCCGGCCGGTCAACGCGGTCGGGAGGCTCCTGCGGGTGCCGGGGCTGACGCGGGAACGGGGGCTGCCCGAGGTGGCGGGGGTACCGCTGCGGCGGTGGTATCCAGCCTCGCCGGCGTCTGAGGCGCGGAGGTGGTGGCGGGCCCGCCGGGCGTCACATCCGACCCCGGCCCCGGCCCGGGTCACCCTCTTCCCGGACACCTTCACCAACCACCTCACCCCCGAAACGGGCCGCGCGGCACTCCGCGTACTGGCCGCCGCCGGCCTCCCCACCACCCTCCCGGCCACCGGCCACCCCTGCTGCGCCCTCACCTACATCTCCACCGGCCGCCTCACCACCGCCCGCAGGGTCCTGCGCCGCACCCTGGACACCCTGGGCGAGGTCGAGGGCCCCGTCCTCGTCCTGGAACCCAGCTGCGCCGCGGCCCTCCGCACCGACCTCCCCGCCCTCCTCCCCGACGACCCCCGCGCCCACCACCTCGCGGCAGCGGTCCGCACCTTCGCCGAGACCCTGGAGGAGTACGCCCCCCACTGGACCCCGCCCCGCCTGGACCGGCCCGTCGCGGGCCAGACCCACTGCCACCAGCACGCCGTCCTCGGTGACGCCGCCGACCGGCGGCTGCGCGAACGCGCCGGCCTCACCGGCGGGCTCAGCGGAGGGTGCTGCGGCCTCGCGGGCGACTTCGGCTTCCAGCCGGGCCACCACGCCGTCTCCGTGGCCTGCGCGGAGGAACAGCTCCTGCCCTCCCTGCGCGCCGCCACCCCCGGCACCGCCGTCCTGGCCGACGGGTTCTCCTGCCGCACCCAGATCGCCCAGCTCTCCGACCACCGCGCCCGCCACCTGGCGGAACTCCTGGCGGAGGCCCTCCCGCCGGACCGGCCGGCCCCGGAGGAGCCCATGTAAGAGAGAACACGGAGGCACGACCCTTACCCACCCCTTAATCTGGAGAAATGCCCGCACCCTCCGCTTCCCCCACGAAACCCCCCACCGGAACGACGGCGTCCGCCACCCCGGCCACCCCGGCCACCCCGACCCCCAAGGGCGCTCCCGGCGCTCCCGGCGGGCTCCGGGGCGGCTTCGGCCCGGTGGCACTCGTCGTCGCGGCGGGCGTCTCGGTGCAGTTCGGCGCCGCCCTCGCCGTCATGATCATGCCGAGGGCGGGCGCGGCGGGCGTGGTCACGCTGCGGCTCGCGGCCGCCGCGCTGGTGCTGCTGGCCGTCTGCCGGCCCAAGCTGCGGGGCTACACACGGGCCGACTGGGGCACGGTCGTCGCCTTCGGCGTGGCCATGGCGGGCATGAACGGCCTCTTCTACCAGGCCATCGACCGCATCCCGCTGGGCCCGGCGGTCACCCTGGAGGTCCTCGGCCCGCTGGCCCTCTCCGTCATAGCCTCCCGCCGCCTGGTCAACCTCCTGTGGGCCGGCCTGGCCCTGGGCGGCGTGGTCCTCCTCTCCGGCCACGGCGGCGGCGGCCTCGGCTTCGGCTCCCTGGACCCGCTCGGCGCGGCCTTCGCGGTGGGCGCGGGCGCGATGTGGGCGGCGTACATCGTCTTCAGCGCCCGCACCGGCCGCCGCTTCCCCCAGGCGGACGGCCTGGCCTTGGCGATGGCGGTGGCGGCGGTCATCTCCCTCCCCCTGGGCGTGGCCGAGGCGGGCTCCGCCCTCCTGGTCCCCAGCACCCTGGCCCTGGGCCTGGGCGTGGCGGTCCTCTCCTCGGTACTCCCCTACACCCTGGAACTCCTCGCCCTCCGCCGCCTGCCGGCCCCGACGTTCGCGATCCTGATGAGCCTGGAACCGGCGATCGCGGCGACGGCGGGCTTCCTGGTCCTCCACCAGGCGATGTCCGCCCTGGACGCCCTGGCGATAGCCCTGGTCATAGCGGCGAGCATGGGCGCGGTCCGGGCCCAGAGGCCCTGACCCGCCTGCGGGCCGACGGGCGGGCGCCGGGTCCCTCCGGGCGGCGACTGGACAGCGGGCGGGGCCGGGAGGGTCGGGACTTGAGCCGGGCGGTCTCAGGGAGGGTTGGGGGTTTCCCGTCAGTCTCATCGTCCTTCCGCGTCGGGCCGGCCTGTCAAGAGCGCTCCTTCGTCGCGTCGCTTCGCGATGTCGCTGCGCTCCACTCTTGACAGCCCGACCCGCCACGAAAAGCCGAAGACTGCCGGGAACCCCCCAAAGGAACGGGACGGACGTTCCTTGGACATGCGGCGGCATCAGCGCCCAGCCGGGCAGACCTGGCCACGGCAGCCCACACATCCGGCCCCCGACAACGCCAAACGGCAATCCGGGCCAGCCCACGCACCAGATCGCTACGCGCTCCTCATTGCTCGGCGTCCACTGCCCGTCTGGGGCCGCTACCCGCACGAAATGCCAATCAGAGAGGCATCCGGGACCAGTAGCCGCAGCAGATCGCTACGCGCTCCTGTCATCTCGGCGCCCGGCGGCCGTCTGCGGTCGCTACCTGCACCAGGGAATCCCAGCCGCTCAGAGAACTGTCGGGCTACCGTGCCTGCATGGCTGACTTCATGATCGTGCTGACGACGACCGATACCCAGGAGGCCGCCCGTGCCCTCTCCCGTTCGGCCGTCGAGAAGAATCTGGCGGCCTCCGGGCAGGTGACCGGACCCATCGAGACCACCTACCGACACCTCGGCACGGTCTCCCACGGCACGGAGTGGCAGGTGACCTTCAGGACCAGTGGGGACCGGTACGAGGCCCTGGAAGAACACCTCGTGTCACACCACCCGTACGACTCCCCGGAGGTCATTGCCTTCGCCATCGACGCCGGCCGCGCCGAGTACCTGGAATGGATTACCCGAGCCACTCGCTAACCCTGCGCACGTTCCAGAAGCGCACCCACTGGAGCCAGGGCGCGATGCGGCTCCAGTCGCTTCATCATCATCCGTGCGCGGGTCGCCGGGCGCGTGGACGCCAGATCCACAGAGAGGTCGAGCACCCGGCCGGTAACGGTGGCGGCGTGTTCGACCTCTCCTGCGTCCAGATAGGCCGACGCGAGCCAGGACAGGTACAGAGCTTTGTCCCTTGCCCGGGTGTCGTCGTACCGGCTCAGCGCGTCTTCCAGGGCTGGGATCGCCCGAAGCGGCCTGTGCAGCTCCGTCCAGCAGCGTCCTGTCATGATCAGGATCTCGTCGCGGTCCACCCAGTACGCCCAGTCCGGCACAGGGATATCGCCTCGGTCATGGATGGCCTCATCGGCGAGCGACAAAGCGCGGTCCGCATCTCGTGCCCGGCCCGACGTCGCGTACTGCCACGCCAGACGGTCTGCCAACAAGGCCCGGACCGCCGGCGCGGCATCGCGTTCAACCGCCCGCAGCCCCGCCTCCGCATACGCAATGCCGGAGCTGCCGCCCACCGCCCATTCCAAGTACGCGAGAAAGGCCAGCGAGTTCCCCTCCAGAGACCTGTCTTCGACCGTCTTCGAAGCGGCCAAGGCGGTCAGGTAATGGCGGCGAGCCTCCTCATACATCCCTGCGTCGTACGCTGCCCATCCCGCGAGCTGGGCCTGTTCCGCGATGATCCCTCGAAGTTCACGTCCCACCGATTCGGTGTAGACGCCCTCCTTGACCAGCCTGGTCGTGGCAGACAGCTCAGCCGTGTACATGCGATAGGTGTCGCCGCCGCCCATGAAGTCGTCCAGTCGCCGCAGGCGAGCTGTTCGCTGGGCCAGGAATCCGGGCGCGTCAGCTCCCAGTCTGCGCCCGGAGCTCAGGGGCAAGGACGGCTGTATGACGGCCAGCCCCGCGAGGCCGATGAAGTCACGGCGTTCCACATCCTGCTCCTCATCGTGTTGACGCGTCTGGTTCCGACCCTGGCGGCGGAGCCGGCGGGCGAGCTGTACCGCCCGTTTCAGCTCCTGCTCCGGGATGCCGAGCTCGGCTGCTAGGAGAGCGCGAGAGGCCGGATCCGGCAGTCGCTCCTCGTTTTCCCACCGTGACACCGTGCCCTGCTCCAGCGGATACCCCCGCCTGGCCGACAAGCCCTCCGCCAGCTCTTCCTGCGTGCGCCCGCTCTCCTTGCGCAACCGCCGCAACAGCGGGCCAGACGTCTCCACGCCGCTTTCGTCCTCGGCCACGTTCACTGCCCTCCGGCTGTCCCCGCGTTCCGCCCACCAGCGTGGCCATGAAACGCGGCCATGTCTCCGAAACGGCCATGCCGCCTGGCCCATCTCCTCAAACCTGCAAGCCGGTTCACTGGTCACACCCTCGACCCGACTTGAGGGATGACCGCGTAGTTGAGAGCAAGAGGCCTCGCAGTGACCAACGACGACCATGACGACCCGGATCCCCCGTGGCCCGGGTTCGAACCCTGTCCTGAGCTCAGCAACAAGCTCCTCGAACGTGCTCGCGTCGGTTGGGAGCGTTTCGTCGATTCCATGGGGGAGCTTTCCGATGAGTGAGCATTACGAGTACGTTCCCCATCGCCTTCTGCGTCGCCGCGTCCGCGACCTCGCCTCCGGCGCCGAGGGCGAGCTGATGGCCGTCATCAACGAGAATGTTTCCGACTGCCCCACCTACCAACGCTGGATGGAACTCGCCTACATCCGGGGCGTATCCGGCCGAGAGTTCACCACCGCCGTCGAGAACATCGTCCCCGCCTATGACCAGCCCCAGACGGCCGCCAGACGCCGAGCCCTGGGCAGCGCGTAGCGATCTGACGCGCCTATCGGCCCCGGATGCCTCCCTGATTGGCATTTCGTGCGGGTAGCGGCCACAGGCGGTCGGCGGACGCTGAGAAATGGGGAGCGCGTAGCGATCTGGTGCGTGGGGTAGTCCAGATTGCTGCTCATGGGGGTCGGATGGGTGGTCTGCCGTGTCCCGGCCCGCCCGACTGGTCGCTGATACGGCCGCATGTCCCTCTCCGGTCCGTCCCGTTCCTTTGGGGGGTTCCCGGCAGTCTTCGGCTTTTCGTGGCGGGGCGGTCTGTCAAGGGTGGAGCGCAGCGACATCGCGTAGCGACGCGACGAAGGAGCGCCCTTGACAGGGCGGCCCGACGCGGAAGGACGATGAGACTGACGGGAAACCCCCAACCCTCCCTGAGACCGGTCGGCTCAAGTCCCGACCCTCCCCGGCCCCGCCGCACCGTGCCACCCCCGCCCCGCCCCCACCCCCGGCCGGGCGGGTGGGCAGCCACCGCCCGGCCCCCGGCCCCTCGCGGGGGAAAAAGCGGGCCCCCGCCGTGCCCTGTACCTCCTCACCCCAGCGGTAGCTCCACGTACGACGGCGTCGGTTCCGGGGAGGTGAAGGACAGGGTGGCCCTGGGGAGGTTGGCGTCCGCGTAGAAGGGGTCGCGGGCGGTGAGGGCCAGCATGGGGCGGTGGCCCGGGGGGAGGTCGTACGCCGTCGGCTGGAGGTCGATGTCCGCGCTGATCAGGCTGTCCGGCGGGGAGTCCAGGTCGCTGAACGGGGCGTGGGTGATCAGGCGGGCCGAGCCGTCGGGGGCGAGGTCCAGGAGGTGGGCCACGAAGGTGGAGCCGGAGTTCGCCGCCCGGTAGGTGACCCGCAGGCGCGGGGTGCCGCGCAGGCGGGTGGTGTCCGCCGCCGGGGCGGCGGTCCACACGGCGGCGGCCGTGCGGTCCATCGCGGCGGCGTCCGGGTGGCGCCTGGGCCGGCCCGCCAGTTCCTCGTAACCGGAGCGGACGATCGCGTCGGCGACGGTCACCGGGGTGTCGATCCCGCACACGACGCCCGCCGCCCAGCCGGGGTCGGGTTCCCCGGTCAGGTCGCCGGTGCCGGTGAGGTACAGGCGGCGGGTGAGACGGGTGGGGGGCGGCCAGGTGGGGGAGGGCTCCAGGGCCCGGCTCCACATCACCTCGCAGAGCACCTGCCCCTCCTCGTCGACGCCGTTGTCGAGGTCGAGGAGGTGGCGGTCGAACCAGCGGTGGGCGTCCGTCCACACGCGGTTGGGCAGTCCGGGCAGGCCGCTCGACTCGGGGCCGGCGTGGTCGCCGATGGAGAGGTCGATGCGCTTGGGGCCGGTGAGCTCCTGGAACATCCGCAGCACCTGCCCGGCGGGGAAGAGGGTCTCGTGCCAGGCGTGCGCGCAGAACACCGGCACCCGCCGCCGCCCCAGCTCCTTGACATACGTCAACGGCGAGCGCAGCTCCGCCCACGTGCGGGTCTCCCGGTCGTCCCGGCGCGCGAGGACGTTCTCCAGGACGCGCTCCGCCGGCCGGCTGAGCCGGGCCCGGGGGGAGGCGGTGAGCAGGGCGTGGACGGCGGCGGTGCGGCGCGTGGCGTTCTCGCCGAGCACCTCCCCGAGGTCGCCCCAGCCGCTGAGCGCCGCCACCGCGTCCACCCGGGCGTCGTGCGCGGCGACGAGCTGCGCGATCCCGGCGCCGTACGAGAGGCCGAGGACGCCGATCCGGCTGACCGGCCCGGCGGCGCGTTCCAGGAGGTGGTCCAGGGCGTGCCGGCCGTCGGTGACGTCGAGCGGTCCGGCGAGGTCGGACTGGCCCTCGGAGGCGGCGAACCCGCGCGGGCTGTAGGCGATGACGTCGTAGCCGCGCACCGCGAACCGGGAGGCCTGGACGGCGTACGCGGGCCAGCCCAGGTCCGTCCACGGCGCGGGCATCACGACCACCGGCCGCGCCCCGGAGCCGGTGTGCCGCCAGAGGGCGGCGTCGAGGAGGTCCCCGTCGGCGCCGGTCACCTTGCCCCGGCTGAAGACGGCGGCGGCCCGTACGGCCCCGACCTCGGCGGCCCGGGCGGGCGCCAGGCGGCCGGTCTCGCCGGTCTCGAGGGCGGTGGCGAAGGCGGTGAGGGCGGTCGCGTCGAGTTCGGGGTGGAGGGAGTGGGCGGCAGGGTGCACGTCGGATCATCCTCATCGTCTCGTCGTCGAGTGGCATGGACGTGTGCGGACGTGGGGGAGGCGGGTGCGCTGCTGGTGCTCCGGTGGTACGGGCGGCGCACCCAGTATCGGCACGGCGCGCGGGGGCGTGCCCGGGGGCTTGAGGGGGACGGCCGGAATCGCCCGTGGGGGTGGCGGACGCCGTCGGGGGCGTGGGCCTCGGGGGAAGGGGCTGGTGGGTTCAAGTCGGCGCCGTGGGCCGCTGGTTGGCGGGTGGCGGGAATCGGGTGGTGCTGAATGAAAATCATGCAAGCGTGCTTGATTGTTTCTCGGACGGCTGCCAGGCTTCCCCTCACGCCGAGAGGGGAGCACGCCGTGCCCGAGCCGTCCGTCGTCGCCGTCTTCGCCGATCTCCGCGAAGAGGGCCGTGAACTCGACTCCCTGGTAGGGGAGTTGGCCGAGCCCGTGTGGGCGCGGCCGACGCCCGCCGAGGGGTGGGGCATCGCCCATCAGATCGCGCACCTGCACTGGACGGACCGGGCCGCGCTGCTCGCCCTCACCGACGCCGAGGCGTTCGCGCGGGAGGCGGAGGCGGCCCTCAAGGCGCCCGACTCCTTCGTCGACGAGGGGGCCGAGGAGGGCGCCCGGCTGGCGCCCGCCGAGCTGCTGGCGCGGTGGCGGGACGGGCGGGAGGCGCTGGACCGGGCCCTGGCCGCAGCCTCGCCCGACGCCCGGTTCCCCTGGTACGGGCCGCCGATGAAGGCGGCCTCGATGGCCAGCGCCCGGCTGATGGAGACCTGGGCCCACGGCCAGGACGTCGCCGACGCGCTCGGCGTGCGCCGCGCCCCGACCGCCCGGCTGCGGCACGTGGCGCGGATCGGGGTGCGGGCGCGGGACTACGCGTACGCCGTGCGTGGACTGGCCGTGCCGGACGGGGAGTTCCGGGTGGAGCTGACCGCCCCCGACGGGGCCGGGGTGTGGGCGTACGGGCCCGAGGGCGCCGGGCAGCGGGTCACCGGGCCCGCGCTGGACTTCTGCCTGCTGGTCACCCAGCGCGCCCACCGCGCCGACCTCGCCCTCACCGCCGAGGGCCCCGACGCCGACCGCTGGCTGGACATCGCCCAGGCCTTCGCCGGCCCGGCCGGCCCCGGACGCGAGCCGCGGGGCGAGCGGTGACCGGCCGCCGCCCGCTGCGCATCGGCAACGCCTCGGGCTTCTACGGCGACCGGCTGGGCGCCGTCCGCGAGATGCTGACCGGCGGCCCGCTCGACGTCCTCACCGGCGACTACCTCGCCGAGCTGACCATGCTGATCCTCGGCCGCGACCGGCTGAAGAACCCGGACCTCGGCTACGCCAAGACCTTCCTGAGGCAGCTGGAGGAGGGGCTCGGGCTCGCGCACGAGCGGGGCGTGCGGATCGTCACCAACGCGGGCGGGCTGAACCCGGCCGGGCTGGCGGACGCGGTGCGCGCGCTGGCGGACAAGGTGGGGGTGCCCGTACGCGTCGCGCACGTCGAGGGCGACGACCTGATGCGGCACGGGGACGCGGCGGCGGCAGCGGAGGGGGCGAGGGCTTCGGCGGGGGCCTTGGAGGGGGCGCTGACCGCGAACGCGTACCTGGGCGGGGCCGGGATCACCGCCTGCCTGCGGGCGGGCGCGGACGTGGTGGTCACCGGCCGGGTCACCGACGCGGCGCTGGTGAGCGGGCCGGCGGCGTGGTGGTTCGACTGGGGGCCCGGGGAGTACGACCGGCTGGCGGGGGCGGTGGTCGCGGGCCACGTCCTGGAGTGCGGTACGCAGGCCACCGGCGGCAACTACGCCTTCTTCACCGCCCACGACGTGCGCCGGCCCGGCTTCCCGCTGGCGGAGGTCTCCGAGGACGGCTCGGCGGTCATCACCAAGCACCCCGGCACCGGAGGGCTCGTCTCGCCGGGCACGGTCACCGCGCAACTCCTGTACGAGACCCAGGGCGCGCGCTACCTGGGCCCCGACGTCACCGCCCGCCTGGACACGGTCCGCCTCACCCCGGACGGCGCGGACCGGGTCCGGATCAGCGGGACCGTGGGGGAGCCGCCGCCGGACACGCTGAAGGTGGGGGTGACGAGGGTCGGGGGCTGGCGCAACGAGGTCGTCTTCGTCCTGACGGGCCTGGACGTGGAGGCGAAGGCGGCGCTGGTGCGCGAGCAGCTCGCGGACGCGCTGGCCGAGGTGGAAGGGGTGAGCTGGACGCTGGCCCGCACCGATCACGCGGACGCGGACACCGAGGAGACGGCGAGCGCCCTGCTGCGGCTGGTGGTCCGCGACCCGTCGCCGGACCGGGTGGGGAGGGGTCTGACGGGCGCGGCGGTCGAACTGGCCCTGTCCAGCTACCCCGGCTTCCACGTCACGACCCCGCCGGGACCGGCCCAGCCGTACGGGGTGTTCACCTCCACCCTGGTCCCGGCGGCCTCCGTCCCGCACACGGCCGTCCTCCCGGACGGGGCCAGGGTGGAGGTCCCGCCGGCCGGGGCCGGGCCGGGCGGCCCCGGCCTCCCGGGCGGCTCCGGCCCCCAGGCCGGTCCCGGTCTCCCGGGCGGCGCCCGGCCGCGGGGCGGGGACGGTGAGCTGGATTCCCCCGCCCGGCCCCTTCCCGGAACCGGGGCTCCGCCCCGGACCCCGTCCGGGGGCGGAGTTTCCGGCCCCACCACCCGTGCCCCGCTCGGGCTGGTGGCCGGGGCCCGGTCCGGGGACAAGGGGGGTGACGCCAACATCGGGGTCTGGGCCGAGAGCGACGCCGTCTGGGAATGGCTGCGTGCCACCCTCACCGCCCCGGCCCTCCAGGCCCTGCTCCCCGAAACGGCGCCCCTCGCCGTGGCCCGCCACGAGCTGCCGAACCTGCGGGCCCTGAACTTCACCGTCGCCGGGATCCTCGGCGCCGGCGTCGCCTCCGGGCACCGGTTCGACCCCCAGGCCAAGGCCCTCGGCGAATGGCTCCGCGCCCGTCACGTGGACATCCCGACGCACCTCCTGCCACCCGCCCCCGCCGGGGCACCGCCCGCCCCTGCCGGGGCACCGCCCGCCCCCGACGGGGCACCATCCGCCCCGGAGGGGATCCGCCCATGACCCGTCTCGGAACCGCCGTCGACCCGCTGGCCCCCGAGTACGCGCAGGCCCGTACCGCGGCGCTGGAGCGGCTCGACGCCCTGCACGCCGAGCACGCCAAGGCCCTCGCCGGTGGCGGGGAGAAGTACACCGCCCGCCACCGGGGCCGCGGCAAGCTGCTGCCCCGCGAACGCGTCGAGCTGCTCCTCGACCCCGACACCCCGTTCCTCGAACTGTCCCCGCTCGCCGCCTGGGGCAGCGACCACCCCGTCGGCGCCTCGATGGTCACCGGCATCGGCACCGTCGAGGGCGTCGAGTGCCTGATCACCGCCAACGACCCCACCGTGCGCGGCGGCGCCAGCAACCCCTGGACCCTCAGGAAGGCCCTTCGGGCCAACGAGATCGCCCTGCGCAACCGGCTCCCCTGCATCAGCCTCGTCGAGTCCGGCGGCGCCGACCTGCCCTCCCAGAAGGAGATCTTCATCCCGGGCGGGGCGATCTTCCGCGACCTCACCCGGCTCTCCGCCGCCGGCATCCCGACCGTCGCCGTCGTCTTCGGCAACTCCACCGCCGGCGGCGCCTACATCCCGGGGATGTCCGACCACACCGTCATGATCAAGGACCGTTCCAAGGTGTTCCTCGGCGGTCCGCCCCTCGTCAAGATGGCCACCGGTGAGGAGAGCGACGACGAGTCCCTCGGCGGCGCCGACATGCACGCCCGCGTCTCCGGCCTCGCCGACCACTACGCCCTCGACGAGTACGACGCCATCCGCCAGGCCCGCCGCATCGTGGCCCGGCTCAACCACCGCAAGCCCTACCCCGAACCGCCGTGCGCGCCGGAGCCGCTGTACGACGCGGAGGAGCTCCTCGGGATCGTCCCGCCCGACCTGAAGACCCCCTTCGACCCCCGCGAGGTCATCGCCCGCATCGTCGACGCCTCCGACTTCGACGAGTTCAAGCCCCTCTACGGCCCCAGCCTCGTCACCGGCTGGGCCAGCCTCCACGGCTATCCCGTCGGCATCCTCGCCAACGCCCAAGGCGTCCTGTTCAGCGCCGAGTCGCAGAAGGCCGCCCAGTTCATCCAGCTCGCCAACCAGCGCGACATCCCGCTCCTCTTCCTCCACAACACCACCGGCTACATGGTCGGCAAGGAGTACGAGCAGGGCGGCATCGTCAAACACGGCTCGATGATGATCAACGCGGTGTCCAACTCGCGTGTCCCGCACCTGTCCGTGCTCATCGGGGCCAGCTACGGCGCCGGCCACTACGGCATGTGCGGCCGGGCCTACGAGCCCCGGTTCCTCTTCGCCTGGCCCAGCGCCAAGTCCGCCGTCATGGGCCCGCAGCAGCTCGCGGGAGTGCTCTCGATCGTGGCCCGGCAGTCCGCCGCCGCCAAGGGACAGCCGTACGACGAGGAGGCCGACGCCGGGATGCGGGCCTTCGTCGAGGCGCAGATCGAGTCCGAGTCCCTTCCCATGTTCCTGTCCGGGCGGCTGTACGACGACGGCGTCATCGACCCGCGCGACACCCGTACCGTCCTCGGCCTGTGCCTGTCGGCCGTCCACAACGCCCCCGTCGAGGGCGCCCGTGGCGGCTTCGGCGTCTTCCGGATGTGAGCCCGCCCATGACGAACCCGATCACCTCCCTCCTCGTCGCCAACCGGGGCGAGATCGCCGTGAGGATCTTCCGCACGGCCCGCGCCCTGGGCCTGGCCACGGTCGCCGTCCACTCCGACCCCGACGCCGACGCCCTGCACGTCCGTTCGGCCGACACCGCGGTCCGGCTGCCCGGGGCCGCCCCCGCGGACACCTATCTGCGCGCCGACCTGATCGTCGAGGCGGCCCGCGCGGCGGGCGCGGACGCCGTCCACCCCGGGTACGGCTTCCTCTCCGAGAACGCGGACTTCGCCCGCCGGGTCGAGGCCGCGGGGCTGGCCTGGATCGGCCCGCCGCCGCAGGCCATCGAGGCCATGGCCTCCAAGACGCGGGCCAAGGAGCTCATGCGGGCCGCCGGTGTGCCGCTGCTGGAACCCGTCGACCCCGCCACCGCCACCGCCGCCGACCTGCCCCTGCTGCTGAAGGCCGCGGCGGGCGGAGGCGGCCGCGGGATGCGCGTCGTACGCGACCTCGACTCGCTCAAGGAATCCCTGGACGCGGCCGCCGCCGAGGCCCTGTCCGCGTTCGGCGACGGCGAGGTCTTCGCCGAGCCGTACGTGGAACGCGGCCGCCACGTCGAGGTGCAGGTCCTCGCCGACGCCCATGGAACCGTCTGGGCCCTGGGCACCCGCGACTGCTCCCTCCAGCGCCGCCACCAGAAGGTGATCGAGGAGGCCCCGGCCCCCGCCCTCCCCGAGGAGCTTCGCGAACGCCTTCACACCGCCGCCGTGGCCGCCGTCCGGGCGGTTTCCTACCGGGGCGCGGGCACGGTCGAGTTCCTCGTCGGGGCCGACGGGCGCCCGTACTTCCTGGAGATGAACACCCGCCTCCAGGTGGAACACCCCGTCACCGAAGCCGTCTTCGGCCTCGACCTCGTCGCCCTCCAGCTCCGCGTCGCCGAGGGAGAACCCCTCCCGCCCACCCCGCCCGAGCCCACCGGCCACGCCGTCGAGGCCCGCCTGTACGCGGAGGACCCGGCCCTCGACTGGCGCCCGCAGACGGGCGTCCTGCACACCCTCTCCTTCCCGGAGCACGTCCGCGTCGACACCGGATTCACCGCAGGGGACAGCGTCTCAGTCCACTACGACGCCATGCTCGCCAAGGTCATCGCCCACGCCCCCACCCGCGCCGAAGCCGTCCGCGTCCTCGCCGACGCCCTTTCCCGCACCCGCGTCCACGGCCCGGCCACCAACCGCGATCTGCTCGTACGCTCCCTGCGCCACCCGGACTTCACCGCCGCCCGGCTCGACACCGGCTTCTACGACCGCCACCTGGAGGCCCTCACCGAAGGCGCCCCCGACCCCGCCCTCGCCTGCCTCGCCGCCGCCCTCGCCGAAGCCGCACCCGCCCCCGGCGCGCCGCTCGCGGCCCGGCTCGGCGGCTGGCGCAACCTCCGTTCCCAGCCGCAGACCCGCCGCTACACCGTCGCCGGCACCGAGCACGAGGTCCGCCACCACCCCGTCGACCGGCCCGGCGTACACGTGCTGGCCGCCGCACCGGAACGCGTCACCCTCGAAGTCGACGGGGTCCGGCGGGTGTTCCACGTGAAACGCAAATCGAACACCGTCTACGTGGACTCCCCGCTCGGCTCCCACACCCTGACCCCCGTCCCCCGGTTCCCCGATCCCCTGGACCGCACCGAACCGGGCTCCCTGCTCGCCCCCATGCCCGGCACCGTCGTCCGCGTCGCCGAGGGCCTCACCCCCGGCACCGCCGTCACCGCCGGACAGCCCCTGCTCTGGCTGGAGGCCATGAAGATGGAGCACCGCATCCTCGCCCCCGCCTCCGGCACGCTCACCGCGCTCCACGCCGCCACCGGCCAACAGGTCGAGTTCGGCGCCCTGCTCGCCGTAGTCCAGGAGGAAACGCCGTCATGAGCCCCGCCGTCACCGAGACCGAAGAGCACCAGGCCCTGCGCACCGCCGTCGCCGCCCTCGGGAAGCGCTACGGCCGCGACTACCTCGCCCGCCTCGCCCGCGAGGGCGGCCACCCCGACGAGCTGTGGGCCGACGCCGCCAAGCTCGGCTACCTCGGAGTCAACCTGCCCGAGGAGTACGGGGGCGGGGGCGGCGGCATCGCCGAACTCTCCATCGTCCTGGAGGAACTGGGCGCAGCAGGCTGCCCGCTGCTGATGATGGTCGTCTCCCCGGCCATCTGCGGCACGGTCATCGCCCGCTTCGGCACCGAGGCACAGAAGCGGGCCTGGCTGCCCGGCCTCGCGGACGGCAGCCGCACCATGGCCTTCGGGATCACCGAACCCGACGCCGGCTCCAACTCCCACCGCATCACCACCACCGCCCGGCGCGACGGCGACGACTGGGTCCTCACCGGCCGCAAGGTCTTCATCTCCGGCGTGGACATCGCCGACGCCACACTGATCGTCGGCCGCACCGAGGACGCCCGCACGGGCAGGCTGAAGCCCTGCCTGTTCATCGTCCCCCGCGAGACGCCGGGGTTCACCCGCTCGGTGATCGACATGGAACTCCAGGCGGCGGAGAAGCAGTTCGAACTCGTTCTGGACGAGGTCCGGCTGCCCGCCGGGGCGCTGGTCGGCGACGAGGACGCGGGGCTCCTCCAGCTGTTCGCGGGCCTGAACCCCGAGCGGATCATGACGGCCGCCTTCGCCATCGGGATGGGCCGCTACGCGCTGGGCCGGGCGGTGGACTACGCCCGCACCCGGCAGGTGTGGAAGGAGCCGATCGGCGCCCACCAGGCCGTCGCGCACCCACTGGCCGCTGCGCACATCGAGCTCGAACTGGCCCGGCTGATGATGCAGAAGGCCGCGCGGCTGTACGACGCCGGGGACGACATGGGGGCCGGGGAGGCGGCGAACATGGCGAAGTACGCGGCGGGGGAGGCGTGCGTGCGGGCGGTGGACCAGGCCGTGCACACCCTCGGCGGGAACGGGCTCACCCGGGAGTACGGGCTGGCGTCCCTGATCACGGCGGCCCGGGTCGCCCGGATCGCGCCGGTCAGCCGCGAGATGATCCTCAACTTCGTTAGCCACCAGACGCTGGGGCTCCCGAAGTCGTACTGAGCCCGGTCCGGCCCGGGGGAGGGCCGCCGCTGCCCGGAGCCGCTCCCCGCCCCGACCGGGTGAACCCGAAGCCGTGCGCGCCCTGACCGGGAGGGGGGCGGGCGGATCGGGGCGCGGGGCGGGCCCGGGGCGCCGCGTACCCTCCCCGGAGGGGGCCGGCGCCCCGTCAACAGACCCTCCGGAGGAGACATGGCCCCACTCGTGCACGCCACCCGGGCGACCGGTATCACCACCCTGACCCTCGACTCCCCGGCCAACCGCAACGCCCTCTCGGCGCGGCTCGTCGGTGAGTTGCGGGCCGCGATCGCCGAGGCGGGCGAGGACGCCGGCACCCGCGCCGTCGTCCTCACCCACACCGGGAACACCTTCTGCGCCGGCGCCGACCTGAAGTCCCCCTGCGACCCGGCTGACTTCCTCGCGCTGCTGCGCGAGCTCACCACGCTGCCCAAGCCGGTCGTCGCCCGTGTCACCGGCCACGTCCGCGCCGGCGGCCTCGGCCTGCTCGGCGCCTGCGACATCGCCGCCGCCGGGCCGCAGTCCTCGTACGCCTTCACCGAGACCCACCTGGGCCTGGCCCCCGCCGTGATCTCGATGACCCTGCTGCCCCGCCTCGACCCCCGCGCGGCCTCCCGCTACTTCCTGACCGCTGAACCCTTCGACGCCGCCGAGGCCACCCGCATAGGGCTGCTCACCCTCCACACGGACGGCGACCCCGACACCGCCCTCGCCCCCGTCCTCGATGGGCTGCGCAAGGCCTCCCCGCAGGCCCTGGCGGAGACCAAGGCGATGGTGGCCGCCGGTGTACGGGAGGCCCTGGACCGCGACGGCGACCGCCTGACGGAACTCTCCGCGCGGCTCTTCGCCTCCGCCGAGGCCCGCGAGGGCATCACCGCCCGCTTCGAGCGCCGGGACCCGTCATGGGTGCGCTGACCGGCGCGGCCACCGGCGCGGGCGCCGCCCCCGGCACCGCGCCCCACGCCGCCTCCCGCACCGGCACCGGCGCCGTCCCCAAGCAGGCGCGCAGCCGCGTCACCCGCCGCCACCTCCTGGAGGCGGCCGTCTCCTGCCTCGCCGAGCACGGCTGGGCGGGCTCCACCGTCGCCGTCGTCGCGGAACGCGCCGGGGTCTCGCGGGGTGCGGCCCAGCACCACTTCCCGACCCGGGAGGCGCTCTTCACGGCGGCCGTCGAGTACGTCGCCGAGGAACGCTCCACCGCCCTGCGGGAGCTGTTCCAGGCCGCCCCCGCCCCCCGGCCGGCGGTCGTCGAGGCCCTGGTCGACCTCTACACCGGGGCGCTGTTCCGGGCCGCGCTCCAGCTGTGGGTCGCCGCCTCCAACGAGGAGCAGCTGCGCCCGCAGGTGACGGAGCTGGAGGCCAGGGTCGGCCGGGAGACCCACCGCATCGCCGTCGAGCTGCTGGGCGCGGACGAGTCGGTGCCGGGCGTACGGGAGACCGTGCAGGGCCTCCTCGACATGGCCCGGGGGCTGGGCCTGGCGAACGTCCTGACCGATGACACGGCCCGCCGGGACCGCGTCGTCGCCCAGTGGTCGAGGATCCTCGACGCCGCCCTGGGGTGACCAGTACAAGGGCGCCGCACCCCCGGCGAAGGGGTGCGGCGCCCTCGGAGCGTGAGGACCGTCAGGCCGTCGACGCGATGTCGGCGTAGCCCTCGATGTCCCGCGGGTCCCGCCGGCCCGGACCCACGTAGCGGGCCGAGGGGCGGACCAGGCGGCCCGTGCGCTTCTGCTCCAGGATGTGGGCGGACCAGCCGGCCGTACGGGCGCAGCTGAACATGGAGGTGAACATGTGCGCCGGGACCTCGGCGAAGTCCAGCATGATCGCGGCCCAGAACTCCACGTTCGTGGCGAGCACCCGGTCGGGGCGGCGCGCGTGCAGCTCCTCCAGGGCGGCCTTCTCCAGCGCGGCGGCCACCTCGTAGCGCGGGGCGTCGAGCTCCTTGGCGGTGCGGCGCAGGACGCGGGCGCGCGGGTCCTCGGCGCGGTAGACGCGGTGTCCGAAGCCCATGAGCCGCTCGCCCTTGTCGAGGGCCTTCTTGACGTAGGCCACGGCGTCACCGGTGCGCTCGATCTCCTCGATCATGCCGAGGACGCGCGAGGGCGCGCCTCCGTGCAGCGGACCGGACATGGCGCCGACGGCGCCCGACAGGGCCGCGGCGACGTCGGCACCGGTGGAGGCGATGACGCGGGCGGTGAAGGTGGAGGCGTTCATGCCGTGCTCGGCGGCCGAGGTCCAGTAGGCGTCGACGGCCTTGACGTGCTTGGGGTCGGGCTCGCCCCGCCAGCGGATCATGAACCGCTCGACGACGGACTCGGCCTTGTCGATCTCCCGCTGCGGCACCATCGGCAGGCCCTGGCCGCGGGCGGACTGGGCGACGTAGGAGAGGGCCATGACGGCGGCGCGCGCGAGGTCGTCGCGGGCGGTGCGCTCGTCGATGTCGAGGAGCGGTTTCAGGCCCCACACGGGAGCGAGCATGGCGAGCGCGGACTGCACGTCGACGCGGATGTCCCCGGAGTGGACCGGGATCGGGAAGGGTTCGGCGGCCGGGAGGCCCGGGTTGAAGGCACCGTCGACCAGCAGGCCCCAGACGTTCCCGAAGGAGACGTGGCCGACGAGGTCTTCGATGTCGACCCCGCGGTAGCGGAGCGACCCGCCTTCCTTGTCGGGCTCGGCGATCTCCGTCTCGAACGCGACGACCCCTTCGAGTCCGGGTACGAAGTCGGACATGCGGCGGCTCCCTCAGATAGTGCGAACACGCGCGGCTCCCGGCGTGATTCGCGGTCCGGCGCGGTCATCACCGTTGATGCCCGGCACGGCCGATGGTCATCCGTGCGGGGACCCTCGGACCGGCCCCAAGATTTTGTCCGTTCCACCCGGCCTTCGGAAGCGTGACATACGGCACACCCGCCGTCGGGTTACTGCGGCAGGATGGCGGTGTGACCGATCAGGACATTGACCCCGCCGCCATGCGCAAGCAGTACCGTTCCGAGATCGTCGAGGAGGCGGGTCTCGCCGGGGACCCGATGGCGCAGTTCGCCCGGTGGTTCCAGCAGGCCGCCGACTCCCACCTCTTCGAGCCGAACGCGATGGTCGTCTCGACCGCCACCTCCGACGGCCGCCCCAGCTCCCGCACCGTCCTGCTGAAGCAGTTCGACAGCCGGGGCTTCGTCTTCTTCACCAACTACGGATCCCGCAAGGCGCGGGAGATCGACGAGAACCCGTACGTCTCGCTGCTCTTCCCCTGGCACCCGATCGCCCGCCAGGTGATCGTGACGGGCCGGGCGGCCCGGACCGGCCGCGACGAGACGGCCGCCTACTTCCGCTCCCGGCCGCACGGCTCCCAGCTGGGCGCCTGGGCGAGCGAGCAGTCCCGGGTGATCGCCTCGCGCGCCGAGCTGGACCGCCGGTACGCGGAGCTGGCGGAGCGCTACCCGGAGGGGGAGCAGGTGCCGGTGCCGCCGGAGTGGGGCGGGCTGCGGGTGGTGCCCGACGCGCTGGAGTTCTGGCAGGGGCACGAGAACCGGCTGCACGACCGGCTGCGGTACGTCCTCGACGGGGAGAAGTGGCGGATCGAGCGCCTCTGCCCGTAAGGGCCGGGAGGGCGGGGAGAACGCAGACGACCCGCGGGCTCGGGTTCCTCTCCTGCAGTGAGAGGAGCCGGCCGGACGTACCGGCGAGCCCGCGGGTCGGGTGACTGCTTGGGATTGGCACCGGGCGGCTAGCTTCCGCCGGGCACCGCACTGGGTGCGTTGCTGACGACGGGCCCTTAGCCCGCAGTCACCTCACGCGTCCGGTTTCCGTACATTTCGGGAACCACCTCCCTTCTCGTGTACGGCAGAGCCTAGGCCCCTGCCCGGAGGGCCTCAACTTATTTACCGCCTTCCGCGCCCGGGGCGGCAACTCCCCTGTTCGAGGCGGGGGTTACTCCCTACACTGGCCGTCCGCCACCGGGGGAGGGGTGCCATGAGCGCCGGGCTGCTGCCGCGTGACTACCGGATCCGGTCCCAGCAGATGACCGCCGTGTACATCGCCGTCGGGGTGGGGCTGCCCGGCATCGTCCTGTCCACGCTGAACCTGGACGACGTCCCGGGCGCGGTGAAGCTGGTGATCATCGCCCTGGTGGTGCTCCTCTTCGGCTGGCTGGTGTGGGCGTCCAAGCGCTGCGCGACCTCCGCCGACCTCAAGGGCATCCGGGTCCGCCGTTTCACCGGGAGCAGGCGCCTGGCCTGGGAGGACATCCAGGAGATCCAGGCCGTGCGCAACCCCAGCGCAGGCATGGGGCAGAACCAGCCCACCCTCATCTCCTACGCCTACGACGCCGGGGGCCGCCGGGTCCAGCTGATGTACGTGGACGACAACCACGTCGACGTCGAGCGCGAGATCGCCGTGATCCGCGCCGCCTGGGAGGAGCTCCGCGGCCCCGGCTGGGCGCCGGACCCGCAGGCGCACGCGCATGTGGAGCGGCAGGCGGTGCGCGAGGGGCGGATGCTGAAAGCGACGTTCTGGGGGTGCGGGATCTTCTTCGTGCTCTTCGTCGTCGCGATGGTGGTCATGGTCGTCAGCACCTGAGCGACACGCCCCCCATCGGACATTCCGGGAGGATTCCGGGAAGCGGGTGTGGTCTGGGTCACGTTCCAGTTCAATGATCTGACGTGCCGCACACGCGAACACCTGCAGGGGGTGCCAGGTGAGTGCTTCCGGACGTGGTGAGACCACCGACGATCTGCTCGCAGCGCTGCTCGACGGGATGGACGCCGCCCTGTGCGCGTTCGACTCCGACGGCGTGATCACGCACTGGAACCGCGAGGCCGAGCGGATCCTCGGCTGGACCGCCGCCGAGGCGGTGGGCCGGCACGGGTTCGCGGGCTGGGCCGTGCGCGCCGCCGACGCGGACGACGTACAGGACCGGCTGATGTCGGCGCAGGACGCGCCGGGCCGGCAGGTCCACGAGTTCGCCTTACTGACCAAGGAGGGCGGACGGATCCTCGTACGGACCCAGTCCGCCGGGGTGCCCGGCGCCGACGGGAAACCGGCCGGGGTCTACTGCGCCTTCAGCGAGGTCCACGCCCAGATCGACCTGGAGCGCTCCATCGCCCTCAGCGAGGCCCTGATGGACGACGCCTCCTGGGGGGTCGTCCTGGTCGACGTGGACCTGCGCCCGGCGGTGGTCAACGCGCACGCCGCCCGCGCCTTCGGCTCCGGCCGCACGACGCTGCTCGGGCGGCCGCTCGGCGAGCTGCTGTCCCAGGGGGTGGAGGAGCTGGAGGGGGCGCTCCAGCACGTGCTGGCCGAGGGGGCGCCGCCGGGGCCGGTGGAGCTGTGGGTGACGGTGCGGACCCCGGAGGGGGAGCGGCGGCGCTGCTGGCGGAGCGGGTTCTTGCGGCTGGCCTCGCCGCTCGCGGAGGAGCCCGTGCCGCTGGGGGTGGGGTGGCTGTTCCAGGACGTCACCGAGGCCCGGCAGGCCGAGCTGGACAACGGGCAGGTGCGGTTCCGGTCGAACCAGCTGCACCGGGCCGGGCGGGCCGCCGGCGAGTGCGCGGACCCGGCCGAGGCGGCGGCCGTACGGCTGGACTTCGCGCTGGCCGGGTTCGCGGAGCACGCGCTGGTCGACGTACTGGCCGAGGGCGGGCGGCGGCTGGTCCGCTCGGCGGTGTCCCCGTCGGGGCTGGCCCTGCTGCTGCCCGGGCCGGGCGCGATCCCCGTCCGGTACGAGAGCGCGCACCCGGCGCTCCAGGCGCTGGACCGGATCGGCCCCGTCCGGGCCAGCGCGCCGGGGGCGCCCGGCAGCGAGGCGGCGGAGGGGTGGGCACGGGCCCGGCAGTGGCCGCCGGGGGCCGCGCACGCGCTGTGCACGGTGCTGCGGAGCCGGGGCCGGACGCTGGGCATCCTGACCTTCGTCCGCGGGGCGACCCGCCCCGCCTTCACCCATCCCGACGCGGCGTACGCGGAGGAGGTGGCGGCCCGAGTGGCCGCCGACCTGGACCTCGCCGGAGCCTGAGGGACCCCGCCCCGCAGGGCCCCGCCCCGCAGCCCCGGCCCCGCCCTGCGGTGCTCGGCTAGTGCCGGAAGAAGATCCGGTCCCCGTACTCCCGCATCACGCGCCCGTTCCACTCGTGCCCGCCGTCCACGTTCCCCGACCGCAGCAGCGGCGGCTCCACCCCCCGCGCGGCCAGCTCCCCGGCCGCCGCCGCCATCACCGCCTGCATGATCGCGCTCGTCACCACCGTCGACGCGGGAGCGAACGGCGCGTCGATGCCGTCCGCCGTCAGCTCCGCGTCGCCGACCGCGATCTTGCTGTCGAGGACGATGTCGCAGTGGTCCTTCAGGAAGGTCCCCGACACGTGCCGCGACTTCGTCTCCGTCGCGTACGCCACCGACGTCACGCCGATCACCTTCAGCCCCAGGGCCCGCGCGTTCATGGCCATCTCGACCGGCAGTGCATTGCGCCCGGAGAGCGAGATGACGACCAGCACATCGCCCTCGGAGGCGGGGCTGCTGTCCAGCACCGCCCCGGCGAGCCCGTCCACCCGCTCCAGCGCGCTGCCCAGCGTGGCCGGCATGACGTCCACGCCCGCCGTGCCCGGTACCGCGAGGAAGTTCATCAGGGCCAGCCCGCCCGCCCGGTACACCACGTCCTGCGCGGGCAGCGAGGAGTGCCCCGCACCGAAGGCGAACAGCCGGTGACCGGCGGCGACGGCCTCGGCGATCACGGTCCCGGCCTCCGCGATCCGCGCGCCCTCCTCGTCGCGCACCCGCTCCAGCAGGCCGATGGCGGCGTCGAAGAACTGCCCGGCCAGCTTGCTCTCGCTCATACGCCGAAGGCCCTTCCAGGATGGGGTGCGGTGGATGCGTCGTCGGTGGTCCGCCGCTCACCGTGCGGTCTGGACCAAGGACGTGTCAATACGGGCGTCAATCCATGGACCGAAGCCCTGCGCACCGGACGTCCGGGGCGGCGCACCGGGCTTCCCGGGAGATGTCCAGTACATGCCTTGACGTCAGGCGCGGGACGGTTGTCGGCCCGATGCGTCAGAATTGGGGGCAGGGCCAGCGCACGCAATCCGAGGGGCACGAATGTCCGGACTGATCGATACCACGGAGATGTATCTCCGCACCATCCTCGAGCTGGAAGAGGAAGGCGTGGTCCCCATGCGCGCCCGGATCGCCGAGCGGCTGGACCAGAGCGGCCCGACGGTGAGCCAGACGGTGGCGCGCATGGAGCGGGACGGTCTCGTGGCGGTGGCCAGCGACCGGCACCTGGAGCTCACCGACGAGGGCCGCAAGCTCGCGACGCGCGTGATGCGCAAGCACCGCCTCGCGGAATGCCTGCTCGTCGACGTCATCGGCCTGGAGTGGGAGCAGGTGCACGCCGAGGCCTGCCGCTGGGAGCACGTGATGAGCGAGGCGGTGGAGCGGCGCGTCCTGGAGCTGCTGCGCCACCCGACCGAGTCCCCGTACGGGAACCCGATCCCGGGTCTGGAGGAGCTGGGCGAGAAGGCCGAGGCCGACCCGTTCATCGAGGACGGCATGGTCAGCCTGTCGGAGCTGGACCCGGGCAGCGAGGGTAAGACGGTGATCGTCCGCCGCATCGGCGAGCCGATCCAGACCGACGCCCAGCTGATGTACACGCTGCGCCGCGCGGGCGTGCAGCCCGGTGCGGTGGTGAGCGTGACGGAGTCCCCCGGCGGGGTGCTGGTGGGCAGCGGCGGCGAGGCCGCCGAGCTGGACGCCGACATCGCCTCGCACGTGTTCGTCGCCAAGCGCTGACGCGGGGGCGCATCCCGTTCCGGCTGTCGCAGTCCCCTGAAGACGAGTGGTCCCGGCGCCTCGCGGCGCCGGGACCGTCCTCCCCTGGCTGACCTGGAGCCCCGAGCTCTCAAGGTCATCCCCTTCGGACCGTCTTCCCCGAGCGGCCCGCCTCCCTGTTGAAAGGATCTCCATCGGCAGCGGCGGCCAATCCTTGAGCAAGGTCACTCGAAAGAGCGGTGTTGCCGGCGAGACGCCCGTTTTCGAATACGGGTTCGATAGTCTGGCCGGGAGCGAAGGGGGTGCATCCTCGGTGGTTCAGCGCATCGATGTCACTGCAGCCGACGGCGTCCGACTGGCCGCCTGGGAGTTCCGCGATCCGCCCGCCGGAGCCCGGCAGCCGGCGGTCCTGTTACTGCACGGCCTGATGGGCCGGGCCCTGCACTGGGCGGGCACCGCGGCCTGGCTGGGCGAGCAGCGCCGCGTGGTGGCCCTGGACCAGCGCGGGCACGGCCAGAGCGAGCACCCCGTGACGAACGGCGCCGCGGCGCCGGGCGGCATCAGGGACCTGGACGGCCCGACCGGCTTCGGGCAGCCGCCCGCCCCGGCGGCCCCGGTCCCCTCCCTCGGCCGTGAGGCCTTCGTGGCCGATGCCGAGGCGGCCATCGAACAGCTCGGTCTCGGCCCGGTCGTCCTCATCGGCCACTCCATGGGCGCCCTCACCGGCTGGCAGCTCGCCGCCCGCCGCCCCGACCTCGTCCGCGCCCTGGTCATCTGCGACATGCGCGCCTCCGCGCTCGGCGAGGCCTCGCAGCAGGAGTGGGAGGAATGGTTCCGCCGCTGGCCGCTGCCCTTCCCCACGCAGGACGCCGCCCGCCGCTGGTTCGGCGAGGACGACCCCCGGGTGGAGCGCCCCGACCCCGGCCGGGGAGCCTTCTTCGCCGAGGTGATGCACCAGGCTTCGGACGGCTGGCGCCCCCTCTTCTCCCGCCGCCAGATGCTGACGGCCCGCGAGACCTGGGTGCACGACGCCCACTGGGAGGAGCTGGCCAAGGTCCGCTGCCCCACCCTCGTCGTCCGCGGCCTCGACGGCGAACTGGGCCGCGCCGAGGCGCAGGAGATGGTCCGCGTCCTCCCGGCCGGCCAGTACGCCGAGATCCCGGACGCCGGGCACTACGTCCACTACGACCGGCCGGCCGCCCTGCGCGCGGTGCTGGAGCCCTTCCTCGACGAGGTCGCGGACCTGGCGTCCCGATGACCCGCCGGACCCTTCGCCGGTGCGGCGCTCACCCGATGGGGTGGATCGCGGCCCGCCAGTGAGCCCAGCGCGGCCCGCCGCACGCACCCGGCAGCCGCGGCCCCAACAGGCTGTGGCCTGTCCAGTGGGAGCCGCCGGCCCGCTGCACCCCGGCGGTGAGCAGACGAAGGGTCTCCATGTCCACGTCCCCGTCCACATCCTCCACCTCTCCCCACGCCTCCACCCGCGCCTGCCGGTCCGGTCGCAGGAGGGCCGCGCGCCGCCACGCGGCCGCGGCCGTCGCCGCCGCCCTGGCGCTCGTCCTGGCCCTGCCCGCGACCGCGCTCGGCGCACCGGGCGACCTCGATCCGGCCTTCGACGGAGACGGCAGGGTCGCCACCGACTTCGGTGGCGGCGGCTCCGACGACAGCCGCGGCCTGGTGATCCAGCCGGACGGCAAGATCGTCACCGTCGGCAGCACCGTCCCCGCCGCGGGCGGCTACTCCGATATCACGCTGGCCCGCTACAACCCCGACGGCAGCCTCGACCCCACCTTCAACGGCGACGGCGACACCGACGGCAGGATCACGGCCGACCTGCGCGGCGGCGACGACTCGGCCGCCGCGGTGGCGCTACAGCCGGACGGGAAGCTCGTCGTGGCCGGCTACAGCGCGGAGCCCGACACCGCCGGGTCGTTCACCGTCGCCCGCTTCAACCCGGACGGCAGCCTCGACACCGGCTTCGACGGCGACGGCTTCACCTTCACCGACTTCGGCACCACCGGCCCGCAGGGGGCCTACGCGGTCGTGATCCAGCCCGGCGGTGCCATCGTGGCCGCGGGCGAGAGCGGCACCGGCGTCGCCGTCGCCCGCTACAACGCCGTCGACGGCAGCCTCGACACGGGCTTCGGCGTCGGCGGCAAGGTCACCACCGCCTTCGCCGGGGGCTCCGCGAGCGCCTACGACGTGGCGCTCCAGCCGTCCGACAACAAGATCGTCATCGCCGGCCGCTCCGGGTACAACTACCCCTCCAACGACTCCGACTTCGCCCTCGCCCGCTACAACCCGGACGGCAGCCTCGACGCCTCCTTCGGCACGGGCGGCAGAGTCACCACCGGCTTCGCCGGCCCGGACGTGGCCAACGGGGTCGAGATCCAGCCCGACGGGAAGATCGTCACGGCGGGCAGCAGCGGCTTCGACTTCGCCCTCGCCCGCTACAACCCCGTCGACGGCAGCCTCGACACCGGCTTCGACACCGACGGCAAGGTGACCACCGACTTCGGCACCAACACCCTCGACGGAGCCGCCGACCTGGCCCTCCAGCCCGACGGCAAGATCGTCGCCGCCGGTATCAGCCAGGCCGACTTCGGCGTGGCCCGCTACAACGTCAACGGCTCCCTGGACACCGGCTTCGGCGCCGGCGGCAAGGTCCACACCGACGTGTCGTTCGGCTACTTCGACACCGCCAACGCGGTCGCCCTCCAGTCCGACGGGAAGATCGTCGTCTCCGGCAACACCGGCGACGACCAGGGCCTCGTCCGCTACCAGGTCACCACCCCGCCGCCCCCGCCCGGCGTGGACCTGGCCGTCACCAAGACCGGCCCGGCCTCCGTCAGCATCGGCGACCAGGCCACCTACACCGTGACGGTGACCAACACGAGCACCACCACCACGGCCACCGGGGTCTCCCTCGCGGACACCCTCACCGGCCCCGGCACCCTCCTGTCCGCCACCCCCGGCCAGGGCACCTGCACCCTCACCGCGACCACCGCCACCTGCGCCCTCGGCACCCTCGCCCCCGGTGCGCAGACCACGGTCAAGCTCGTCGCCGAACCCCGCGCCACCGGCACCCTCTCCGACAAGGCCACCGTCTCCGCCGCCCAGACGGACCCGGCGACCGCCAACAACACGGCGACGGCCGCCAGCACGGTCAACAACGCCCGCGGCTGCACGATCATCGGCACCAGCGGGGCCGACACCCTCAACGGCGGCTACGGCAACGACGTCATCTGCGCCCTGAGCGGCAACGACACGGTCCGGGCGAGCTACGGCAACGACACGGTCTACGCCGGCCCCGGCAACGACAACGTCGACGGCGGCTTCGGCGACGACAACCTCATCGGCGGCCCGGGCAACGACACCCTGACCGGCAACTACGGCAACGACCGCCTCGACACCGTCGACGGGGTCGCGGGCAACGACACCGCCAACGGCGGCTTCAACACCGACACCTGCACCACCGACCCCGGCGACACCCGCATCAGCTGCCCGTAACCGGGCGCCCCCGAGGCGGGGTCCAGCAGGACCCCGCCCCACCGGCCGCACGCACCGGCCGCCCTCAACCGGCCGGTGCGGACCAGCGGTTGAGGATCCCCGTCGCGTCGTCGTACGTGAGCCAGGTGCCGTCCCCGAGGGGGCGTACCTCCCCGGTCGCGTGCACCCCGGCGGGGTAGGAGAGACGTCCCCGTTCCTTCAGGGTCCGGGCGTCGAGGAGCCGGTGGCCGGCCGTCCCCGGGAACTCCTCGTCGTCCGGGAGCGAGACGATGACGGTGCCGGCGTCCACGAAGCCGCAGCCGTAGTCCCAGCACGGCCGGTCCCCGGACTCGCCGGCCTCCGGCTCCGCGACGGCGAGGACGTCCCCGTCCAGGGCGTGCAGCTCCAGGTCCGATCCGTAGTGCTCGACGGTGAGGTAGCCCGCGTGTCCCGGGTGGACGTCGATCAGGATCCGGTCCATGTTCTCGTTGAGGTCCCAGGAGGTCAGCCGCTCGCCGTCCCACCGTGCCCAGTGCAGCAGGATGCCGTCCTGGCCCATGCCGATCGAGAGCCCCATGTGGATCCCGTCCGGGTGGGAGACGTGGTGCGAGCCGGACGTCACGCTGTCCAGCGGCAGCCGGGCCAGCTCCCGTCCGTCCCCGGCGTCCAGGACGACCCAGCACTCCTGCCAGTCGTCCTCCCCCTCCCCGGTCACCACGTGCGCCCACACGTACCGGCCGTCGTCGGAGACCCGGCAGGACCCGTGCTCCGACCCCCGGCACACCTCCTGCTCGTCCCCGCTGTGCGGATGGCCCAGCTCGGGACCCCAGCAGCCGTGCCGGTACTCCCAGAGCGTCTCCCCGCCCGCGCCCACGGCCCGTACCGCACGCTGCCCGGAGAACACGACGAACGATCCGTCGGGGCTCATGGAGTGGACGCCCCGGTCCCAGCCCGGCCACGGCAGCGGCAAGACGGTCTGCGGCGCCCGCGCCCCGGCGAACAGCTCGTCGAGGTCGAAGACCTCCAGCACGTGCCCCTTGCGCAGCAGCGCCCGGCGGGCGCCGCCGGTGCGGCTCTCGAAGGCGAATCCGTTGACCAGCGTGTTCCCACCCGGCAGGGGCACCGAGTCGCGCAGTCGTGCGTTGATCGACATGCCCCGAAGCTAACGGCGCCCACTGACAGCCGGTGCACGGTGGCCGTCAGGGCGAGGGGTCAGGAAGTGGTAGCGGCCGTCGAAGCGTCTGACGCACCATCCCAGCGTGCTGCCGTAGACGAGGTGACCGGCCAGGCTGACGGCCAGGGTGGCCGGGGTGAGCCGGAACAGCAGCAGCTGCGCGTGCGGTACGAGCAGGAGCGTGCAGATGAGCCCGGACCAGATGAAGACACCGTAGGCGAGCCCCAGCGGCACCAGCCCGCGCCGGACGCCGGCCACGAGGCAGAACAGCGAGAAGGCCATGCCGATACCGCCGCCGTCGCCGATGTAGCGCCACAGGTAGCCGACTGCGGCGTCCGGCCGGTCGGCGCCGGTGATCCACTGCCCGAGCCGGGGGATGAAGTCGGGCCAGCCGCTGAGGCGGATGACCGGCAGGCGCAGCATGTCGTAGGCGGTGACCGCGACCAGTCCGCCGAGGAACCCGGAGCGGGCCGCTCGTGCCACGGGCGTGCACCGCCACATCAGCGGCAGGGCCACGGCCCACAGCGGGAAGACCACGGTGTCCGCGGCCCTGTGCAGGGAGACCAGCCCGCCCAGGCTCAGCGGTATGGCCAGGACGGGCAGGGCGGCGGTGCAGAACAGCAGGCACACCAGCGCCCCTTGCGCCAGGCCGTAGCGCCGGAGCGTGCGGTCGTGCGCCGTGTGAGGGGGTTTGCGCAGGCTGAGGGGCATGGACGCGTCCGATGCCGAGGGGATCACCCGGACTCCCGGGTCTCCTGGATCGCCCGGACCTGGGTTTACCGGGTCTCCTGGAGCTCCCGGATCTCTCAGATCGCTCAGATCTCTGGTGGAGCAGCCGTCACCTTCACCATAGGCGGGCACCCCCGGCAGGAACAGCCGCGCTCGCGCGGTGTGGTGGCGCCGTCACCGAACGCCGCAGGGGGCGGCGGGCCGGTGGCCTGCCGCCCCCTGCGGGGGAGGTGGGACGGGGGTCAGCCCTTGCTGACCGCCACGAGGATCTCCGGGAGCTTGCGCGAGACCGTCGGCGAGGCGATCCGCAGCCCCGCCCAGGCGGCCAGGGCGCCCCAGGCGATGCCCGCCGGGAGGGTCAGCCAGGCCATGCCGCCCGGCGCGTCCGACAGGCTGACCCAGATCGCCAGCGCGATCACCGGGGAGGAGACCACCGCCGAGGTGATCATGCCGCCGAAGATGCCCAGCCAGGCCAGGCCCGCCTGCCCCGGGGCGACGTTCTTGAACGCCCCCTCCGTGGGGATGGAGTACGGGAAGTACGCCGAGGCCAGCGCGCCCGTGCACAGCATCGCCCCGAGCAGGCCCAGCCCCAGGCCCAGGGCGGCCGGGAACTGCGCCCAGTCGCCGACCAGCGCGGCCGTGACCACCGTGACCAGGACCGTGTACGGGACGGTGACCAGGGCCAGCGCGAAGGCGCGGGCCCGCAGTTCGACGAACGCGTCGCGCGGGGAGGAGATCGTCTGGGCGACCATCCAGAAGGCGGAGGTGTCCTGGCCGAACTGGTTGTACATCTGCACGCCGAGCATGCCGGCGCCGAAGCAGGCCAGGTAGACCGAGCCCGTGCCCTGGACGGCGTTGAAGACGGGGACGATCATGCCGACGGCCAGCGCCGACACCCACGCCGACTTCGTCTTCGGGTCGCGCACCACATAGCGCAGGGTCCGCTGCATCGCCGCGCCCGTGCGGCCGTCGGGGAGGAAGGACCGGCCGCCGCCCGTGCCCCGCTCCTTCTCCGGCTTGGCCGCCGCGAGGGTCGAACCGTCCGGGGTGACCATCAGCTTGGTCAGGCTCCGCTCCCAGAACCAGAGCAGCGCGGCGAGGGCGGCCAGGGTGAGCACCAGCTGGGCCGCCGCCCGCGCGTACGCGCCCTCGCTCGCCGAATCGACCATGCCGACCGCCGTCGCCGGCGGCAGCCAGCGGACGACCGCCTCGGCCGGCTCCAGCGCCGACAGCCCGCCCTGCTGGAACAGGCGCTGGCTGGCGAAGTTCGCCAGCTGCGCGCCGATCGCGATCAGCAGACCGCTGAGGAGGGCGAGGTCGCGGCCCTTGCGGCTGGTCAGCAGCCGTACGTTCGCCGTGGCCACCGCCCGGGCCAGGGCCACGCAGCCCAGGAGCAGCAGCGGCGCGCCCAGCACCGCCGCCACGACGCCCGCCGCGCCGTGCGCCACCGCCGCCACCGAGCCGACGGCCAGGCAGAGCGTGAACAGCGGGCCGATGCCGACCAGCGAGGAGGCCAGCAGGGCCCGTACGAGGGGACGCGGGCGCAGCGGCAGCATCACCAGCCGGCTCGGGTCGAGGGTCTCGTCGCCGGTGGGGAAGAACAGCGGCATCACGGTCCAGGCCAGCGCGAGGATGGCGCCCATCAGGACGACGGCGGTGCTCGCGTGGGCGTGGCCGTGCAGCATGGCCAGGCCCAGGGTGGCGAAGGCGGAGAAGGCCAGCGAGACCACCAGGCTGATGATCCAGACGGCCTTGCGCTTCGAGGACCCCTTCAGGCCGTTGCGCATCAGCGACAGCTTGAGGCGGACGAAGAGGGGGGTGAGGGACGCCTCGGCGGTGGCGCTCATCGGGCGCCGCCGAGCCAGTCGAGGGAGTCGCCGGCGGCGTGGTCGCGGGCGCCGACGAGTTCGAGGAAGGCGTTCTGCAGCGAGGGCGCGGCACCCCGTACGTCGGCCAGCGGGCCGGCGGCGCGGATCTGCCCGGCCGCCATGACGGCCACCCAGTCGCAGAGCGACTCGACGAGCTCCATCACGTGGGAGGAGAAGACGACGGTCGCCCCGGACGCGGTGTAACGTTCCAGCACCCCGCGGATGGTCTGCGCCGACACCGGGTCGACGCCCTCGAAGGGCTCGTCCAGGAAGAGGACCTCCGGGTTGTGCAGCAGGGCGGCCGCGAGGCCGATCTTCTTGCGCATGCCCGTCGAGTAGTCGACGACCAGCTTGTGCTGGGAGCCCGCGAGGTCGAGGACGTCCAGCAGCTGCGTGGCCCGCTTGTCGGTCTCCTCGCCCGGCAGTCCGCGCATGCGGCCCATGTAGCCGAGGAGTTCACGGCCCGAGAGGCGCTCGAACATGCGCAGGCCCTCGGGCAGGACGCCGATGCGCTTCTTCACCTCGACCGGGTCGGCCCACACGTCGTGCCCGGCGACCGTCACCTTGCCCATGTCCGGGCGCAGCAGCCCGGTCACCATCGACAGCGTGGTGGTCTTGCCGGCGCCGTTCGGGCCGACGAGGCCGATGAAGCGGCCGGCCGGCAGCTCCAGGTCGATCCCGCCGACGGCCACCTGCTCGCCGAAGCGCTTCCACAGTCCTTCTATCCGCACGGCCGCGGCGGTCCCCGGCGCGGGTCGCGTGCCGCCCGTCCCGCCCGTACCGCTACCGCCTGCCGCATAACCCTGGTCCGGCATGGGCCTGCCTCTCGTTCTCATCCCCGTGGTCGTACTTTCCTCACCATAGGAGGCAGGGGAGAGGGCGCAGCAGTTACGAATGTCATGAACTTGTGGACACGAATGTCAGCGGCCGGCGCGGGCGCCGGCCCCGTCAGGCGCCGCGCCCGGTCAGGCGTTGCGGCGGCCCCGGGCCGCGGCCGCCTCGCTGCCGCACGCGTACGCGAGGGCGTCGATCAGCTCCTCGGTGTCGGGCAGCCAGCGGTTGGCGGGGGTGGGCTTGCGCGCCCACTGGACCGGGCCCTTGCCGCCGTAGCGGGTCGGCGGCGCCGCCACGTACTCGCCCTCCCCGCGCGCGGTCAGGTCGATGGCGTGCGGCAGCCAGCCCAGCTTGCGCACCAGGTCCGGCACCTTCGCCCCGGCCCCGGGCAGCACGAAGAACATCATCCGGTGGTCGGGAGTGAGGGTGACCGGCCCCAGGGTGCGCTGCATGCGCTCCAGCCGGGCCAGGGCGAGGAAGCCGGCGGAGTCCGGCACGTCCAGGACGTCGAAGGTGCGGCCCGTCGGCAGCAGGATGGACGCGCCCGGGTGCTTGCCCCAGATCCGCCGCACCCCCACCGCACTGCCCGAGGCCAGGGAGCGCCAGTCCTTCACGGCCGGGTGCGCGCCGGGCGCCGGGCAGTCGGCCGCCCCGCAGGAGCACAGCTCCCGGCCGTCGCCGGGCTCCAGCCAGGTACCGGCGAAGACGTCCCAGTGCCGCTCTTCCACGTACCGCACGGCATGGTCGAGCAGCAGCTCGCCGCGCTGCTGGGGGATGGGTGCGGTCTCCGTGACTCCGATGGTCTCTTCCACGTGCAGCACAACTGCCGGGGTCACCGGGGGTTACGGGGATAAACGCGCGGGTCGACGGTGCATCGATCCTGCACGCGGGGCGCACGGGTGCACGCGCGGGGGCGCGTAGGAGGCCGGGGCGCGGCCGATGGGTAACGACACGTCGCAGAGAGGAAGATTCTCCGCACTTCAGGCGGGAAGTGATCATTCCAGCGATCACCCGCGTCTCAGGGGGTTTTCATGGCAGCCAGGCCTCTCGTCGCCCGCCAGCCGAACGAACGGTTGCAGGCGCTCATCCAGGAAGCCGGGTGCTCCAATGCCGGGCTCGCCCGGCGCGTCAACATGTGCGGGGCCGAGCACGGCCTCGATCTCCGCTACGACAAGACCTCCGTGGCCCGCTGGCTGCGCGGTCAGCAGCCGCGCGGCCGGGCGCCCGGCATCATCGCCGAGGCGCTGGGGCGCAAACTCGGCCGGACCGTCACCATCGACGAGATCGGCATGGCCAACGGCAAGAACCTCGCCTCCGGGGTCGGCCTGCAGTTCTCCCCGACCGTCGTCGGCGCCATCGAGCAGGTCTGCGAGCTGTGGCGCAGCGACGTCGGGCGCCGGGACTTCCTCTCCGGGTCGAGCGTGGCCGCCTCCGCGCTCGTGGAACCCAGCCGCGACTGGCTGATCACCGGGGCCGACCCGCAGGTGGCGCGCAACGGCGGCTCGCGCGTCGGGATGTCCGACGTGGAGGCCGTACGGGCCACCACGGAGGCGCTGACCGACCTCGATCACCGCTTCGGCAGCGGGCACGTGCGGCCCGTGGTCGTCCACTACCTCAACTCCGTCGTCTCCGGGCTGATCGGGGGCTCGTACCGGGAGCCGGTCGGGCGGGCCCTGTTCGCGGCGGTGGCCCGGCTCACCGAACTCGCCGGGTACATGGCGGTGGACACCGGCCAGCCGGGCCTGGCCCAGCGCTACTACATCCAGGCGCTGCGCATGGCCCAGGCGGCGGGCGACCGTGCGTACGGGGGCTACGTGCTGGCGGCGTCGATGAGCCACCTCGCGGCCGAGCTGGGCAACCCGAGAGAGATCGCCCAGCTGGCGCGGGCCGCGCAGGAGGGCACGCGCGGGCAGGTCACCCCGCGGGTGGAGGCGATGTTCTACGCGGCGGAGGCGCGCGGGCACGCGCTGCTCGGCGACGCCCGGTCCACGGCGGTGCTGTCGGGGCGGGCGGTGACGGCGCTGGAGCGGGCCGAGCCGGAGTCGGGGGACGATCCGGTGTGGATCCGCCACTTCGACCAGGCCTATCTCGCGGACGAGCTCGCCCACTGCCACCGCGACCTCGGCCAGGCCGACGCGGCGGGCCGGCGGGCGGAGGAGGCGCTGCGCGGGCTTCCCGTGACGAAGGCCCGACGGCGGGCGATCGGCCTGCTGCTGCTGGCGTCGGCGCAGGTCCAGCAGCGGGAGGTGGAGCAGGCCTGCCAGACCGCCGCGAAGGCCGCCGACCTGCTGGGATCGCTGCGCTCGCGGCGGGGCGCGGAGTACCTGGACGACTTCCGGGCGCGGCTGGAGCCGTACCGGGAGGAACCGGCCGTGAGGGAGTTCGGGGCGAGGCTGGAGGTACAGGTGGCCTGACGTCGCCACGCCGTGACCGGGTAGCGTGACCCGACGGCTGCGCGGATCCCCACGAGCGCGGACGTCGGAGAAGGCGAGAAGGAGTCCCGGTGACGGAGAACGGACAAGGGGGCGTCCCCCAGCCCGGGGCGCCGCAGGCCGGGCAGCCGTGGGCCGTGCCCGCGTACGGTACGCCGCAGCCGCAGGGGTACGACCAGCCGTCGTACGAGCAGCAGGGCGGGCCGGTGGAGCCCGCCTACGTCCCGCCGCCGGAGCCCGGCGGCCCGGCGTACGGCTACCCGCAGACCGGCCCCGGCTACGAGGGTCCGGGCGCCCCCCACGGCTACGGCTACCCGCCGCCGTCCGCCGCCGCCCCGTACGTCCCGCCGGTCCCGGGCGGCGACGAGGCGTACGCGGCCACGCAGTACGTGCCCCAGGTGTCCGCCGCCGCACCCGCGCCCCCGTTCGCCCCGGGGGCCCTGGTGGCGGGGGCCGAGACCCAGGTCGTGCCGACGCTGACGGGTACCCCGGCGGGGGGCCCGCCCCCGCCCCCGTACCCCGGCCAGACCTCGGGCGCACACCCGTCCGGCTCCCCGGCGCAGTACGCGGCGCCGGTCCCGGCGGGTGGTGTGGCGGACGCGGCGACGCAGTACATTCCGCCGGTCCAGGCGGGTGGTGTGGCGGACGCGGCGACGCAGTACATTCCGCCGGTCCAGGCGGGTGGTGTGGCGGACGCGGCGACGCAGTACATCCCGCCTGTCCCGGCGGGCGGTGTGGCGGATGCCGCGACGCAGTACATTCCGCCGGTCCAGGCGGGTGGTGTGGCGGATGCCGCCACGCAGTACATCCCGCCGGTCCCGGCGGGTGGTGTGGGGGACGCGGCGACGCAGTACATCCCGCCCGTTCCGGCCGCTCCCGGTGGTGGTGCGGACGAGGCCGCCACGCAGTACATCCCGCCCGTTCCCGCCGGTTCCGGCCCCGGGGCCGGGGCGGCCGGTGGGGGTGAGGGGTTCGACGGGCTGTTCCGGGACGCCGGCGCCGACATGGCCGCCGGGCACACGCAGCAGCTGCCGCCCGTCACCGAGCCGGTGGCCCGGCGGACGCCGCCGCCCGCCGAGCCGCAGCGGCGCGGCCCGCGCCGACCGCAGCCGCAGCCCCAGCCGCAGTTCGCGCCCCCGCCGCAGCAGTTCCAGGCCCCGCCCCCGCCGGCGCCCGCGCGCCGGATCCCGCCCGCCGTGATCGCCGCCGCGGTCTTCGGGCTGGCCGTGGCCGGGCTCGGGGTGGGCGCGCTGCTCAGCGACGGCAAGGCGCAGAACAACGACCCCGCCGCCGTGCCCCCGAAGGCCGACGGGTCCACCGCCGCCGACGCGCCGGGCGGCTCCGCGCCCGTGGACCCGGCCCGTCCGCAGGCCGTCCAGCTGGACAAGCTGCTCGCGGACGCCAACGACAGCCGGACCGTGGTGATCAAGGCCGTGGACGACATCAAGGACTGCAAGAACCTCGGCCAGGCCGCCCAGGACCTCCGCGACGCGGCCCGCAGCCGCGACGAGCTGGTCACCCGGCTCTCGGACCTCAAGATCGACCTGCTGCCGAACCACGCCCGGCTCTCGGCCGCCCTCACCAAGGCCTGGAACGCCTCGGCGGACGCCGACAACAGCTACGCGGACTGGGCGGACGACGCCGGACACGACAAGGGCGGCTGCAAGGACGGCAAGGCCAAGCAGACCGACGACGCCGCCGACGGCAACAAGTCGAGCGGCGAGGCCACCAAGGCGAAGGAGTCGGCGGCGACCATGTGGAACACGATCGCCGCCAAGTACGGACTCACCCGGCGCGACAAGACGCAGCTGTAGCGGCTACGCCGAGCGCGGGGCGGACTCCATCGTCGCGGTCATGTCCACGTCCTGCTCGCCGAGCTGTGCGACGAGCCTGCCCTGCTGGACGACCTGGAAGCTGACCCGGCCGTTGACCAGCCGCGGGAAGCCCGCCACCGCCCGCATGTCCTGGTAGCGCCAGCTCAGCTCCGGCGTGAGGTTGCCGGTGGAGATGCCCGAGGCCTCGTTGAGGGTCCGGGCCAGCTTGCGGCCCGTGATCTCCTCGCCGTCCTTGAACTTCTGGACCACCTGGTTGAGGACCGTGTACGCGATCCAGGTGGTCTGGGCCCCGCTGTCGTCGGCCTCGACGGTGTCGTCGCCGAAGGCCTGGTCGCTGATCACCTTCCGCATCGGTGCCCACAGCGGGTCGGTGGAGACGGGGTACCAGCTGGTGACGTACGCGCCCTCGAAGGGGCTCTCCTTGCCGCCGGTGCGGTCGACCAGCGCCTGGCTGACGCTGCCGAGGACGGAGGAGATCTGCGGGTTCCGGTGGGCGGTGGAGTCGGCGCGGCGGAAGGCGTCGAAGAAGGTCTCGGTGCGCTCGCCGAGCACGGCCGTGACACAGCTCTTCGACGACGACGACGACGATGACGATGACGATGACGACAACGAGGAGGCGGCGGCGGACGGGGCGGGCGAGGACGGGCCCTTGGCGGCGCCGGACGGCGACGTGGAGGGGCCGGGGGTGGTCGCCGCCCTGGCGCCCGCCGTACCGTCGCCCTTCGCCGCGCCCCCGCTCGTGCTCATGTCGGCGAGGGCCTCACGGGCCTGCGGCGTCAGGTCCGCGGCGTCCTCGGCCGCCCGGATGTCGGCGGCCTCCGGCGTTCCGCTGGCCTTCAGCCCCGCGTTCAACAGCACCGGCAGGGTGTCCCCGGCGAGGGTGTCCGGGCGGACCAGGGACACCTGGGAGCAGGCCTTGCCGAGCTGGTGGCCGGCGCCGGCGAGCAGTGCGGGCTGGCCGCCGTTCACCGGGTAGGACAGGGTGCTCTGGAACTCCTCCGGGGAGACCCCGTAGCCCCCGATGAAGGGGATGCCCTCGGCCTCCAGCGGGGCCATGAAGGCGCGCCCGAACTGGCTGTACGAGCCGACGACGGCGACGGCCTTCTTGGCGATGGCCTCGCGGGCGCAGTCGGCGGCGCCGGTCGCGGTGTTCTTCTCGTTGCAGGTCAGGACGCGCAGTTTGCGGCCCTTGATGCCACCGTTGGCGTTGACCCAGCGTTCGTAGGCCTTGGCCATGCCCGGCATTCCGGGCATGTTGGTGGCTTTCGTTCCGATCGGTGCGAAGGTCATGACCGTGAGGGTGTCCCCGGATCCCCCCGGATTCCCGGGGAGCACCCCACACGCTGTGGTGAGACACGCACCCGTCGCTGCGGCAAGGAGCAGGCGGGACAAGGGTGTTGCGCGTCGGCATTTGGTCATGTCCCACGACCATTCCGCCACAGGGGTAACTGAGCGCTGAGGTGTACACAACATCCGGTGACGCCCAGGTGAACGGCCGGGGGCGGGGGGCGGATAGGTGCGTCAAGATCACATTTGTGGGGAACGTACGATCGAAAGCGTGACATTCGCCCAAGCTTCGAAGAACCCTTCCCGACGCGGCGGCCGCTCCTCCACCATGGGCGGCATGCCCCTCAACGACATGCCGTGGTGGCGCTGGCGCGGCAACGTGCGCTCGGCGCTGCACATGCTTTCCGACACCGCGTTCCAGCAGGAGGTCTGGCTCGCCGGCGCCGAAGGGTACGGGGACGTCACCGACGCCGTGTACCGGCTGGTCGAGGACACCTGGCTCGACAGCTGGTCCGCCGACAAGTACATCGGCACGATATTCCGCGACGCGCAGGAGGCGGCCCTCGTCGACCTCGCCGTCCTGCGGGTGCTGCGGATCCTGCACCAGGTCGGCCCCGACGCCCCCGTCGCCGCCTACCTGGACCACGAGGCCTGGCCCGAGGCGGTCCGGGCCGCGCGCGAGGCGCACGTGAGGATGTCCACCGCCGACGGGGAGGACCCGGACGACCGGCCCGCCTCCGTGGAAGTGCTGAAGATCCTCACGCGCGCGGTGTGAAAGGCTATGCCGTCATGAGCGACCCGCAGCCCGGGGCCCGGCCCCTGCCCCAGTACGTCCTGACCGTGTCCTGCCCCGACAAGCAGGGCATCGTGCACGCCGTGTCGAGTTACCTCTTCATGACCGGCTGCAACATCGTGGACAGCCAGCAGTTCGGAGACCGTGAGACCGGGCTCTTCTTCATGCGGGTGCACTTCGAGGCCGAGCCCGAGGTGACGCTGGACAAGCTCCGCGCCAGCTTCGCGGCCATCGGCGACAGCTTCCGGATGGACTGGCAGATCCACCGCTCGGACGAGCGCATGCGGATCGTGCTGATGGTCTCGAAGTTCGGCCACTGCCTGAACGACCTGCTGTTCCGCGCCAGCATCGGCGCGCTGCCGGTGGAGATCGCGGCGGTGGTCTCGAACCACACCGACTTCGCCGAGCTGGTCGGCTCGTACGACATCCCCTTCGTGCACATCCCGGTGACGAAGGAGACGAAGGCGGAGGCGGAGGCGCGGCTGCTGGAGCTGGTGCGGGCGGAGAACGTCGAGCTCGTCGTGCTGGCCCGCTACATGCAGGTGCTGTCGGACACCCTGTGCAAGGAGCTCAGCGGGCGGATCATCAACATCCACCACTCCTTCCTGCCGAGCTTCAAGGGCGCGAAGCCGTACCACCAGGCGCACGCGCGCGGTGTGAAGCTGATCGGCGCGACCGCGCACTACGTGACGGCCGACCTCGACGAGGGGCCGATCATCGAGCAGGAGGTCGAGCGGGTCGGGCACGAGGTCACGCCGGACCAGCTCGTCGCGATCGGACGGGACGTGGAGTGCCAGGCGCTGGCGCGGGCCGTGAAGTGGCACAGCGAGCACCGGGTGCTGCTGAACGGGACCCGGACGGTCGTCTTCGCGTAGCCCGCCGCGAGGGTGGGCGGGGTCGGGGCTGCCGCTGCGCGGTGCTGTTCCCCGCCCCGCCCTTTCTCCGTTTCCGCCCCAAGCGCCGGCGGGGCTGCACGATTCGCCTCAAACGCCGGCGGGGCTGATCAGGCGTCCGGGTCGACTCCGCAGTAGGCCGCGAAGGCCCTGAGGGTCTGCTCCTCGCCGATGCGGCCGTCGGCGCCGGCCAGGGCCGCCGCCACGTGGGCCGCCAGTTCCGGGGCGGTGCCCAGCACGCGCAGGACGCGGGCCGCCGTCTCCGGCGTCGCGCCCGTGCCGTCCTCGTCCGCCACCGCGACCACCGCCGCCAGGAACGGCCGGGCGATCTCCGCGAACCGTTCCGGGTTGTCCCGCAGCCGCTTCGCCGCCCCGGTCACGAACTCCTCGCGGGACACGCGCTGGTCCCCGTCCACGTCGGCGATCCCGGCCATCCCCTGCCAGAACGCCTCGGCACCGGCGAAGACGGCCTGACCCTTGTCCGAGCGTGCGGTGACACCGAATTCGGCCAGCACGGCCTTCGCCGCCGTACTGAAGTCCTCGCGGTCGATGTAGCCGGAACCGTCCTGGTCGAAGGTGGCGAATCGGGAGGCGATCTTGCGCTCGTACTCTGCGCTGTCCATATTCGGCGTTCCGCCTTCACATGTGCGTCGGGGTAAACCTGCGGTGCAGATCAAGACAGGCAGGAGCGTAAGGCCTCGATGGCCTGCGCGTTAAGCGAAGCGGGCAACGAGGTGGCCGCATCGAACCCGCGCACGGGGAGCGCGGCGGGGCGCGTACGTGTGTGCGGCTATCACGGACGTCCCCGTTCCGGGGGAGTTCCCCCAAAACAGGCGCGCTCCGGCCGGTGCCCACTACATTTGACGGGTCGACACACGGCTGGAGGCACCATGGCGAAGGACGTTCCACCGCGCTGGGACCGCCGCATGCAGCAGCGTCTCGCCCGTGGTGAGGCCGCCGCGCTCGGGGAGCTCTACGACCGTTTCGCCTCACTCGTGCACAGCCTCGCCCACCGGGTGCTCGGGGACGAGAAGGCCGCGGACCGCATCACGCGCGAGGTCTTCGGCTACATCTGGGAGAACCCCGACGCCTACGACCCCAAGCAGGGCTCCATGCGCTCCTGGGTCGCCCGGATCACCCAGGGCCAGGCCGTGGCCCGGCTGCGCCAGGCCGAACTGGGCCGGGGCTCGCGCGAGGAGCTCGAACAGAAGGTGCGCAGCGCCAACGCCGCCGCCCGCGCCGACTACATCGTCACCTCCATGCCCGCACCCCTGCGGGCCGCCCTGGAACTCGCGTACTTCAAGCGCCGCGACTACCGGCAGGCCGCCGCCGACCTGCAGATCAGTGAGGACGAGGCGCGGCGCCGGCTGCGCCTCGGGCTCCAGCTGCTGTCGACCGCCAACGTCCTCCCGAGGGAGGACACCGCCCCGCCCGGATACGGCCCACGCGGATACGGAACCACCCGATGACCGGACCCACCGATGACACCCCCGACGACGCGTACGAGCCCCCGGCGGCCGGATCCGCGCGGATACCGGGTCCCCGGGCGGCCGGTGACGACCTCGAAGCGCCCGCCGTCCTGCCGCCCGCGCCGCCCTCGCACGCGGTACTGAAGTCCCTGCTCGGGGCGTGGGCGCTGGCCGCCTGCTCCGCCGAGGAGACCCAGGCCGTCGAGGACCACCTCACCGAGTGCGCGCCCTGCGCCGAGGAGGCGCTGCGGCTGCGCGACGCGGTCGGGCTGCTGCACCCGGAGGAGAGCCTCGACCTGAAGCCGCTGCTGCGCTCGCGGGTGCTGGAGGACTGCCTGGGCAAGCGCCCGGCGCGCATCCCCGTACCCGTGTGGGCGAACCCGTACGACACCGAGACCGCACGGCTGGACGCCCTGCTGCGGGACTTCGGGGAGTCGGAGTGGGACACCCCGGTGCGGCTCAAATGGTTCGAGGAGGAGCGCCGGCGCAGCCACCACACCACGGTGGCCGGGGTGATCGGCCACCTGCTCACGGTCGACGGGCTCGTCGCCACCGCGCTGGGTCTGGACGACCCCCTCGGACCGCAGGCCCCGCCGGGCGGTCCCACCGGCCGTACCGAGCACTTCTGGAACTCGGCCGGCTCCCCGGCGTCGCGGAAGGTCCGCGAACCCTGGCGGGAGCAGGGGCACACCCTGGTCCGTACGGTCTCCTTCGCGGGCCGGGGCGTGGCCGAACTGGCCGTGGACTACGGGGCCTTCACGCTGCCGCTCGGGGACGCCTTCCTGGAGCGGGCCTTCGAGTGCTGGGTGCACGCCTGGGACATCGCGGAGGCGGTGGACTACCCGTACGAGCCGCCGTCCGGCCCGCACCTGCACCGCATGATCGACCTCGCGGCGCGGCTGCTGCCCGGCGCCCTGGCCGGCCGCCGCCGCTCGGGGCTGGCGGCCCCGGCGCGCGGGCTGGTCGCGGCGGGGGCTCCGGGGCGCACCCTGCACCTGGAGATCGAGGGCGCGGGCGGGGGCGGCTGGGACATCGCCCTGGACTCCCCGGCGGCGAAACCCTCGCGGGACCACACGGTGGCGGAGGTCGCGCTGGACGGCCTGGAGTTCTGCCAGCTGGCGGCCGGGCACATCTCCCCGGAGGAGGCCGCCGTCGGCCAGACCGGCGACCGGGAGGCGATCCGCGACGTCCTCTTCGCGGCGGCCTCGCTGAGCCGGCTGTAGCGCGACGCGCGTACGCGGCTCCGGGGGTCCGGAGCCGCCCACCGGCGCCGGGGATCAGGAGTAGCGCTCGCGCAGGCGGTACTTGAGGACCTTGCGCAGGGCGTCGTTGCGGGGCAGGGCGTCGACCAGTTCCAGCTGTTCGGGCAGCTTGTGCGGGGACAGGCCCTGGGCGCGGAGGTGGGCGGTGATCTGGGGGAGGGTCAGCGGGGCGGCTCCCGGCGGCTGCTCGACCACCGCGCAGACGCGCTCGCCGCGCTCCTCGTCGGGGAGGCCGATGACGGCCACGTCGCCGACGCCGGGGAGCAGGTGGAGCAGGTCCTCGACCTCCTTCGCCGAGATGTTCTCGCCCTTGCGGATGATCACGTCCTTGCTGCGTCCGGTGAGGACGAGGTGGCCGGAGGGGGTCAGGTGTCCGAGGTCGCCGGTGATCAGGTAGCCGTCGGCGTCGAAGACGTCCGGGGCGTCCTTCTGGTTCAGGTAGCCCCGGCAGACCGCCTCGCCGCGCAGCCGCACCTCGCCGTCGGTGCCGGCGGGCAGGGGGGTGCCGTCGGGGGCGGTGATGCGGATGGACATGCCCTCCGGGGGGCGGCCCTCGGTGGTGGCGAGGTTCTCCGGGGTGTCGTCCGGGGAGCCCATGGTGATCATCGGGACCTCGGTCATGCCGTACCCGTGGGTGAGCTGGCAGCCCAGCTCGCGCACCACCGCGTGGTAGATCTCCGGCGGCTTGGGGGCGCCGCCGCCCGCGAGCAGGCGCAGGCTCGGGAGGAGGGGCGTGGCGGGGTCCTTGCGCTGCTCGGTGAGGAACATGGAGTAGAAGGCGGTGGAGCCGCCCGCGATGGTGACCCGGTGGCGGCGGAAGCCGTCCAGTGCGCCGGGCATCGCGAACTTCTCGAAGAGCACCGCCGGGAACCCGTACAGCAGCAGCATCACCGTGTAGTCGGGCCCGGCTATGTGCGCGTACGGGAAGGCCATGGAGCCGACGTCGGACGGGCTCAGGCGCAGGGCGTGGGCCAGGCAGGAGCCGCCCGCGATCAGGGAGCGGTCGGTGTGCAGGACGCCCTTGGGGTCGGAGGTGGTGCCGGAGGTCCAGTAGATCCAGCGGACGGCGGTGCCGTCGGCGGGCGGCGGGGGCAGGACGGCGGGGTCGCCGTCGGGCAGGTCCTCGTACGCCTCGAAGACCCCGCGCGCGCCGAGGCGGGCGGCCATGGCGGTGTGGTCGAAGCCGCGCCAGGTGCCGGGGACGGCGAAGAACTCCGCGCCGGACTCGCGGAGCGCGAAGCCGGCCTCGCGGTCGCGGTAGAAGGGGATGACGGGGGACTGGACGGCGCCGAGGCGGGCGAGGGCGGCTGACAGCAGGACCGTCTCGATGCGGGTCGGGAGCTGCCAGGCGACGACGGTGCCGGGGCGGACGCCCATGCCGTACAGGCCGGCGGCGACGCGTTCGGCGCGGTCGCGCAGGGCGCCGAAGGTGAGGGTGCGGTCGGTGGGCCCCTGCGCTCCGGCGGGCCGTTCGGCGGCCTCGATGAGGACCGGTGCGCCGGGGGTGAGGCCGGCGCGGCGGGCGATCAGTTCCCAGAGGGTGCGGGAGCGGCCGAGTTCCGTGGCGACGGCCTTGGCCGCGTCGTCCGCTGTCGTCATCCCGGACCTCCCCTGGGCGTGCCGGCCCGCAGCCAGCTGACGGTGAGTCAGATCAAGGGCAGAGCGTAGGGCTCCGGCGCTTGTCGGTCCAGGGGTGGCGGGGCTAGCTTGTTTCTGACGATCCATCAGATTGGGGAGCCCGCATGGCACTGGAACTGCCTCGGATCATCAGCGTCGACGACCACGTGATCGAGCCCGCCCACCTCTTCGACGTGTGGCTGCCCGCGAAGTACCGCGACCGCGGACCCAAGCCCCTGACCGCCGGGATCGGCGAGCTGGAGTACACCGGCGGCAAGTACGTGATCTCCATGGACCCCGACGGCCCGCCGACGGACTGGTGGATCTACGAGGACCTCAAGTTCCCGTACAAGCGCAACATCGCCGCCGTCGGCTTCGACCGCGACGACATGACCCTGGAGGGCATCACCCGCGAGGAGATGCGGCGCGGCTGCTGGGACCCCAAGGCCCGGCTCCTCGACATGGACCTCAACCACGTCGAGGCCTCCCTCTGCTTCCCCACCTTCCCCCGCTTCTGCGGCCAGACCTTCGCCGAGGCCCACGACAAGGAGGTCGCCCTCGCCTGCGTGCGCGCCTACAACGACTGGATGGTCGAGGAGTGGTGCGGCGACAGCGGCGGCCGGCTGATCCCGCTGTGCATCATCCCCCTGTGGGACATCGGCCTCGCCGTCGCCGAGATCCGCCGCAACGCCGCCCGCGGGGTGCGCGCCGTGACCTTCTCCGAGATCCCCACCCACCTGGGGCTGCCGTCCATCCACTCCGGCTACTGGGACCCCTTCTTCGCCGTCTGCCAGGAGACCGGCACCGTCGTGAACATGCACATCGGGTCCTCCTCCCAGATGCCCGCCGCCTCCCCCGACGCCCCGCCCGCCGTCCAGGCCTCCCTCAGCTTCAACAACGCCATGGCCTCGATGATGGACTTCCTCTTCAGCGGGGTGCTGGTGAAGTTCCCGGCGCTGAAGCTCGCCTACAGCGAGGGCCAGATGGGCTGGATCCCGTACGCCCTGGAGCGCGCGGACGACGTCTGGCGCGAGCACCGCGCCTGGGGCGGGGTCCGCGGCCTGATCCCCGAGCCGCCGTCCACGTACTACTACCGGCAGATCTACTGCTGCTTCTTCCGCGACAAGCACGGCATCGCCTCGCTGGACGTCGTCGGCCGCGACAACGCCACCTTCGAGACCGACTACCCGCACGTGGACTCGACCTTCCCGCACACCAAGGACGTCGCCCTCGACCACGTGAAGGGCCTGGACGACGAGACCGTCTACAAGCTGATGCGCGGCAACGCCATCCGCATGCTCGGCCTGTCCTTCGACGAGGACCGCTGATGGACCTGGCGTACTCGCAGGAGGAACGGGAGTTCCGGGCCCGGCTGCGCGAGTGGCTCGGCAAGGTGCTGCCCGAGCTGCCGCCCAGGCCCTCGCCCGACGACTGGCCCGGCCGCCGCGCGTACGACCTGGGCTGGCAGCGCCGGCTGTACGACGCCGGGTACGCGGGCCTGCACTGGCCCGTCGACGCCGGCGGGCGCGGGGCCACCCCGACCCAGCACCTGATCTTCCTGGAGGAGACCGAGCGCGCCGGCGCCCCGTACGTCGGCGCGAACTTCGTCGGGCTGCTGCACGCCGGCCCCACCATCGCCGCCGAGGGCACCCCCGCGCAGCGGGCGCGCTGGCTGCCGCCGGTGCTGCGCGGGGAGGAGGTGTGGTGCCAGGGGTTCAGCGAGCCGGGCGCCGGTTCCGACCTGGCGTCGCTGCGGACGAGGGCGGTGCTGGACGGGGACGCGTACGTGGTCACCGGCTCCAAGATCTGGACCTCGCACGCCGAGGTCGCCGACTGGTGCGAACTGCTGGTGCGCACCGACCCGGCCGCGCCCCGGCACAAGGGGATCTCCTGGCTGGCCCTGCCGATGGACGCGCCCGGCGTCACGGTGCGGCCGCTGCGCACCCTCGCCGGTTCGGCCGAGTTCGCGGAGGTGTTCCTCGACGAGGTCCGGGTGCCGGTCGCCAACCGGGTCGGCGCCGAGAACGACGGCTGGCGGGTCACGATGGTGACGCTGTCCTTCGAGCGGGGCACCGCCTTCGTCGGCGAGGTCGTCGCCTGCCGCCGCACGCTGGGCGCGCTGGCGCGGGCGGCGCGGGCGAACGGCCGCTGGGACGACCCGGTGCTGCGGCGCCGGCTGGGCCGGCTGTACGGGGAGTTCGGCGCGCTGTGGCGGCTCACGCAGTGGAACGTCAGCGAGGCCCAGGGCTCGGGCGGGGTCCCCGGCACCGGGGGCAGCGTCTTCAAGCTGGCCTACTCGCACGCGCGCCAGGAGCTGTACGACGCGGCGGCGGAGGTGCTGGGGGCGGACGCCCTGTCCCTGGAGGAGGAGTGGACGCCGGAGCGGCTCTCCTCGCTCTCGTACACGATCGCGGCCGGGACCTCCCAGATCCAGCGGAACATCGTCGCCGAGCGGATCCTCGGCCTGCCGAAGGGGCGGTGAGCGGAGGTGGACTTCCGGCTGACGGAGGACCAGCGGGACCTGCGGGCGGGCATCCGCGACCTGCTCGCGGGCCGGTACGGGCGGGAGGCGCTGCGGGAGTCGGTGTCCGCGGCCGAGGGTACGGCCGGCCGGGGCGGCGCGGCCGCGGGCCCGGGCGGCGGGGTCGTGGACCGGCGGCTGTGGCGGGAGCTGGGTGAGGCGGGGTTCTTCTCGCTGCGGCTCCCGGAGTCCGAGGGCGGGGTGGGGCTGGGCCTGCCGGAGGCGGTGCTGGTCTTCGAGGAGGCCGGGCGGGCGCTGCTGCCGGGGCCGCTGGTGGCGACGCACCTGGCGGCCGGAGTGGTCCCGGGGGCGGCGTCGGGCTCGGCGGTGGTGACGGCCTTCGACCTGGGCGGGCCGCTGGTGGCCCACCTGGGGGAGGCGGACGCGGTGCTCGGGGCGTCCGGGCTGCCCGCCGGTGAGCCGGTGCGCTCGGTGGACCCGCTGACCCCGCTGTGGCGGTGCGCCGGGGAGGTGCCCGCGCCGTCCGGGTTCCGGGAGGCGGGGGCGCTGCTGACGGCGGCGCTCCAGCTGGGCGGCGCGCTGCGGACGGTGGAGCTGGCGGTGCGCTACGCCGGGGAGCGCGAGCAGTTCGGACAGCCGATCGGGGGCTTCCAGGCGGTCAAGCACCTGTGCGCGGACATGCTGGTGCGCGCCGAGGTGGCCCGTACGGCGGTCTACGCGGCGGCGGTGACGGCCGATCCGGCCGAGATCGCCGGGGCGAAGCTCCTCGCGGACGAGGCGGCGGTGCGGGGCGCCCGGGACTGCCTTCAGGTCCACGGCGGCATGGGCTTCACCTGGGAGGCGGACGTGCACCTGCACCTGAAGCGGGCCTGGGTGCGGGCCGAGCAGTGGCGGACGGTGGCGCAGGCGGAGGAACTCCTGGCCACCCGCCTGGCGGAGGAGGCCGGCGCGTTGGCTGACTGACTGTTACGGGAGGGACGACGCGGGACTCATGTCCGATTACGGAGAGTTGATATCGGTTTGTGTCCTTCGCCTGCCCCGATGCGGCCCGGGGGCGGGGGTGCGTCACGATACGCTCCCATGATGCGAGTGGTTGAGCGGCGGGAGCGCCGCACAGTATGCACCACACCTACTCCTTCGCGCTGGAATATGCCCGAAGCGCTTGTTGCGGTGACTGTACGTCAACCATGCTGCTCGGCACGGGGATCACAGTCGGTGATCCCGTCCTGTCGCGAGGCGAAGTGTCCGCCGGTTCGGATGGTGTGAGCGGTGCAGGTGCTTCAGGTACAGCTGGAGGTAGGACCGGACCCCGCCGAGGTCGGCCGGGCGCGGCGCTGGGCGCGGTCCCGGCTGGCGGGGTCGGGCATGGGGGACGACGAGCCGCTCGCGGAGACGCTGATCCTGCTCATCTCCGAGCTGGTCACGAACGCGGTCGTGCACACGGGCTGTCCGGCCGTGCTGCGGATGCTCCTCGGGGGTCCGCGCGTGCGCGTGGAGGTCGCCGACGCGAGCGATCGCGCCCCGGCCCGCCGGCAGGCCGGCGGTGAGGACACGGGCGGGCGCGGGCTGGAGCTGGTGGACGGCCTCGCGGACCGGTGGGGCTGGCAGCGTGAGGGCGCGGGCAAGCGGATCTGGTGCGAGATCGACCGGGCGGTGACACAGGCCCCGCCGGGCCCCTCGGCGGCTCCGAAAAAAGTCGTGCTGAAACGGGAACCGCGCGTGTACCTCTAACGAGGTGTTGACGGTTCGTCACCTGTTGATCACCCTGGTGGTGAGCGATTCGTCGCGAGGGGACGCCAAGGGTCCTGTGCCTTGACGAGTGCGGGTCGTGGGGTGGCGGCTGCCGTGCCGCGCTCGGGGTGCGCACGAACGCACGCCGCCACCCGCAGGTCCGGCGGCCGGCCGAAGGGCTTTCGCCGTCAGGGGGACGGGGCTCCCGCCCGCAGGGAGGCGGTGACGCGGACGGCGGCGCCCCGGGAGTTGAGCCAGTGTTCCAGGGCGGGGCCCGTCAGGGGGGCGGGGGCGCCCCCAGGGGCGGGGATGAGGGTGGCGGGGCCTGTGAGGGTGCCCTTCAGGCCCGTGACCGTCGTGGTGTCGTCCAGGGTGACCCCGAAGGTGTTCTCACCGAGTTCCGCGCCCGTGAGGTCCGCGCCGCGGAGGTCGGTGTCCAGGAGGGTCGCGCCCAGGAGGCGGGTGCCGCGCAGGCTCGCACCGCGGGCGTCGGCCCCGTGGAGGTCCGCGCGGGTGAGGTCGGCGCCGTCCAGGACCGTGCCGCGCAGGACGGCCCCGTCGAGGTCGGCCCGGACGAAGCGGGCGCCGGTGGCGTCGGCGTGCGCGAGCTCGGCGCCCTGGAGGTGGGAGCGGTGGAACTCCGTGCCGGTGAGACGGGCGCCCCTCAGGCCGGTCCCGCAGAAGAGGGAGGAGGAGAAGTCCGCCCCGCTCACGTCGGCGCCGCTCAGGTCGAGGGAGGAGAGGTCGACGCCGCCGGGCTTGCCCTCGGCCCCGTCCTCCACCCACTTCCACAGCCAGTCGGCCGCCTCCGGGTCGGCGGGCAGGAGCACCCGCCAGGGCAGGACGGCCGGCCGGCGGCGCCGGTACCAGGGGGCGGACGCCGGGTCGGCGCCGAGTTCCCCGCCGCCGTCGTCGACGGTGACGGCCCGGAAGCGGGCGTCGAGGGCCTCCAGACGGGGGTCGCCCTCCAGGTCGCGCAGGCCGTCCCGGGCCCTGAGGTCCTCGCGGTACATGTCGGCCCCGTACCAGCGCAGGGGCGGCCACCCCGCCTCCATCCGGCAGACCAGGTCGGCCCACGGCCACAGCCGCGGGCCGGTGTCCCGGGGCGCGAGGGGCAGGGCGCGGACCACCTCCGGCAGGCCGCGCACCGGGACGTGGGGGAGTGCCGCGACGCCGGCCTGTACGGCCGTGACGCGGAGCCCGGGGCGGTCCTCCCCGTCCAGGTCCTCGGTCCGCGCGTACGTCGATCCGCCCGCCGGGGTCAGGACCCGCATGATCCACGGCGGGGTCCCCGCCCCGGTCAGCACCGCCGTGCCCAGCTCCCGGGCCAGCGCCCGCGCGACGGTCTCCTCGGACGGCGGGTCCGGGACGGCGGGGCCGGCGTAGACGTGGAGGGCGCAGGCGATGTCCCCCGGGCCGAACCACTCGTACCCGCACTGGACCGGCGTGTCCCACCGCCAGCCGTCCGGCTCGCCCTCGGGCCCGGTCTCGACGGCCCCCTCGCCGATCGCGAACACCGCGCCGAGGGCCCGGGCGAGGGCCGCCGGCCGGGGGCGGGCGACGGTGAGGAACCCGTAGGCGCGGCCCGCCGTCACGCGATCCCGTACCGGGCGGCGATGCCGTCGAGGAGCAGGGCGAGGCCTTCCTCGAAGCCCTGGTCGTAGTCCTGGAAGAGGTCCGCGCCGGCCGCGGCGGCCAGGGGGTGCCCGGCGAGGCGTTCGGCGCGTTCGGCGACGTCGAAGCCCTCGCGGCGTTCGCCGGGGAGGGGTTCGACGCCCTGCTCCTCGGTGACGAAGCCGAGGGTGAAGAAGTACGCCGTGGTGGTGGCGCGGACGGCCTGCTGGAGGGTGAAGCCGGCCCCGGTGAGGGCGCGGAGGTTCGCCTCCATCTGGACGGCGTGCTCGGTGCCGGTGAAGCGGGAGCCGCTGAAGACCTTGGCGCCGTCGCGGTAGCGCAGCAGGGCGGTGCGCAGGCCGCGGTTGACGGCCAGGAGGCGGTCCTGCCAGGAGAGGCCGGGGGCGAGGGGGGAGTCCGCCGTCATGCGGCGGTACATCTCCGTGGCCATCTCGTCCAGGAGCTCCTGCTTGTTCTTGAAGTGCCAGTAGAGGGCGGGCGCCTGGACGTCCAGCTCCTTGGCGATGGCGCGGAGGCTGAGGCCGTCGAGACCGACCTCGTTGAGCAGGCGCAGGGAGGTGTCGACGGCCTGCGTCTTGTCGAGCTTGGGGGATCTGCGGGTAGCCACGCTTGACAGTTTAACAGCGTTAAGTGCATGGTTCCGGAGTCAGGAACTTAACACCGTTAAGGAGATCGTCATGGGTGTGCACGTGGACGTGCTGGTCGTCGGGGCCGGGGCTGCTGGGCTGACGCTCGGGGCCGACCTCGCCCGCAGGGGCGTACGGGCCCTCGTCGTGGAGCGGTCCGCGGGGCTGTTCCCCGGGTCGCGCGGCAAGGGGATCCAGCCCAGGACGCTGGAGGTCTTCGACGACCTGGGGGTGCTCGACGCGATCCTCGCGGCGGGCGGCCCGTACCCGACGCGGATGCTCTGGCAGGACGGGCGGCGGCTCGGCGAGCAGCGGATGTGGGACGAGGAGGACGTACAGGAGGGCTCGCCGTTCCACGAGCCCTGGATGGTCCCGCAGTGGCGCACCCAGGAGATCCTCTTCGCCCGCCTCACCGAGCTGGGCGGCTCGGTCGCCTTCGGCCGCGAGCTCGTCGGGCTCACGCAGGACGAGGACGGGGTGACGGCCGAGTTCGCCGCCGGGCCGCCCGTACGGGCCCGGTACGCGGTCGCCGCCGACGGCGGCCGGTCCACGGTGCGGCGCCTGCTCGGCATCGGGATGACGGGGGAGACGGTCGACCCGGACCCGGTCCTGGTGGCCGACGTGCGCATCACCGGCCTCGACCGCGACAACTGGCACGTCTTCCCGCCCGCCGAGGGCCAGGGCTTCCTCGCCCTGTGCCCGCTCGCCGGGACCGAGGACTTCCAGGTCGCCGCGCAGATGCCGGAGGGCGGCCCGGCGATCGACCTGTCCCTGGAGGGGCTGCGCGCGGTGATCGCCGCCCGGTCGCACCTGGACCCGGCCGATGTGACGGAGGTCCGCTGGGCCTCGGACTTCCGGCCCCGGGCGGCGATGGCCGACCGGTTCCGGGAAGGGCGCGTCTTCCTCGTCGGGGACGCCGCGCACGTGCACTCGCCGGCGGGCGGGCAGGGGCTGAACACGAGCGTGCAGGACGCCTACAACCTGGGCTGGAAGCTGGCGGCGGTGCTGAGCGGGACGGCGCGGGAGTCGCTGCTCGGCACGTACGAGGAGGAGCGGCTGCCCGTGGCCGCGGACGTGCTCGGCCTCTCGACGCGGATCCACCGGGGCGAGGCCCGCCGCGGCGCGGCCACGCGGCAGCTGGGCCTGGGCTACCGGGGCTCGTCCCTGGCGGTGGAGACGCGTACGGCCCTCCCCGCCGAGTCCCTGCGCGCCGGCGACCGGGCCCCGGACGGGGCGTGGGAGGGCGCCCGGCTCTTCGACGCCTTCCGGGGGCCGCACTGGACCCTGCTGCTGGTGGGCCCGGCGCCCGAGGCGTCCGTACGGGGCGCGCGGACGGTACGGATCCCGTCGTACGGCGCGTACGGGGACGGGGTGTTCCTCGTACGCCCCGACGGGTACGTGGGCTGGGCGGGGGAGACGGCCGAGGGGGCGGAGGAGTACGCGGCCCGGGTGGGGGCCGTGCGGGAGGTTGAGGGCAGGCCCTAGCGGCGCCAGAAGAGGTGGTGGGTCACCCCGCTCGGGCTGGGGACCACGTCCATGTGGAAGCGGTCGAGGAGTTCCTCGGGGGACTTCCACAGGCGGGAGCCCGCGCCGAGGTCCACCGGGGAGACGGCGACGTGGAGGGTGTCGACCAGGTGCGCGTCGAGGAACTCACGGATCGTGGACGGTCCCCCGCCGAGGCGGACGTCCTTGCCGTCGGCCGCCTCGAACGCCCGGGCCAGGACCGTGGCCGGGTCGGCGTCGGTGAAGTGGAAGGTGGTGTCGGAGAGGGTGAACGACGGGCGCAGGTGGTGGGTCATCACGAACACCGGGGTGTGGAACGGGGGCTCGTCGCCCCACCAGCCCTGCCAGTCGTGGTTCTGCCACGGGCCCCGGTGGGGGCTGAACTTGTTGGCGCCCATGATCTCCGCGCCGATGTTGCGGCCCCAGTCGCGGGTGAAGTAGTCGTCCAGGCCGCGGCTGCCGCCCGGCTCGGTGCGGTTGGGCCAGCTCGCCGTGGCGCCGGCCCAGGAGAACAGGACCCCCGGGTCGATCCCGTCGCCGAAGGGGCGTTCCAGGCGCTGGTTCTCGCCGGCGCCGTAGCCGTCCCGGGTGACGTTGATGTTGCAGGCCCGGAGGAGGGGGGCGGGGGTGGGGGTGGGCATGGGGTGCTCCTGTCGTCGTCGGCCGCTGGAGGTGAGACTGCCGGGGAGGGCGGAAGTCATCGGTGCGGGCCGGGGGCGACGCGCGGACATGCCGCCTTCGGCCTAATGGGGGCGGCCGGGCGTACGGGCGGCGCAGGCTGGGCCGGTGCGTGAGCGGTTCTCCGGAGTCTCCCGGCTCTCCCGGCCCTCCCGGCTCGGTGGTGTGGTGCGGGCCGAGTGGCCGGGGGCGGCGCGGATCGTGGTGAGCGTCGCCGTCGCGTGGCAGGCCGCGCTGTGGCTGGGGGCCGACCAGCCGCCGGTCTACGCGGCCGTGGTGCCGCTGGTGGCGCTGCGCGGGGATCCCGGTACGGCGCTGGGCGCGTCGGTGCAGCGGGCGCTCGGGGTGGTGGCCGGGGTGCTCATCGGGATCGGTGTGGTCAACGTGCTGCGGCTGTCGACCCTCGCGCTGGCGCTGGTGGTCGCCCTGGGGCTGGGCGCGGGGATGGTGCTGCGGGCCGGGGGCGGGCTGAACATCCAGGTCGCCGCGTCCTCACTGCTGGTCTTCGCCAACGACTCCCCGGACGCGTACGCGTTCCACCGGGTCTGGGAGACCGTCCTCGGCGGGGTCGTGACCGTCCTGCTGGCGCCGTGGCTGTGGCCGCCCGACCCCCACCGGGTGCTGGCCGTGATCGCCGAGGACTGCCGGCTGCGGGTGTCCCGGGCCCTGAACGGGACGGCGGCGGCGCTGGCGGCCGGGCCCGGAGCCGCCCGGGACAACCTCACGCTGGTGAGGGCCCACGTCGAAGCGGTGCATGCCGACGCCGCCCGGGCCCGCGAGGCCGAGCGGGCCATGCGGTTCAACCCCCTGCGGCGGCGGCACCGGGAGGCGGTGGCCCGGCAGGCCCGCTCCGTCTCCGTCGTGGACGGGGCCGCCCCGCACCTGACCACCCTGGCCCGGGAGGTCGCCGCCTTCGCCGGGCGGGAGGACCTCGCCGACGACGTCCGGCGCGCGGGGGCCCGGCTGCCCGGCCTGGCCTCGCTCACCGCGCGCGCCGTCGAGGACACCCTGGCCGGCACCGACCCCCGGCCCGCCGTCGCCGCAGCCCGCGCGGAACTCGCCGCCTACACCCGCGCCGACTCCCGCCCCCTCGCCGTCGCCCTGCGCCGCCCCTTCCAGCAGGTACTCGAAGACCTGGACCCCGCCCCCGGCCCACCGGGCGATGCCGGACGCGGGTAGGCCCCGGTGGCGCTCAGTGGGCGAAGGGGTCATCGGGATTCATCCTGGTGGTGATGGGCTGGAACGTGCCGTCCTGTTCGTAGAAGAACTGCTGCCCGCCGTTGCCCGAAGCCACCGTGAACTCCTTCTTGTCGTCCCGCCTCACCTCGGTCGTTCCGGAGACGCCGCCGCTCGACCACTCGATCGAGAGCGTGAACCGGTGCACGCCGGCCGAGGTGAAGGCGACGATGACGAAGTTCTCGGTATCGCTCTCCGACACCTGGACGGGGAAGCCGCGCACGCGCATCGTTCCCGCGTCGCTCTGGCCGTCCTTGAACTCGAGAGTGGGTTTCGGTTTGTCGAGGTTGGCCGCGAACCGGCTCATGTTGGCGTCACCGCAGGCGCCGTCGTACCTCAGGCGCAGGCCGGACTTCGGGAGGGGCCGGGTCTCCTGCGGTTCGACCGTGATGTTCTTCACCGTGACGGCGCGTGCGCTCTTTCCCTGCACGTGGAGGTGGATGATCGCGTAGTCGGCGGTGACGGCCTCGTGGGCGCTGCCGAACGCCTCCAGCCGCTTCCAGAACGCCGCTGACTGCTCCGCGGTTGTGACGTCCTTGTTGCGGCCCAGTTCGGCTGCCGCCTCATCCAGCGCGGGCGGCTTCAAGAAGACCATCCCGGCGCCACCGTCGCAGCTGTCCCAGGGGTTCACCTCGTCGACGGTGAACGCCAACGGCGCGGTGTCCGAAGCCTTGGAGTCAGCGGTCGAGGCCGGGCCGACCGCGTTGCCGGCTCCGCACACCGACCCGCCGGAGCACTCGTTCGTGGAACAGCCCGACAGCAGGAGATTGGCGCACAGGGCCAGCGCGGCGACGGTGCTGTGCGGCTTCATCTGCCGGCTTCCCTCGTAGGCATGTTCGAGTTGTCGCCGAAGTTGGTCTGGTTGTCGCGGCCGCACACGGCGTGGTTCCGGCACTCGTTCCTGTCTCCGCCGATCGTGTCCGTGGCCCACAGCGTGGCCAGCGTCCCGGCGATCGCGGCCAGGGTCGCCAGCGCCGCGAGCCAGACACGGCGCCGATCGCCACTGTTCATCGTCATCTCCCACCCCGCATCCCGAAGAGGAGCCCCCATCGTAGGGACGGGGAGGCCGCCCGTTCACCGCATGCCGAAAAGACCAGTGGAACGGGTGACCGGTGGGATCCGCAGGGGCGGGAGGGGTCTCAGAGCACCGCCACCGGGGCCACCGGGGTGCCCGTGCCGCCCACGAAGGGTTCCGGCATGGCCGACAGGAGGAAGGAGTGGCGGCCCGCTTCCGCACAGGCTGTGGACAGGGCTTCGAGGTTCCAGTTCTGGCCCTGGTGCATGCCCATCTCGACCAGGTGCAGCGCGTGCACCGGCAGCCAGAGGTTCTCGATCTCCGGGGGGAAGATCTCGAAGGTGAGGGTGTCGTTCGCGACGGCCGCCACGTCGCGGGCGTGGAACCACTGCGGGGTGCGGACCGACAGGCCGGGGGACGGGAAGCCGTAGCCGTGCTTGTCGCCGGCCAGGTAGACCTGGATCTGGCCGGTGCGGACGAGGACGACGTCCCCCGCGCGGACCGTGACCCCGCCGAACTCCTCCGCCTCCGCCAGGTCCTCCGGGGTGACGGCGTGGCCGCCCGGCAGACGGTCCAGGTTCTTGGCGCGGGCCACGTCGAGGAGGACCCCGCGCGAGACGATCGGGGCGGCCTTGTCGATGCCGCTGAACTGGGCGCGGGTGTGTGCGGTGATCGTGTCTGCCGGGCGGCCGTTGTAGATGCGGCCCGAGTGGGAGACGTGGGTCAGGGCGTCCCAGTGGGTGGCCGCCTGGAGGCCCATCGTCACGGCGTCGTCGCTGCAGGCCACCGTGCCCGGGCCGAAGAGCTCCTGGTTGATCTGGACCATGGTGTGCAGGGGGTTGACCCGGCCCGGGATCATCCCGGCCTGCACCCCGTCCTCCTTGAGCGGGAGCGCCAGGGGGATCCGGCGCCCCGTGCGGACCTCGGCGGCCGCCGCCCGTACGACGTCCTCGGTGATCAGGTTCAGGGTGCCGATCTCGTCGTCGGCGCCCCAGCGTCCCCAGTTGTTGACGCGCTCGGCGATGTCCTGGAACTCGGGGGGCATGGTCATGGACGCCATCCACTCCTTGAACGAACAGGGGCTTGTGGGAAGGGATCTGACTGGTCATAGAATCTAACGGACCGTCAGAAACAGCGGGAAGGGGCCGGACGTGGGGAACTTCTTGGCAGGCAAGGTCATCGCCGTCACCGGTGCGGGCCGGGGCATCGGCCGGGCCGTGGCGCTCGCCGCCGCCGCCGAGGGCGCCAAGGTCGTCGTCAACGACTACGGCGTCGGCATCGAGGGGAACGCACCCACCAGCGAGGTGGCGGAGGAGGTGGCCAAGGAGATCCTCGCCGCCGGGGGCGAGGCCGTCGCCGTCGCCGACGACATCTCCACCATGGCGGGCGGCCAGCGCATCGTGGACACCGCCCTCGCCCGGTACGGGAGCATCGACGGGGTGGTGTGCGTCGCGGGCATCCTGCGCGAGCGGATGCTCTTCAACATGTCCGAGGAGGAGTGGGACCCCGTCGTCGCCACCCACCTGAAGGGCACCTTCACCGTCTTCCGCGCCGCCTCCGCCGTCATGCGGCGCCAGGGCTCGGGCACGCTCATCGGCTTCACCAGCGGCAACCACACGGGCTCCGTCGCCCAGGCCAACTACAGCGCCGCCAAGGGCGGGATCATCTCCCTGGTCCGCAGCGCCGCCCTCGGGCTGAACAAGTACGGGGTCACCGCCAACGCCGTCGCCCCCGTCGCCCGCACCCGGATGTCCGCCAACGTGCCCATGGAGCTCAAGGAGATCGGCGAGCCCGAGGACGTCGCCGCGCTCGTGACGTACCTGCTCAGCGACCGCGCCAGGGCCGAGGGCATCACCGGGCAGGTCTACACGATCGCCGGACCGAAGATCGCCGTCTGGGCCCAGCCCCGCGAACTGCGCGCCGGATACGCCGAAGGGTCCTGGACCCCCGAGAAGATCGCCGACTTCCTCCCCGGCACCGTCGGCACCGACCCGATGCCGATGCTCGCCCAGCTCGAAGCCATGGCCAAGGCGGCCGCCGCCAAGGACCGCCCGAACGCCTGAGGGCCGGGGGAAGGGGGACACCGTGGACTTCAGCTTCGGCCCCGAGGCCGGGGAACTGCGCACCCGCGCCCGCGCCTGGCTCACCGAGCACCTCGTCGGCCCGTACGCGCAGGCCCTCGGCCTCGGCGGGCCCGGCAGCGAGCACGAGGGCGTCGACGCCCGGCGCGCCTGGGAACGGGAACTCGGCCGCGGCGGCTGGATCGGCACCGGCTGGGACGCCCCCGCCGGCGCCTACGGACAGCAGCGGCTCTCCCTCACCGGACAGGTGGTGTGGGCGGAGGAGTACGCGGCGCTGCGCGCCCCCGGCCGCGTCGGGCACATCGGCGAGAACCTCCTCGCCCCCACCCTCCTCGCCTACGGAACCCCGGAACAGCAGGCCCGCTTCCTGCCCGCCATCGCCCGCGGCGAGGAGCTGTGGTGCCAGGGCTACAGCGAACCCGACGCCGGCTCCGACCTCGCCGGACTGCGCACCGCCGCCGTACGGGACCGCGCGGACGGGCGGCTGCGCGTCACCGGCCAGAAGATCTGGACCTCCCTGGCGCGCGAGGCCGACTGGTGCTTCGTCCTGGCCCGCACCGAGCCCGGCTCGCGCCGCCACCACGGCCTGTCCTTCCTCCTCGTGCCGATGGACCAGCCGGGACGCGTGGAGGTCCGGCCGATCCGGCAGATGTCGGGGACGGCGGAGTTCAACGAGGTCTTCTTCGACGGGGCCGTCGCCGAGGAGGTCGTCGGCGGCGAGGGCGACGGCTGGACGGTGGCCATGGGGCTCCTCGCGCTGGAACGCGGGGTCTCCACGCTCGTCCAGCAGATCGGGTTCGCGGCGGAGCTGGAGCGGGTGGTCCGGGCGTACGCGGCTTCGGGCGCGCCCGATCCGGTGCTGCGGGAGCGGCTCGTGCGGCAGTGGGCCGAGCTGCGGACCATGCGGTGGAACGCCCTGCGGACCCTCGGGGCGGCCGGGGATGCCGGGGTGGCCGGGGCGGCCGGTGACGCCGGGGCGCCGAGCGTGGCGAAGCTGCTGTGGGGCGGCTGGCACCGCCGGCTGGGCGAGCTGGCGGTGGCCGTCCGGGGCGCGCGGGCCACCGCCGGGCCGGGGCTCTGGGAGCGCGGGGCCCCGTACGAACGCGGGCTCGACGAGGAGCAGCGCCTGTTCCTGTTCACCCGGGCCGACACGATCTACGGCGGTTCGGACGAGATCCAGCGGAACATCATCGCCGAGCGGGTGCTCGGCCTGCCTAAGGAGCCCAGATGAGGGGCGTCGTGTTCGACGGCAAGCAGGCCCAGGTGGTCGGGGACCTGGAGATACGGGACCCGGGGCCGGGGGAGGTGCTGGTCGCGATCGGCGCGGCCGGGCTGTGCCACAGCGACCTGTCGGTGATCGACGGGACGATCCCCTTCCCGCCGCCGGTGGTCCTCGGCCACGAGGGGGCCGGGGTCGTCGAGGCGGTGGGGGCGGGCGTGACGCACGTGGCTCCGGGTGATCACGTCTCCCTCTCCACCCTCGCCAACTGCGGGGCGTGCGCGGACTGCGACCGGGGCCGGCCGACGATGTGCCGCAAGGCGATCGGGATGCCGGACCGGCCGTTCGCGCGGGGCGGGCAGCCGCTGTTCCAGTTCGCGTCGAACTCGGCGTTCGCGGAACGGACCCTGGTCAAGGCCGTGCAGGCGGTGAAGATCCCCGAGGACATCCCGATGACCTCCGCCGCCCTGATCGGCTGCGGGGTGCTGACGGGGGTGGGGGCCGTGCTGAACCGGGCGAAGGTGGGGCTCGGGGAGACGGTCGTGGTCATCGGGACCGGCGGCATCGGCCTCAACGTCATCCAGGGCGCCCGGATCGCGGGGGCGTCGGCCGTCGTGGCGGTGGACGCCAACCCGGCGAAGGAGGCGGTGGCGCGGAGGTTCGGCGCGACGCACTTCGTGGACGCGTCGGCGACCGGGTCCCTCGCCGGCACCTCGGCGGCGGTGCGGGAGGTCCTGCCGACGGGTGCGGACCACGCCTTCGAGTGCGTGGGCAGCGTGAAGCTGATCCGGCAGGCGGTCGACCTCCTGGACCGGCACGGGCAGGCGGTGCTGCTGGGGGTGCCGGGGTTCACGGAGGAGGCGTCGTTCCTGGTCTCCTCGATGTACCTGGACAAGACGATCATGGGCTGCCGGTACGGCTCCTCCCGCCCCCAGCGCGACATCGCCCTGTACGCGGACCTGTACCGGCGGGGCGAGCTGCTGCTGGACGAGCTGGTGACGGAGGTCTACCCGGTGGAGGACTTCGCGAAGGCGGTGGACGACGCACGGCACGGCCGGGTGGCGCGGGGGGTGCTCACCTTCTGAGGCGGGTCCGGGCATGACGTGACGGCGGCCCGGCGCGCAGGAGCGCGCCGGGCCGCCGGTGTGTCCGGGGCAGGGGGCCGGGGGCCGGGGTCCGGGGTCCGGGGCCTGGGGCCCGGGGTCAGTCGGCCAGGCGGCCGAAGCGGCCCTTGTGGAAGAGGAGGGGGTCGCCCTCGCCCTGCGCGCCCATGGCCTCGACCCGGCCGACGACGATGAGGTGGTCACCGCCGGTGTGGACGGCGTGGATCCGGCAGTCGATCCAGGCCGGGACGTCGTCGAGCTGCGGGGAGCCGGTGGCGGGGGCGGGCCGGTGGGAGACGCCGGCGAACTTGTCGGCGCCGCTGACCGCGAAGGCGCGGCAGAGCTCGCCCTGTGCGGCGCCCAGGATGTTGACGCAGAACACCCCGGCGCGGGCGATGCGCGGCCAGGTGGCCGACGTGCGGGCCACCATGAAGGTGACCAGGGGCGGGTCGAGGGAGAGCGAGGCGAAGGACTGGCAGGCGAAGCCGGCCGGGCCCTCCTCGCCCTCGGCGGGCGGGGCGGTGATGATCGTGACCCCGCTCGCGAAGTTGCCCAGGACGGCGCGGAACTCGGCGGGGCTGACGGGCGCGCGCTCGTCCTCGCCGACGGCGCGCAGGTCGGGCCGCGGAAGGGCGTCGACCTGCGCGGACTCGGGCTCCCGGGCCGAGGAGGTGGGGGAGCCGGCTGACCTGAGGTATCGGACGACGGTGGCCGCCATCCCTGCGTGTCCCATCACCCTTCGATTGAACCTGACGGTTCGTCAGATGAAAAGGGCCGGGGAGCTGCGGGAAGGGGATGACGCCGAACGGGTGAATCAGGGTGGGCATGGCGGCCCGTGCACCCCTCGGCGGGCGGGGGGTGGGCAGGGTGGCGAGCGACTGTGTGGCGCCTACCCGTGGAGGACCTGATGCTCGGCACCGACTTCCGTACCGGCTCGCCCAACTGGCTCGACCTCGGCAGCCCCGACACCGGCGCGGCCGCCGCGTTCTACCGGGCCGTCTTCGGCTGGGAGTTCGTCTCCGCCGGAGCGGAGGCGGGCGGGTACGGGTTCTTCCAGCTGGGCGGCAAGACCGTGGCCGCGCTCGGACCGCTGACGGAGGAGGGCGCGGACCCGGCGTGGACCGTGTACTTCCAGAGCGCGAGCATCCGGCCCACCGCCGACGCCGTGCTGCGCGCGGGCGGGGAAGTGCGGGTGGCGCCGATGGACGTCATGGGGGAGGGCTGGCTCGCCCAGTTCACCGACCCGCAGGGCGCGCGGTTCGCCTGCTGGCAGCCGGGGAAGACGGGCGGACTGGAGGTGGCCTCCGTCGAGAACAGCCTGGTGTGGGTGGAGCTGCACGTACCCGACCCGGAGGCGGCCCTGCGCTTCTACGGCGGGATCTTCGGGTGGCGCTCGGCGGAGATGGAGGCGCCGGGGATGACGTACCGGGTGCTGAGCCTCGCCGAGGGCGACCAGCGGGAAACCTCCTTCGGCGGGGTCGCGCCGCAGGGGGAGGGAGCGGGCGGGGCGTCGGCGATCCTGCCGCGCTGGGTGCCGTACTTCCACGTCGCGGACGCGGACGCGACGGTCGCGGCCGTCGAGGAGGCGGGGGGCGCGGTGCTGATGCCGGCGGCGAACGTGCCGGACGTCGGGCGGATCGCCTGGGCGGCGGACCCGGCGGGCGCGGTGTTCGCGGTGCTGCGGCCGGATCCGCGGATGTAGGTCGGGCGGGACCGCGCCCGCCGGAGGTCAGCGGCCAAGGTACTTCGGGGTGCGGCGTTCCACGAAGCTGGCGACGCCCTCGTTGGCGTCGGCGGTGGTCATGTTGAGTTCCTGGGCGGTGGCCTCGGCGGCGAGTGCCGTCGCGCGGTCGCCGTCCAGGGAGGCGTTCACCAGCTGCTTCGTGAGCGCGAGGGCGCGGGTGGGGCCCTGCGCGAGGCGTTCGGCCCAGTCGCGGGCGGCCGCCTCCAGCTCGTCGGCGGGCACCACCTTGTTGACGAGGCCGAGCCGGGCGGCCTCGCCGGCGGGGACGGCGTCGCCGAAGAACATCAGCTCCTTGGCCTTCTGCGGGCCGAGGAGGCGGGGCAGCAGGTAGGCGCCGGCGCCGTCGGGGACGAGGCCGCGGCGGACGAACACCTCGATGAAGCGGGCCGGTTCGGCGGCGATGACGAGGTCGCAGGCGAGGGCGAGGTGGGCGCCGATGCCGGCGGCGGTGCCGTTGACGGCGGCGATGACGGGCTTCTCGCAGTCGAGGACCGCGGTGATCAGCCGCTGCGCCCCCAGCCGGATCATGCGGGCCACGTCGCCGGCGACGCGGTCGGTGGCGGCGGGCGCGCCGCGGAGGTCGGCTCCGGCGCAGAAGCCCTTGCCGGTGGCGGTGAGGACGACGGCCCGGGTGGCGGGGTCGGCGGAGGCGTCGGCGAGCAGTGCGATGACGCGTTCGCGCTGGTCCCAGGTGAGGGCGTTCATGGCGTCGGGGCGGTTGAGGGTGATCCAGGAGACGCCGTTCTCGAACCGGTGCCGGATCTCGTCCGAGGGGGTTTCGGGGGCCATGGAACTCCGTTCGGGGTGGGTGGGCCGGGCGGGGCGGGGCGCCCCGGACCCCGTTGCGCTCAGACGCCGCGCGGGCCGCATTTCGCGGAGCTCAGTGGCAGACGGCCAGTGCGTCCAGGGCCACCGCCCCCTGCCCGCGTGGCAGCACCATCAGGGGGTTGATGTCCAGCTCCGACAGTTCGTCGCCCAGTTCCAGGGCCATCCGCTGCACCCTCAGCACCACCTCCACCAGCGCGTCCACGTCCGCCGGCGGAGCGCCTCGTACGCCGTCCAGCAGTGCCGCGCCCCGGAGTTCGCGGAGCATCGTGCGGGCCTGGTCCTCCCCGAAGGGGGGTACGCGGACCGCCGCGTCGTGCAGGACCTCCACCAGGACGCCGCCCAGGCCCACGGTGACGGTCGGGCCGAAGAGGGGGTCGCGGGTGACGCCGACGACCATCTCGACGCCGCGTTCGACCATCTGGCAGACCAGGATCCCGTCCAGCGGGACGTTCTCGTAGCGGGCGATGTCCGTCAGCTCGCGGTACGCGTCGCGGATCTGGCTCGCCGAGGTGAGGCCCACCTTGACCAGGCCGAGTTCCGTCTTGTGGGCCAGCTGGGGGCCGGAGGCCTTCATCACCACCGGGTACCCGACCAGCCCCGCCGCCCGGACCGCTGCCGCCGCGCTGGTGACCAGCTGTTCGCGCGGGACACGGATCCCGTAGGCGCGCAGCAGCTGCTTGGCCGCGTGCTCGCTGAGCTGCTGGCCGGGGCGCATCAGGGCCTGGGCCTTGCGGTAGGAGGGGGACGGGGTGCGGGGGGCCTCGTCGAAGGGGGAGCGGTAGGAGGCCGTGAAGCGGTGGTGGCCGAGGTAGGCGCGGACGGCGGTGATGCAGTTGCCGAAGGTGCGGAACGTGGCCACGCGCGAGGACCCCAGCAGGGTGGTGCGGTACGCCTCCTCGGTGCCGACGGGGGAGCCCCAGATGACGCAGACCAGCTTGTCGGTGGCTTCGGCGGCGTCGACCAGGTCCTGGGCGAGCTTGTCGCTCATCGGGGGGAAGGGGCCGGTGATCGGACAGATCAGGACGCCGACGGAGGGGTCCGCGAGGAGGGCGTCGATGATCTTGCGGCCGCGCCAGTCGCCCACCGGGTGGCCGCCGTTGTCGACCGGGTTGGCGACGTTGAGGTAGGGCGGGATCCACTGGTGGAGCTCGGCCTGTTTGGCCTCCGAGAGGGTCGGGAGGGTGAGGCCGGCCTCGGTGGCCAGGTCGGAGAAGTGGGCGCCGGTGCCTCCGGAGATGGAGTAGACGACGACGCCTTCGGCCTGCGGCGGCCTGGCCCGGGCGAGGAGGGCGGCGGTGTCCTGGAGTTCGTCGAGGCCGTCGACGCGGATGACCCCGAACTGGCGCATGGCGGCGTCCACGACGGTGTCGGCGCCGGTCAGCTTCCCGGTGTGGGAGGCGGCCATCCGGGCGCCGGTCTCGGTGCGGCCGACCTTGACGGCGACGACGGGGACCCCGTTGCGGGCGGCCCGGTCGGCGGCGAGGAGGAAGGAGCGGCCGTCCTTGAGGCCCTCGACGTAGCAGGCGATGGCCCCGACCTCGGGCCGCTCGGCGAAGTAGGAGATGAAGTCGGAGGTCTCCAGGTCGGCCTCGTTGCCCGTGGGGGCCCAGTGGGAGAGGCGGATGCCCAGCTCCTGGAGGGTGTAGACGGGCCGTCCCTGGTGGCCTGACTGGGTGATCAGGGCGATGGCCGGGCCGTCGAGGTCCTCCCGGAACCGCTCGAAGGCGTTGAGGTTGGTGTTCGGGCCGAGCAGCCGCAGCCCCGAGCGCTGGACGGCGGCGGTCAGCCGGTCCTGGGCGGCGGCGCCGCTCTCGCCGGTCTCGGCGAAGCCGGAGGCGAAGGCGACCGCGAACTTGACCTTGGTGTCGGCGAGTTCCTCGATGACGGGGAGGGGATCGGCGACGAGGAGGACGGCGAGGTCGACCTGTTCGGGCAGCCCGGCGACGGAGGCGTGGCACGGCAGCCCGAAGACGGAGGTCCGGGTGGGGTGCACGGGGTGGACGCGGGCGCCGACGCGTTCGGCCCAGGCGATCAGCTGCCGGGTGATGCCGGTGTTGGGGCGGCCCTCGGTGTCGGAGGCGCCGATGACGGCCACCGACTCCGGCCGGAAGAACCGGTCCAGGTCGGGTACGTCGGAGTGCAGGGGCCGGCCGCTGACGTCCAGTTCGGCCGTGTCCCCGGCGGCGGGTGCCGTCGTGGAGTGGACGGCGGTCCTGGGGGTCTCCCCGCAGGCCTCGACCCGTGCGCGGAAGTCGGTGGTGAGGGTGCCGTGAGTAGATCCAAGCATCGCTTCGCCCGCCCTGCTCGATGAACCTCTGTGGAGTCGTCGGTAGCTGACGTGCTGTCAGATTACTGAACTGACGCGTCGTCAGGAACAGGGATGCGCAGGAAAGGTGGTGGAGGTGGTGTGCCTGAACGGTGGCAGAGGTGTCCGGGGACCGTCCAGACCGGATCCGGCCGAGACGGCCGGACCGGCCGGGGGTGACTAGCGTGCCAGGGCCCGCGCGATGCGCCGGGCGTCCCGGGACAGTTCGCGCAGCATCCCGCTGAGGGGGTTGGTGTAGCCCTGGAAGTAGAGCCCCGGGGCCTGCGCGGTGGTGCGGGGGCCGTGCGCGAGGGGACGGCCGCGGTCGTCCAGGACGCCCAGGTGGCCCACCAGGGCCTCCAGGCCCCGGCGGTAGCCCGTCGCGGCGATGACCGTGTCCGGGGTGATCTCCGTCCCGTCGGCGAGCAGGACGCGGTCGCCCTCGAAGGAGGCCACGGCGGCCACGGGCTCCACCCGGCCGGTGCGGACCGCGTCGATCAGGCCCACGTCCTGCACCGGGATGGCCCCCTGCCGCACCCTGCTGTACAGGCCGGCCGTGGGCCGCGGGAGCCCGTACGCGGACAGGTCCGGCACCGAGACCTTCGCCACCAGCGCCCCGAGCCGGTCCACGAGCCGCACCGGCAGCCGGCGGACGAGGATCCCCGTGCGCTGCGCCGGCCAGCCCAGCGTCGAGCGGCGCACGATGTGCGGCGCCGTGCGCACCGCGAGCCGCACCCGGGCCGCCCCGCCCTCGACGAGGTCCACGGCTATCTCGGCGCCGGTGTTGCCGACGCCGACGACCAGCACGTCCCGCCCGGCGTACGGCGAGGGCTCGCGGTAGCCGGAGGCGTGCAGCAGCCGCCCGGTGTACGTGTCCGCCCCCGGCCACGACGGCAGGTGCGGGGTGTGGTTGAAGCCGGTGGCCACCACCACCGCCCCGGCCGCCAGCAGCCGGCCGCCCGAGGCGTGCAGGGTCCAGCCCTCCCCGTCGCCGGCGCGCTCGATCCGGGTCACCTCGACGCCGGTGACCAGCTCCAGCTCGTGGTGCTCGGCGTACTTCTCCAGGTAGCGCACCACGTCGGCCCGCGCCACCCAGCGCCCGAAGCGGCGGGGTATCGCCAGGCCCGGCAGGGCCGACAGCCGCCGGGTGGTGTGCAGCCGCAGCCGCTCGTAGTGGGCCCGCCAGGAGGCGGCGACCGAGTCCGACCGCTCCACGACCACCGCGCGCACCCCCCGGGCGCGCAGCGCGGCGGCGACGGCGAGACCGCCGGGGCCCGCGCCGATCACGTACACGGGGCGCGGCTGGGTGCTGGTCAGGTCGGATGCGGGCGCGGGCATGAGGAGTGAGCGTATCGACACACAGGGTTGATGGGTCTCGGACGAGGAGGGAATCGATTGCGGATCGGTCACGGGCGCCGGGGGCGGCGGGCCGGGGCCCGGCGCGGCTCTACGGCAGACACGGTCGAACCCTGACAAAGTGGGGCGTCCGGTACGTGGAGAGGAGCGCGTGATGTGGCAGCCCGACGGGTGGGACGTACGCGTCCGCCTCGGTGTCCTCACCCCCCACGCCGACGTCGGCCCCGAGTCGGAGCTGCGCGCCATGGCCCCCGCCGGGGTCGGCCTGCACTACGCGCGGGTGCCGTTCGGCGGGATGGGGCGCGGCGGCGTGATGGAGGCGACGATCCCGCTGGCCCCCGTAAGGGCCTTCGCCGAGCCCCCGCAGGTGGACGACGCCGCCGCGCTGCTGGCGGCCGCGCCGGTGGCGGCGATCGCGTACGCCTTCACCAGCTCCTCGTACGTGATCGGGGCGCGCGGGGAGGCGTACATGCTGGCCCGGCTGCGCGAGCGGGCCGGCGGCCTGCCGGTGGTCGCCACCTGCGCGGCCGCCGTCGAGGCGCTGCGCGCCCTGGGGGCCGGGCGGATCGCGCTCGTCGACCCGCCGTGGTTCGACGAGACGCTGAACGAGCTGGGCCGGGGCTACTACGAGGAGGCCGGTTTCGAGGTCCCGTACGCGGCCCCCTGCGGGCTGCCCGGCGGGCAGGCGCAGGTCAGCCCGCAGGGGCTGCACGACTGGGTGGCGGGGCGGGTGGGGGACGCGGCGGAGGCGGTCGTGATCGGCGGTAACGGATTCCGCGCGGTCGGGGCGATCGAGGCCCTGGAGGCCACCCTGGGCCGCCCGGTGCTGACCGCGAACCAGGTCCTGCTGTGGTCCGCCCTGCGCGCGGCGGGCGCGGGGACGGACGGGGTCGAGGGGTACGGGCGGCTGTTCACGGAGGCCGTCTGAGGCCTTGCGCGATCGCCGCCGATCCGCTGAACTGACGTACCGTCAGATCGAGTGGAGGGTGGCGGTCCATGCAGACCATCGGGCTCAGCGGGGCCGAATGGCTCGCCGTGCTGCGCGTCGGCCTCGGCCTGTGGTGGCTGGAGAGCTGGCGGCACAAGGACAAGAAGGGCTGGTTCGAACGCGCCACCGGCATCGCCTGGGCCGCCGACGTCGCCGGCAAGCACCGGTGGTCCTTCGTGAAGAGCGGCTTCGCGACGGTCGTCCAGCCGCGGCCGCGGCTGATGGCGTACGTGGTCGTCTACGCGGAACTCGCCCTGGGACTGGGCCTGGTGCTGGGCCTCCTGACCCCGGTGGCGCTCGTGGGCGGGCTGCTGCTGAACCTGCTCTACCTGGTGCTGATGATCCACGACTGGGCCGAGCAGGGGCAGAACGCGATGATGGCGCTCATCTCCGCCGTCGCGTTCTTCGCCATGGCCTGGCAGACCTGGTCCCTCGACGCCGCGATCGGACTCTTCCTGTGAGCGCCGTACGGTACGACCTCCCCGAGGCCGACGACTTCACCCGCCCCTACTGGGACGCCGCCGCGCGCGGACGGCTGCTGCTGCGCCGGTGCGCCGACTGCGGGCGCGCCCACCACTACCCGCGCGAGTTCTGCCCCTCCTGCTGGGCCGGTGAGGACCGGGTGACCTGGGAGGCGGCGAGCGGCCGCGCGACCCTCTACACCTGGTCGGTGATCCACCGCAACGACCTGCCCCCCTTCGGCGAACGGGTCCCGTACACGGCCGCCGTCGTGGACCTGGAGGAAGGCCCCCGGATGATGACCGAGGTCGTCGACTGCCCCGAAGCGGACCTGCGCATCGGGATGCCGCTGCGGGTCACCTTCCGGGAGACCGCCGACGGGGTGTGGATCGCGGTGTTCCGGCCCTGAGGGGGCGGCGGGTGGTGGGGTGGGCGGCGTGGCGGGCGGCGGGTTGGGGGTGGTGGGGGCGGGGCTCCGCGCGGTGCTCGGTGCGGCTCAGGGCCAGAGCAGCTCGCGGGTCCAGCCGTCCCGCCCGTCGCGCCCGTCGCGGCGGTAGCGCAGGCGGACGTGGCGGCGGGCCGCTTCGCCCTGGAAGAACTCCGCCTCCACCGGCTCCAGTACGTACCGGGTCCAGGTCGGCGCCGGGGCGTCCGGCTCCGCGCCCGCCCGCTCCCACGCCGCCGCCGAGGCCGCCGCCAGCTCCTCCCGGGAGCCCAGCACCTCGCTCTGCCGGCCGGTCAGCGCGGCGGCCAGCGCCCCGCGCGAGCGGACCGCCAGGTCCGCCCGGCTCTCCTCCGCTCCGCAGGCCGCGACCGGGCCCCGCACGCGGACCTGCCGGCCCACCGCCGGCCAGTAGAACACCAGCGCCGCCTCCGGCCGGGCCGCCAGCTGGCGGCCCTTGGCGCTGGTGGCGTGCGAGGCGAAGTGCCAGCCCCGCGCGTCCACCTCGTGCAGCATCAGGATCCGCGCGTCGGGCCGGCCCTCGGAGTCCACCGTCGCCAGGCTCATGGTGTGCGGCTCGGTCTGCCCCGCCCGCGCGGCGTGCACGAACCACTCCCGGAACAGCTCCGCCGGCTCGGCGGGCGCGGCCGCCGGATCGAAGGCGGGCAGGACGGTGTCCCAGACGCGCAGGGAGTGCAGGACCTCGTGAAACTCGGATTCGCCGCTCATGCCGCCAGGCTAGGGGGTGTTGCGGGAGCGGGCGTGTTCGCGCGGGGGCACCGGGGCTTGTCATGGGGCTGCCCCTAGGGTTCCGGTCATGGACACGTACAGAGTGGCGGGAGGCGCGCTGACCGTCGCGGCCGGCGCCATCGTGGCGGCCGCCTTCGCCGCCGCCCACTACGACCGGCCCGGGGGCCCGGCCCTCGCGGCCGACCTGTACCACCCCGTACTCCTCGCCGCCCTGGCCGCCCTCGCCCTGACCGGAGCCGCCCTGCTCTCCTCCCGCCGCCCCGGGCTGCGCAAGGGCGCCGCCCTCGGCCTGGCGGGGGCGGCCGTGCTCGGGGTGGCGGCGGTCCCGGCGTACTCGGTGGCGACCGACCCCTTCCCCGACCAGGAGTGGGACGTCCCCGCCCCCGACGGCTCGGGCCGCCGCCTGGTGGTGGAACGGGGCGTGGGGCTGGGTGACCCGGCCTGGAGCGTCCACATCGTCACCGGCACCTTCCCCACGGCACGCCGCTGGCCGGTGGCCACGTACACCCCCGGCCACCCCAGGGGCGTCCTGGGGGCCACATGGCGGGACCCGTCCCACATCCGCCTGATCGACCTCGACCACACCCACCACGACCTGCGCATAGCCCCGAACGGCCGACCGCTGGACGGGCTGGACTGGTAGGGGGGGTTGGGGGAGGGCGGGGTCCCGGCGGGGCGGTCTCAGAGAAGGCTTGGGGGTTTCCCGTCAGTCTCATCGTCCTTCCGCGTCGGGCCGCCCTGTCAAGGGCGCTCCCTTCGGTCGCGTCGCTTCGCGATGGCCTTCGGCCACCCTTGACAGACCGCCCCGCCACGAAAAGCCGAAGACTGCCGGGAACCCCCCAAAGGAACGGGACGGACCGGAGAGGGAGATGCGGCGGGATCAGCGACCCTCCGGGGTCGTCGGGGGCCGGCAGACCACACATCCGGCCCCGTCAACCAGCAAGCCATGCCACCCCACGCACCAGATCGCTACGCGCTTCTCACCGTTTAGCGTCCGGCGGCCGTCTGGGGCCGCTACCTGCACGAACGGCCGATGAGATGGGCATCTGGGGCCGGTGGGCGCGTCAGATCGCTACGCGCTGCCCATATCTCGGCGTCCGGCGGCCGTCTGGGGCTGATACCCGCACCACAGGCTGACCGACCGGGTCGGCCGTCAGCGGATGCCCTCGTCCATCAGGACGTACAGGAGGGGGACGAGGGTGCCGCTGCTGACGATCTCGCGGCGGTCGATCATGCCGCGGACCTCGGCCAGGGGGATCCACTCGATGCGGTCCGACTCGTTCTTCTCCGTCGGCGGGCCCGCGTACACCGCTCCGTCGGCACGGAACAGGTGGTGCTGCGAATCGGTGATCCCGGCGGCCGGCTCCGCGTAGACGAGGGGCTTCATCGGCCCGGCCTGCCACCCGGTCTCCTCCAGCACCTCCCGCGCGGCGGCCGCAGCGGGCGTCTCCCCGTCCTCGACCAGGCCCATCGGCAATTCCCAAGCCCAGGTGTCGGTGATGAACCGGTGCCGCCACATCATCAGCACCTCGCGCCGCTCATTGACCACGGCGGCCACGGCCAGGTTCCGCAGCTTGACCACGTGGTGCTCGAACCGGTTCCCGTCGGGGGTCTCCACATCGGCACACCACAGGTTCACCCAGGGGTTCTCATAGACGACCCGCTCCCCGTGCACCTTCCACCGCATCCCCCACACCCCTCTCGCTCGACCCCTCAGCATCGCAGAGCCGCCGAACGGGGCGTTCTCAGCACATCCGTGACGAGCTCGAATCCGGGGATTCTCCATGCTCCAGGTATACGGTCAGGCCGCCCGCCCGGGCCCGGACGGCGGCGGCGATCCGGCGGGCCAAGCGGGGGATGGTGAGTCCAGGTACGTGCTCGGCCGGGTGGAAGCCGTATCCACGCAGCTCATCCGCTTGCAGCGTGATGCGATCGCGTAGGTCTGCGCTCAGGTGGCCACCGTCGAAGAGGTAGAGGATCTTGTCTCCCTCTCCTGGGGTCGGGGCCCAGTCGACGACGAGGAGACGGCCGATGCCCGGTTGGATGCGCAGCTCCTCGAAGACCTCGCGCACGCAGGCTTGTCGGGGCGATTCGCCCTGCTCGACGTACCCTCCCGGGATGTCCAGGTAGTCCTTGTAGGACGGCTCCACGAGGAGGATTCGATCGGCTTCGTCGAAGAAGAGCGCGCCGGCCGCCATGCGGGGGCGGGCCATCCTCGCTTCGTGCTCGTTCTCGCTCACGGATCGGACTCTAGCCCCCGTCAATGATGCGGAGCCTACGGGCCAGGCCGACCACGGGATGGGCCGGACGGCCTCGGGTGCCGCGCACCCATCCGATGACCAGTTCTCGGCTCAAGTAGTGGTGTCGTACCTGTTCGGGAGCGAGCTGCTCGGCCTCCAGCAGGACGGCCAAGGCCTCGTCGGTTCGGTTCCGGGCGCTCAGTGCACGTGCGACTTCGATGCCATGCCGCGCACGCCGTTCCACCGGCATGCCGCTGGTGTCGATTTGCGGACCGAGATCCGCAGCGATCTGGATGTCGCCGAGCTCTCCTGCCGCAGCCACACGATGTATGGCCACGTTGGTCGGACCGAAGGCCGTCCACATGTGGTTGGCGTCGCCGCCGAGTCGTTGCGCACTCTTATCGGCCTCCTGGAGGAAGGCATGCGCGGTCGCTCGGTCTTCTGCCCTCGCGGCAGCGATGGCCCCGGCGAGAAAGAGCGAGCCGTATACGGAAACGTATTCGCCGCCCGCGTCGTCCAGTCCAGGCCGCATGACGCCTGACGCGTCGTGCACGAGTTGAATCGCCGCTGCGAAGTGCCCTGTGGCAAGGAGGCAGTGGGTAACCGCACGGAAGAGCGAACCCGTTACCGCGCTTCGTCCACTGTGCTGCGCGGCCGCCAGGCCACGGTCAGCGGCGATCCACGCCAGCTCCGCCTCGCCGACCTTGCCCAGCACCATGGCTGCCCCGTGATAGGCCAGGGCGAGCAGCGCATGAGCCTCTTCCCCCTTGCGCCCCGAGTAGGCGCGGGATGCGGCGTGGGCATCGGCGAGGAGGCGTGGGAAACGCCGAGTGGCGAAGCCGTAACGGGACGCCTGGTAGGCGTCGAGGACCTCGGCCACGTCGGTCCGAAGGTCCTGTAGAGCAGGTGGTTCGTCACTCGGCGTATGTCCCAGCAAAGGCGTGAGCTGGGTGTAGTCCATGAGCGCTGCGCGCAACGCGGGGACGGTGCGATGGCCGCTGTCGGCCGACCATTCCATGAGGTTCGGCTCGGCGAGCAGATCCCCCAGGGAGACATCGAGCGCTTCGGCGAGTGAGGTGATCACCGAGAGCCTGTCCAATTCGATCCGGTTGTTCTCCGCCTTGCTCAGCCAGTCCGCGGTACGTCCGACAAGACCGGCCAGGACCTCTTGGGGCATGCCACGGCGGCGGCGGTACCAGGCGACGCGTTCGCCGATGGTCAGGTTCGTTGTCATCCCACGCATGTCCTGAGCATCACCTCACAGCCCGAGCGGACCCCGGAAGGCTTTTCCGGGGTGTCGAGAGGCGCCATGACTACTTTCACAGCAGACCGAGTACCCGGTTGATCCTCCCCCACCGGAGAGATCGGAGTTGTCATGCAGAAATCACCACGGTCGATTGAGGCCGCCCATCCATCGCAGCGGGCATCGTCGAGCGGCATGCTCCGCATCACCCACTCCACAGACGAAGGGCCCTCGTTGAGCATGGCGGTGGTGAGGGACCCCACCCCGGATTTGCTCGACCGGGCGTTGGCCGGCTGGGAGCGCTTCCTCGACTCCTTCGAGGAGCCGCCACATGAGTGAGCAGTACGAGTACGTCCCGCACCGCCTTCTCCGCCGTCGCGTCCGCGACATCGCCTCCGGCGTCGAGGGCGTGCTGATGGCCGTGATCAACGAGAACGTCTCGGACGCAGACGTTTACGAACACTGGATGGAACTGGCGTAGATCCGCAACGCCTCCGGTCGCGAGTTCACCACGGCCGCCGCCAACGTCCAGCCCGCCTATGACCAGCCCCAGACGGCCGGGAGACGCCGGGATCTGGGCAGCGCGTAGCGATCTGACGCGCGCACCGGTCCTGGGTGCCTGCCTGATCGGCATTTGGTGCGGGTAGCGGCCCCAGACGGCCGCCGGACGCCGATACGACAGGAGCGCGTAGCGATCTGGTGCGTGGGGTGGCGCCGATTGACGGTGAGGGGGGCCGGATGCCCGGCGAGGCGACCCCCGGCCTGCCCGGCTGATCCCTGACACGGCCGTATGTCCATCTCCGGTCCGTCCCGTTCCTTTGGGGGTTTCCCGGCAGTCTTCGTTTTTCCGTGGCGGGACGGGCTGTCAAGGGTGGCCGAAGGCCATCGCGAAGCGACGCGACGAAGGAGCGCCCTTGACAGGCCGGCCCGACGCGGAAGGACGATGGGACTGACGGGAAACCCCCAAGCCTTCTCTGAGACCGCCCAGGTCAGACCCCGACAACCTCAGGTCCCGCCCGGCCCGCTCCCGCCCCCTCACCCCCGTCCCAGCAGGACCGTTCCCGAGGAGCAGAACCAGCCTCCCGTGCCCGACGCCAGGGCGACCTCCGGCAGGGTGGCGCCGGCGGTGCCCCGTTTCGTGACCTGGCGGTCCGGGCCCGCCTCGCCGCGGAGTTGGCGGACCGCCTCGACCAGGAGGAACAGGCCGCGCATGCCCGGGTGGCAGGCGGAGAGGCCGCCGCCGTCCGTGTTGACCGGGAGTTCGCCGTCCCGGAGCAGGCGGCCCTTCTCCACGAAGGCGCCGCCTTCACCCTTGGCGCAGAAGCCGAGGTCCTCCAGCGTCACCAGGGTCATGTACGTGAAGGCGTCGTAGATCTCGGCGAGGTCCACGTCCGCCGGTGTGAGGCCGGCGGCGGCGAAGGCCCGGCGGCCCGAGACGGCGGCGGGGGAGACGGTGAAGTCCTCCCACTCGGACATCGTCGTGTGGGAGACGGACGTGCCCGTCCCCAGCACCCACACCGGCGCCTTCGCCGTGTCCGGGACGTAGTCCTCCGCCGCCAGGAGCACCGCGCAGCCGCCGTCCGAGCGGATGCAGCAGTGGAGCTTGGTGAAGGGGTCGGCGATCGGGTCGGACGTGAGCACGTCCTCGACCGTGATCGGGTCGCGGAACATCGCGTCCGGGTTGGCCGCCGCGTTGGCCCGGGCCTGGACGGCGACGGAGGCGAGCTGTTCCAGCGTCGTCCCGTACTCGTGCATGTGCCTGCGCGCGGCCATCGCGTACTTGGCGACCAGCGTGTGTCCGTACGGGACCTCGAACTGGAGCGGTCCCCGGGACCCGAAGGACAGGTTCGAGGTGCGCCGGCGGGCCTTGATGTCGGCGCGGGCCGTCGAGCCGTAGACCAGCAGGACGGCGTTGGCGTGGCCGGCGGCGATGGCGTCGGCGGCGTGGGCGGCCATGACCTCCCACGTGGAGCCGCCGACGGAGGTGGAGTCGACCCAGGTGGGCCGCAGTCCGAGGTACTCGGCCACCTCCACCGGGGCGAGTACGCCGAGGCCGGCCGAGGCGAAGCCGTCGATGACCGAGCGGTCGAGGCCGGAGTCGGCGAGGGCCCGGCGGGCGGCCTGCGCGTGCAGGGCGTACGGGGTCGGTCCGTCGACCCGCCCGCAGTCCGAGAGGGCGACGCCGACCACCGCGACCCGGCGGCGGGGTGTGGGGGGCGAGGAGGGTTCAGACAGGGGTCCAGGCATGGGAGAGACGGTACATCTGACGACCTGTCAGATGTAACCCCGCACCAGCCTCCGAAACCCCGAAACCCCACCCCCCGCACCCTGTGCTTCTCGCTCCCGCCGCCCTAACATGACGCCCCGTCAGATACGGGAGGGAGCCCCGACGATGGATGCCGCCTTCACCGCGGAACAGGACGAGATGCGCCGTACCCTGCGCGAGATCCTGGGCAAACACTGCGGCCCGGACGAGGTCAAGAACGCCGTCCGGACCGACGCCGGACACGACCGCGAGCTGTGGCAGCAGCTCTCCCGGCAGCTCGGACTGCCCGGCATCGCCATCGCCGAGGAGTACGGCGGCGTCGGCTGCGCCCCTTCCGACCTGGCGCTGGCCTGCGAGGAGACCGGGCGCGTGCTGCTGCCCTCCCCGCTGCTGGCCACCGCCGCCCTCGCCGCCCCGCTGGTCGGCGCCCTCGGCACCGCCGCCCAGCGCTCGGCCCTGCTGCCCGCGCTCGCGGCCGGGGAGCTGACCGCCGCGCTCGCCGTCCCCGGCCCCGCCCTGGCCACCGCCCTCGCCCTGACCGGCGACAACACCCCCGGCGACTGGGCCGGCGGGGGCCGCGCGGGCGGAGTGCAGGCGCGCGCCGACGCCGGCGGCTGGCGGCTCTACGGGGAGGTCGCCCAGGTCCTCGACGGGCACGACGCCGGCCTGCTCCTGGTCGCCGCGCACACCGGCGGCTTCGCCCGGGCCCGGACCCTGCTGTTCCTCGTACGCGGGGACGCGCCCGGTCTCGTACGGGCCCGGCAGGCCACCCTCGACGAGACCCGGCCGCAGGGCCGCATCGAACTGCGGGACGTGGAAGCCGAGTTGCTCGGCGAGGACGTCCACGGCGGCGCCGACCCCCTCACCGCCCTGGCCGCGACCGGCCTCCTGGCCGCCACCGTCCTCGCCGCCGAGGCGGTCGGCGCGGCCGGGCAGGCGCTGGCCCGGACCGTGGAGTACGTGGGCCGGCGCGAGCAGTTCGGCCGGCCCGTCGGCTCCTTCCAGGCGGTCAAGCACCGCCTCGCCGACCTCTACGTCCAGGTCCAGGCGGCCCGCTCGGCCGTCTACTACGCCGCCTGGGACCAGGAGCAGGGCGCCCTCGCCCTCGCCCAGGCCCTGGAGGCGCTGCGGGTCACGGCGGGGGAGGCCATCCAGCTGCACGGCGGCATCGGCTTCACCTGGGAGCACGACGCCCACCTCTACTTCAAGCGGGCGGCCGCCGACGAGCTGCTCTTCGGCCCGGTCCACCGGCTCCGCGCACACGCCGCGCACCGGGCCGGCCTCTTCGACGGACCCGCCACGCCCGGACCGCCCACGCCCGCCACGCCCGAACCGTCCGCCACGCACGCACCCGAACCGCCCGCACCCGACCCGTCCGCGACCCTCCGGAAGGCGGCCGTCTGATGGCTCCCGGCACGACGCTCCCCGTCAGGCTCATGCAGAAGGTCTCCTCGACCCTCCTCTTCGCCCGGATCGCCCCGCACTTCATCCCCGCCATGGACAAGGCGGTCCACCGCCTGACCGGCGGGAAGGTGCTGCTCAGTGCCCGGATGCTGCCCGGGGTGATCCTCACCGTCCGGGGGGCGAAGAGCGGTGAGCCGCGCACCACCCCGCTCGCGTGCATGCCGGAGGAGGGAGGCGCGAGCTGGCTGCTGATCGGCTCCAACTTCGGCCGCCCCGGCCACCCGGCCTGGACCGGGAACCTGCTCAAGAACCCGGACGCGGACGTGAACTGGCAGGGGCGGGACATCGCGGTACGGGCCCGCCTGCTGGAGGGGGCCGAACGGGCGGAGGCGTGGCGGGCGGTACTGAGGTTCTGGCCGCCGTACGCGACGTACCAGGCGCGCATCGAGCGCGAGATCAGGCTGTTCCGCCTGGAGCGGCGCTGATCGCGGACGTCACGGGCCCACGGGCCTGCGCGTCGGGCCGGCGGACCCCTGCGAGGGGTCCGCCGTCACCTGGTCGGCTTCTTGCCGGTGACGCCCAGGTGCACGAGCAGTGCCAGGTTCGGCTTGAGTTCCGCCTGCTTGACGCCCCAGGTCTGGAAGCCCTTCTGGTGCGAGGCGACCGCGGCCAGCATCGCCACCAGGGAGCCGGCCATCGCCGCCGGGCTGAGTTCCTTGTCGACCTTGCCCTTGGCCTGGAGCTCCTTCATCGACTCCGTAAGGGAGTTGGTGACGGAGTTCAGGATCTTCATGCGGATCTTGTAGAACCGCTTGTCGCCCTCGGCCGCGCCGAGGTCGACCACGCGCAGGATGGCGTCGTTGCGGCGCCAGAAGTCCAGGAATCCCTCGACGAGTTCTTCGGCGGCCGCCCAGCCGGCCTTGCCGACCCAGTTGCGGCCCTCGACGAGCGCCGTCAACTGAGCGCCCTCCGTGGCCATTTCCTCGGCGATCTCCAGGACGGCACCTTCGACGTCCGGGAAGTACTGGTAGAAGGTGGCGGGGCTGGTACCGGCCTTGCGCGCGACGTCGATCACCTTGACGTCGCGGTACGGCGAGGAGCTGAGCATCTCGCTGAGGCAGTCGAGCAGCTTCTGCCGCGTCGCCTGGCCGCGCCGGCCGGCGACACGCCCGTCGACGGTGCGTACTTGTCCTGTCATGCCGTCAGCTTACCGAGGGGGCTCCGGCGCGCTATTCGGCCGCCTGCAAATGGGGTTACGGGCCCGCCGACCAGCCAGGCGGCGTTCGCGGGGTGCCCTGCGACGGCGGATTTCGGCCGAATTGCGGGGCGGGGACCGGGGCAGGGACCGGGCGGCGGCCGGGGGCAGGGCCTTGTGGGGCGCGCCCCGCCCGCGCCCCGCCCGCGCCCCACCCCACAAGCCCCGTTACTCCCCCGTATCCCCCGAATAGTCTTATCAACAGGGTGTGGACAATATTCCGGGCGGATCATGTCCATCAGGGACGGACCCAGCGGAACCGGAAGGAACCTCCCCATGGTCGCATTCGCGGAAGGCTCCCCCTGCTGGGTCGACGCCTCGCTCCCCGACGTCGAGGCCGGCAAGCGCTTCTACGGTGAGCTCTTCGGGTGGACCTTCAGCGACAGCTCCGGCCAGTACGGCGGCTACACCCAGGCCTACAGCCGCGGCCGCAACGTCGCCGCCCTCGCCCCCAAGCCCGACGGCCGCATGCCCACCGTCTGGGGCGTCTACCTGTACACGTCCGACGCCTACGCCTGCGCCGCCCGTATCCGCGCGGCCGGCGGCCAGATGGTGATGGACCCCCAGCCCGTCGGCCCCTACGGCACCGCCGCCATGGCCGCCGACCCCGGCGGGGCCGTCTTCGGGCTCTGGCAGCCCGGCACCCACCACGGCTTCGAGGCCCAGGGCGAGCCGTACACGTACTGCTGGGCCGAGCTCTACACCCGCGCCCGCGACGCGGTCGACGTGTTCTACGCCACCGTCTTCGGCTACGTCCCCGAGGACCAGGACGACCCCGAGGACCCCGGCGGCTCCGACGGCGCCGAGTACCGCCTGTGGTCCCCGCCCGGCGGCGCGCCGGGCGCCGCCACCGCGATCCTGGGCCGCAGCCTGATCACCGACGCCTTCCCGGAGATCATGCCGGCCCATTTCCTGGCCTATTTCGCCGTCCCCGACTGCGACACGAGCGTGGCCGCGGTGCAGCGGCTGGGCGGCCGCGTCACCGCCGATCCGTTCGACACGCCGTACGGCCGGATCGCCGTCGTCGCCGACAATCAGGGGGCCGTCTTCGCCCTCCTGTCGGAGCCGCGCGGCGCCGGAGACCCGGAGCCGGGGCCGGACCAGGCGCGGGCCTGACAGAATCAGGATTGCGCGACTCCTGGCCACGGGCCCGGAGTCGGACGCCGCACGCGGCGGAACGGGGCGCCGTTCCGCCGGTGGCGCCGCACGGGACGCCGGGCGGCCGTCCGCCGTGCCGGTGCGCGCCGGCGGACGCGCCGTGGAAGAGCGGGCCCGGGCAGAGGGCCCGTACGGGGAGGTGTGGAGGCGAGTGGTGGAGCAGCTGACGCAGCACGACCCGAGACGGATCGGCCCCTTCGAGGTGCTGGGACGGCTCGGCGCCGGCGGCATGGGGCTGGTCTATCTCGCGCGGTCGGCGTCCGGTCGGCGGGTCGCGATCAAGACGGTGCGCACCGAGCTCGCCGAGGACCAGCTGTTCCGCGTGCGGTTCACCCGCGAGGTGGAGGCGGCCCGCGCGGTGTCCGGTTTCTACACCGCGGCCGTGGTCGACGCCGACCCGCGCGCGGCCGTGCCGTGGCTGGCGACCGCGTACGTGCCGGCGCCCTCGCTGGAGGAGATCGTCAACGAGTGCGGGCCGATGCCCGTGCAGGCCGTCCGGTGGCTCGCGGCCGGCATCGCCGAGGCGTTGCAGTCCATCCACGGGGCGGGCCTGGTCCACCGCGACCTGAAGCCGTCGAACGTGCTGGTCGTCGAGGACGGGCCGCGCGTGATCGACTTCGGTATCGCGAGCGGTGTGTCCAACACGCGGCTGACGATGACGAACGTGGCCGTCGGCACCCCCGCCTACATGTCGCCGGAGCAGGCGAAGGACTCCCGCAGCGTCAAGGGCGCCAGCGACGTGTTCTCGCTCGGTTCCACCCTGGTCTTCGCGGCGACCGGGCACCCGCCGTACCACGGGGCGAACCCGGTTGAGACGGTGTTCATGCTGCTGCGGGAGGGCCCCAACCTCGACGGGCTGCCGGACGAGCTGCGGCCGCTGATCGACTCCTGCATGCAGATGGACGCCACCCAGCGCCCGACCCCCGCCGACCTCCAGGCGCAGCTCGCCCCGCACCTCTTCGACGGCGGCGACGACAGCGGGACCGCCTCGGCGTGGCTCCCGGCGCGGGCCGTGGCGATGATCGAGGCCCGGCGCGCGGGCAACCGTACGCCCGTCCCCGGCGTGCCGGCGCCCGGCGGCCCCTCGCAGGCCCCGCAAGGGGGCTCCGCGCCCGCCCGGGGGCACGCGGCCGCCTCCGGGCACGCCGCCTCCGCGCCGCCGGCCTCCGGACCGGCGACGCACCGCCGGCCCGCGCGCGGCACCGCCGACCCGTTCACCGACCCGCGGACCGGGCAGTCCCTGCCGCCGCGCCCGGACCGGCCGCCGATGTCGCCGGTCTCCTCGCTGCCGGGCGCGCCCGTGCGCCTGGGCGGCTCTCCGGTGCCGATCGGGCCCGGCCCGCGTGCGACGGCCTCGGCCCCGGCCGGGCTCGCCGCCCCGGACTCGGCGACGGGCTGGGTACGTCCGCCGGCCGGGACCCCGTCGTCCGCCGCCGGTGTGGCGGCCCCGTCCGTACCGGCGCCCGGGCCGGCGCCGGACAGCGGCCGCTGGCGGCCGTGGCGCTTCCGCATGTCGAACGAGGTGTGGGGCACCCCGACCGTCGCGGGTGACCTGCTGTACGTCACCTCCTTCGAGGTGCACGCCCTGGACGTCGGCAGCGGCCGGCGCCAGTTCAAGACGCGGGACGTCGCCTGGTCCATGGCGGTCGCCGACGGCCGCATCCACGCCTCCGACGGCCCCTCCCTCTTCGCCCTCGACGCCAAGGACGGCTCCGAGCGGTGGCGGCTGAACGCCGACGCCTGGGTGTACGCGCTGCGCGCCGAGCGGGGCACCGTCATCACCGCCACGCGCGGCGGCGGCGTGCAGGGCTGGGAGGCCTCGAACGGGCAGAAGCTGTGGGAGCTGAGCGGCGCCCAGTCCGACTTCGAGACCCCGGAGGCGGCCCCCGTCCTGCACGACGGCACGGTGTACGTCTGGCAGGACGCCCGGCTGCGCGCCCTCGACGCCCGCTCCGGGCTGGAGGCCTGGTCGTACCCGGTCGGGGACGCGGCCTCCTGCGGCAACGTCCCGGTCCGCGTCACCCCGGCCCCCGACGGCAACGTGTACGTGGCCGCCGGCACCCGGGTGCTGTCCGTCGACCGGGCCTCGGGCCGGGTCCGCTGGCACTTCGAGGCCCCGGCCGTCTTCCTGGCCCCGCCCGCGTTCGCGCCGGGTCCGGCCGTCACCGGCGGCGGGGTGTACCTCGCCGACTACCTGGGCACCGTCTACGCCCTGGACGCGGCCACCGGCAAGGACCGCTGGCGCATCGCCACCGAGCCCCGCCCGGCGGCGGACCCGGTGCTGGTGGCGGGCGGCAACGTCCACCTGGGCTCGGGCAGCGCCCTGTACACGCTCGACGCGGTCACCGGTACCCCGAAGTGGCGGTTCGCGGCGGGCGGGGAGATCACCGGCCCGCCGGTGGTCGCGGACGGCCGGGTCCACTTCGGCTCGGCCGACCACTGCCTGTACACCCTGGACGCGGCGGGCGGGCAGCTGCGCTGGAAGCTGGCCACGGGCGGCGAGATCACCGGCGCGCCGGTGGCGGAGGCGGGCGTGGTGTACGCGTGCAGCAAGGACCGCTGCGTGTACGCCCTGGACGCCGCCAAGGGCACGGGCACCCGTACAGGGGGCTGACGGGACGGGGGCCGGGGCGCACGGCGTCCCGGCCCCGCTCGAACACCCCTCGAACATGCCCGGAATGCCCCGTATGGGCGGTGTGTCGGAAGGCTGCGGGGCCCCGCCGGGTCGCCTTCCGCACCGGGAGTGACAGGATGGGACCCATGAGCAACGTCTTCTTCGACATCAACATCAACGGCGCCCCCGCCGGCCGCATCGTCTTCAACCTGTTCGACGATGTCGTCCCGCAGACCGCGCGCAACTTCCGCGAGCTGGCCACGGGCCAGAACGGCTTCGGCTACGCCGGCTCCGGCTTCCACCGCATCATCCCCCAGTTCATGCTCCAGGGTGGTGACTTCACCAACCACAACGGCACCGGCGGCAAGAGCATCTACGGCGAGAAGTTCGCGGACGAGAACTTCGAGCTGAAGCACGACCGCCCGTACCTGCTGTCGATGGCGAACGCCGGCCGCAACACCAACGGCTCGCAGTTCTTCATCACCACCGTCGTCACCCCGTGGCTCGACGGCAAGCACGTCGTCTTCGGCGAGGTCGTCGAGGGCCAGGCGCTGGTCGACCAGATCGAGGCCCTGGGCTCGCAGTCCGGCGCCCCCAAGGGCAAGGTCGAGATCGCGGCCTCCGGCGTCGTCGACGCCGCCTGATCCACGTCCACGGACGCCGGCGGCCCCGCCCCCTTTCCGGGGTGCGGGGCCGCCGCCGTGCGTCCGGGTCCTACGGCCGGTCGCCCGGCCCCCAGGGCTCGGGTTCCGGGGCGGGGCGGGGCAGGGGTTCGAGGTCCACGTCGCGGCCCCTGGGACGCCGCCGTCGCCCGCGCATGACGGCCGCCGCCAGGAGCAGCAGCGCGCCCGCGCCGAAGGCGCTCGCCAGGCCGTCGCCCAGGCCCTGTCCGTCGGCGCCGACCGACAGGCTCCCGGCCGCCTGGCCCTGGCGGACCATCCACAGCACCGCCACGCCCAGCACCACCACGCCCGCCAGCGCCATGAGCAGGCGCGAGCGGCGCAGGACCGCGAGCAGCGTGAGCAGGGCGGCGAAGATCATCGGCGCCAGCAGCGAGCCCAGCAGGGCGGGCGGGTCGGTGGTGACGCCGGAGCCGGAGAACAGTTCCTCGATGCGGTAGTCGCGGCCGGGCCGGCCGTCGTACCAGGCGCGGAAGGGGCTCCAGACGGCGGCGGTCGCTCCGATCAGACCCATGAGCGAGCCGATTGCGTTGCGGATCATGCCCGGCCCTCCGGGGTAGGGGTCATGATCCCGACGCTAGCCCGGGGCCCCCGGGCCCGCACTCCGGCCGTGGCGTCCGGAGGCGGGCGCGGCGGCCGTGGGTCTCAGGAGGTGGTGCGGGCCGCTTCGGCGCGGGCGCGCAGGGCCTCGTTCATCGCGGTGAAGTTGCGGGCCGTGCCCTCCAGCAGCTTGCCGAGGAAGGGGACCAGCAGCCCACGGAAGCGTTCGCCGTGCTCCAGCCGGGTGGTGCGGCCGGGGCCCTCGGAGAGGCGGAAGAAGTGCTCGCCGTCGAAGAGGCCGCGGACGAGGAAGCGCCCCGTCCAGCGGAGCTCGGTCACGGGCGCGTACACCTTGACCGTCGGGTGGAAGGTGGTGGGCTTGCCCGATTCCGCGTACATGGTCAGCCGCAGCCGCTCGCCGGGGGCGAGCTCGCCCCCGGCCTGGCGGATGAAGGGGTTCCAGACGCAGTAGCGGGGCAGGTCGGTCAGGACCTCCCAGACCTCTTCGGGGGTCGCGTCGATGGTGATCTCGGTGGTGATGTTGCGTCGCATGGTGCCGTGTTCCTCTGGTGACGTGGTGCTCACCGAAGGGACGCGGGGGTGTGCGGCTGCCGCCGGGTTCGGTGCAGGGATGCAACCACGGATCGGGCGTCCGGGGGCCGGGGGAGGGGCCGTCTTCGCTGGCGGCGCAGAGAGCGGAGCGGGGCCTTCCGGGTGTGCGGTGGTGAATGCCGACACGTCGGGCGCCGGGGCCGGGGCGGTGCAGGGGGGCGCCTGGTAGCGTGACCGCCGTTTGTCTCAGGGGGAGGGGCTTGGTCCATGCTGGCTGGAGGGGTACGCCGGATCAGATTCGGCGCGGTGCTCGTGGCGGTGGTGCTTTCGCTCACCGGGTTCTCCACGAGCGGCGGGAGCGGCAAGAGCGACGGGGGCGGGGGTGGCTGCTCCAGTTCCAAGAGCAAGTCCAAGACCAAGAAGAAGAGCCGCGGCGACGGCATCCACACCGACGCCGGCCCGGACGCCTCCGCCTCGCCCACCGCGAGCACCGGGCCCGCCACCGCCGTCGTGGTGTCCTGCGTGGACGCCGACGCCGCCCACCCCTCCAGCACGATCGAGGTCACCTCGCGGCTCGACCGCACGGCCGTCTTCTCCGTGACCCTGCGCCGCGAGGGCGTCGGCGGGAGCCTCGTCGAGACGGCCACCGCCCTCGTCACCCTGGAACCGCGCCAGACCCGCAGGCAGGTCGTCCTCCTGCGCGCCGCGGCCCGGGCGGGCGACGTCAAGGACTGCCGGATCGACGAGGTGACCACCGTGGCGGCGACCCCGTCCCCGAGCCCCTCCGTCACGCCCGCGCCCTGATCAGCGCAGCCGGAACCCCGTCCCCGGGCGGCGGGCGGCGAAGAGCTCCGCCTGGCGCTCCGGCGGGAGGTTGCCGAGGGCGATCAGCGAAGGGGCCTGGGCGAGGGCCTGGTGCAGCGCCGCCTGCTTCGCCGACCACAGGGCCCGCACGGTGCCCTGTACGGCCTCCGTCGGGAACGAGGCCAGCGTCCGCGCCGAGCGCAGCGCCGCCGGGAGCAGCTCCCCGGGCTCGGCCAGCTCCGAGACCAGGCCGATCTCGTACGCGCGCCGCGCCGAGAGCCGTTCCGCCGTGCCCATCAGGGACATCCGGGCGACCTCGCCGAAGGGCATCCGCTGGGCCATGTACACGGCCTCGTAGGCGCTGACCATCCCGTACGAGGTGTGCGGGTCGAAGTAGGTGGCGGTGGTGGCCGACACGATGAACTCCGCCTCGCCCAGCAGGTAGAAGGCCCCGCCGCAGGCCATGCCGTTGACGGCGGCCACCACCGGCTTCCACAGGTCGTTGGCCTTGGGGCCGACGGTGACCAGCGGGTCGTCCACCGAGTACGGGGAGACCGGCTGCGGCACCTGCGCGGAGCGGTCGATCCCGGTGCAGAACGCCGCCGTCCCCGCGCCCGTCAGCACCACCGCCCGCACCCCCTCGTCGAAGCGGAACTCCCGCCACAGCGCGGCCAGTTCCGCCGCCGTGCCGAGGTCGATCGCGTTGTGCCGCGACTCCCGGTCCAGGGTGACGACCGCGACCCCGCTCTCCTCGTCCCGCTCCACCCGCGGCGTCACGGCTTCTCCAGGATCCAGCGCGGCACGGCCATCCCGCCCGTCTCGGTGAACACCACCTGCACCCGCGCCCCGATCCGCAGCCGGGACGGGTCCACCGAGTCGAGCGGCGCGTCGGCGGAGCTGACCAGGTTCCCGGCCAGCCGGATGTGCGGGGCGTCCGCGAGCTCCACCAGGATCACGTTGTACGGGGCCTGCGCCGCGTACGCGGGCAGCAGCGGCGGGTGCGGCAGGACGTAGGACCAGATCCGGCCCCGCCCGCTCATCGGGCGCCACTCGGAGTCGAAGGACCCGCAGTGCGGGCAGCAGGGCCGGGGCGGGAAGCGGAGCCTGCCGCAGGAAGCGCAGGCCTGGACGCGGAGCTCGCCGCGGGCGGCGTACTCCCAGAAGGGGGCGCCGTCCTCGTCGGGGACGGGGAGCAGCAGCCGGAGTTCTCCGGCGTCGGGGGCGGTGGTCATCGTGCGACTCCTCGATGCGGGATTCAGGCGCGGAGCAGGATCGCGGACGTGGGGACGCCCTCGCCCGCCGTCACCAGGCAGGTCGCGGCGTCCGGCACCTGGGCGGTGGAGGTGCCGCGCAGTTGCTTGACGCCCTCGTTGATCAGGTTGAAGCCGTGCACGTACGCCTCGCTCAGCCCGCCGCCCCCGGTGTTGATCGGGAGCCGGCCGCCGATCTCCAGCGCCCCGCCCTCGGTGAAGGCGGCGCCCTCGCCGCGCCCGCAGAAGCCGTAGCCCTCCAGGGAGAGCGGGATCAGCGGGGTGAAGGCGTCGTAGATCTGGGCGACGTCCACGTCGGCGGGGCCGAAGTCGGCCTGCTTCCACAGGTGCCGGGCGGCGGTCCAGGCGGGCCCGGACAGCGGGTCGTCGTTCCAGTAGTTGACCATCCCGTGGTGCTGGGCGGGCAGCCCCTGGGCGGCCGAGTGCACGTAGACGGGCTTCTGCCGGCAGTCGCGGGCCCGCTCGGCGGAGACGATCACGCAGGCCAGCGCCCCGTCGGTCTCCAGGCAGTTGTCGAAGAGGCAGAGCGGGTCGCTGATCATGCGGGAGGTCATGTACATCTCGCGGGTCAGCGGCCGCTCGTACATCATCGCGGCCGGGTTCTCGTTGGCCCGGTTGCGGCAGGCCATCGCGACGTTGAAGAGGTGGTCGCGGGTGGCCCCGTACTCGTGCATGTAGCGGCGGGCCAGCATGCCGATCTCGTCGGCGGGCCGCAGCAGCCCGAAGGGGCGGGTCCACTGCCCGGGGGTGGGCAGCTGGACGGCGGTGTTCTTCCAGGGTCTGGGGCCGGAGCCGCGCTTGCGGGAGCGCCAGGCGACGCCGACCGTGGCCTGGCCGGTGGCTATCGCGGCGGCGAGGTGGCCGACGGTGGCGCAGGAGCCGCCGCCGCCGTAGCCGACCTTGGAGAAGAAGGTGACGTCGCCGGCGCCGATGGCCTTGGCGACCTCGACCTCGTCGGTCTCCTCCATGGTGTAGGAGGCGAAGGCGTCGACCTCGCCGGGGGCGATGCCCGCGTCGGCGAGCGCCGCCAGGATCGCCCGGCAGGCCAGTTCCTTCTCCGGGGCGGGTAGCCGCTTGGCGAAGGGGGTCTGGCCGATGCCGACGATTGCCGTAGCGTCCTTGAGCGTTGCCGCCATCGCCACCTCCGGGGTGCGCCGGTACTGCTGACAGCCGCGAAGGCTACAGCTAATCTGACGGATAGTCAGCTACTGGGTTCCAGGGGAGGGGCGGGCGATGGACCGAGGCGGCCACGAGGACCACGGCGACACCGACGCGTACGGGCCCGGCCCGACCGGAACACGCACCGCCGCGCCCGTCCCCGGCGCGGCCGCCCAGCCTGACGGCGCCGGCCCGGCCGCCGCCGCCCCCGCCGGCCCCGGCGATCCGCGTGGGGATCTGCGCTGGGGTACCGTCGGCGCGCTCGTGCGGGACGCCGCTCGCCGCCACGGCCGTCGCGAGGCCGTCGTCGACGGTCGCACCCGTCTCGACTACGCCCAGCTCGGCGCCCGCGTCGAACGGGCCGCCGCCGCCTGCATCGCCGCCGGCGTCGAACCCGGCGACCGGGTCGCCGTCTGGGCCCCCAACACCGTCGACTGGATCGTCTCCGCCCTCGGCGCCGTCACCGCCGGAGCCGTCCTCGTCCCCCTCAACACCCGCTTCAAGGGCGCCGAGGCCGCCTACGTCCTCCGGCGCAGCCGCGCCCGCCTGCTCTTCGTCACCGGCACCTTCCTCGGCACCTCCTACGTGGCCTCCCTGCGCCGCGCCTCCGCCGAGGGCACCGGCGGCGGGCCGCTGCCCGGCCTGCCCCACCTCGAACAGGTCGTCGTCCTCGCCGACGACGCCCCCGCCGACTTCCGCACCTGGAAGGAGTTCCTCGCCGGGGGTGACCGGGTCCCGGCCGCCGCCGTCCGCGCCCGCGCCGACGCGATATCCCCCGACTCCCCCTCGGACATCATCTTCACCTCGGGCACCACCGGCAGCCCCAAGGGCGCCGTCATCACCCACGCCCAGACCCTGCGCTGCTACGCCGTCTGGAGCGAACTCGCCGGACTGCGCGAGGGCGACCGCTACCTCATCGTGAACCCCTTCTTCCACACCTTCGGCTACAAGGCCGGGATCATCGCCTGCCTGATGCGCGGGGCCACGATGGTCCCCCAGCCCGTCTTCAACGTCGACACCGTCCTCGCCAACATCGCCGCCGAGCGCATCTCCGTGCTCCCCGGACCGCCCACCCTCCACCAGTCCCTCCTCGACCACCCCCAGCGCGACCACCACGACCTCTCCGCGCTGCGCCTGGTCGTCACCGGAGCCGCCGTCGTCCCGCTCCAGCTCGTCGAACGGCTCCGCGCCGAACTCCGCATCGCCACCGTCCTCACCGCCTACGGGCTCTCCGAGGCCTCCGGCATCGTCACCATGTGCCGCCGCGGCGACCCCGCCGAGGTCATCGCCGCCACCTCCGGCCGCCCCATCCCCGGTACCGAACTGCGCATCACCGCCCCCGACGGCGCCGCCCGGGACCCCGGCTCCCCCGGCGAGGTCTGGGTCCGCGGCCACCACGTGATGCGCGGCTACTTCGAGGACCCCGAGGGCACCGCCCGCACCCTCACCCCCGACGGCTGGCTGCGCACCGGCGACGTCGGCGTCCTCGACGCGGGCGGGAACCTGCGCATCACCGACCGGATCAAGGACATGTTCATCGTCGGCGGCTTCAACGCCTACCCCGCCGAGATCGAACAGCTCCTCGGCCTGCACCCGGACATCGCCGACGTCGCCGTCGTCGGCATCCCCGACCCCCGGCTCGGCGAGGTCGGCAAGGCGTACGCCGTCCGCCGCCCCGGCTCCACCCTCACCGCCGACGACCTGATCGCCTGGTCCCGCCGCGAGATGGCCAACTACAAGGTCCCGCGCGAGGTGGAGTTCGTCCCCGACCTGCCGCGCAACGCGAGCGGCAAGGTCCTCAAGACGGAACTCCGCGCGCGCCGCTGACCACCGTCACGCGACCGCCCGCAGCCCCGCCGGGGGCCGGGCGGCGCCCGCGTAGGCCAGGTCGGCGCGGGCGGCGCACTCGCGGGCGGTCAGGTCGCGGCCCAGCGGGGCCAGGGCCGCGCAGAACAGGAGCGCGCCGAGCGGGATCAGGTCCAGGCTGACGCCCATCACCGCCGTGCCCGCCAGCACCGCCACCGGACGCCACAGCCCGGTCCGCCGCCGCACGGCCAGCTGCGTCACGATCCACAGCAGGCCGACGTAGAAGAGCATCGGCCCCACCGAGTACACCACCGGCTCCACCCCGGGCCGGCTCTGGATCTCCTCGAACAGCCGGTTCATGCCCGCCCGGTCGGCGGACTGGAAGCCGACGGCCAGGTCGATCGCCGCCTGGGCCACGACCGCCGCCACCCCGGCCAGCCCCAGCCCCGTCGCCACCGCGGCCCCCGCCCGGCCCGCCCGCCCCGCCGGCGCCGTCAGCCGCCGCAGCCCCGCGAACACCGCCCCGAACAGCAGCACCCCGGCGAGCAGGAACAGGTGCCCGGCGGTCCAGGCGAGGCCCGGCCCGTGGCCGGGGTCGGCCAGCCGGATCACCCCGTACGCCAGCATGCACAGCGGCCCCGCGACGAAGGCCCCCCGCGTGAACGCGGTCCGCCGGCGCCCCCACGGCCGCCCCGCACCGGCCGCCGCACGCTCGGCCGTCCGCCCCGAAATCCCGTACTCAGACGCTTCGTTGGTCATGCCCCGATCCTCTCCGCGCCCCCACCCGCAGCGGATCCGGCATCACCCCCACCCCCACCCCTAGGCAACCCCGACGCGCCCCTGACCGGCGGCCGGGGCCCGCCGCGTTAGCCTGCACGGGTGAGCGTGCGTCAAACAGTCGAACGAATGCGGCGGCAGAGCGCGGTACGGGCCGGGACCCGGGCCGGCGCCGCCTTCGCGCTGACCCTCGCCGCGGCCCTCGCCCTGACCTTCGTCCTGCGGCCCGACGCACCCGGCAAGGCCGACGCCGACGGCCCCGCGCCCGCGCACAAACCCGGACTCACCGCGGCCGTCTCCGCCCCCTTCAACGCCTTCACCGAGGGGTACGACTGCTACCGCACCCCCACCCTCACCACCACCAGGGCCGGCACCCTGCTGGCCATCGCCGAGGCCCGCACCTCCGGCTGCGGCGACGTCGGCGACATCGACCTCGTCCTCAAGCGGTCCTCCGACGAGGGCCGCACCTGGGGCCCGATGCAGATCATCCGCGGCGCCGGCGACCCCGGCGCCTACGGCAACCCCGCCCCCGTCGTGGACTCCGCGTCCGGCCGCATCACCCTCCTGCACGCCTACAGCACCTGGACCACCGACGCCGACGGCAACCGCGTCCGCGGCCCCCGCGAACTGCGCCTGGCCCACAGCACCGACGACGGCGCCGGCTGGACCGCCGACCCCGCCCCGCAGCCCCGGCTCAAGGACGCCGACTGGGCCTGGGTCTCCGTCGGCCCCGGCCACGGCGTCCAGCTCACCCCCACCCGCCCCGACCGGCCCGGCCGCCTCGTCGTCAGCTCCGACTACCGCACCGGGTCCGGCACATCGGGCGCCCAGCTCCTCTACAGCGACGACGGCGGCCTCACCTGGCGGCCCGGCGCCCGCTGGGGCGCCCCCGAAGGCACCGCCGCCCCCAGCGAACCGGCCCTCACCCAGCTCCCCGACGGCCGCATCTACGTCAACGCCCGCTCCACCGCCGCCTGCGGCACCCCCGACCACCGGCTCTCCGCGATCATCGACGACGCCGCCGCCCCCGAGGTCCCCGCGCCCGGCTTCGTCCCCGTCGCCGGCCTCCCCGCCCCGCCCGCCTCCGGATCCGTCCTCCAGCTCCCCGGCGGCCCCCTGCTGCTCTCCGCGCCCAGCCGCCCCGGCGCCGAGTCCAACGACCGCTGGACCCTCGCCGTCCGCACCTCCCGCGACGAGGGCCGCACCTGGTCCACGGACGGCGCCGTCGTCCTGCGCGAACGCGCCGGCTACTCCGACATGGCCGCCCTCCCCGGCGGCCGGGTGGGCCTGGTCTACGAGACCGCCAACGGAACCCCCCACGGCTACGTCAAGTTCACCGCCTTCGGCCCCCGCGAACTCCAGGCCGCCGCCGAGGACCTCACCCCCCGCACCACCGCCGACACCACCCCGCACCGCAACGACGCCGTCGTCCACGGCGCACCCCGCCTCGGGAACCGGCCCGGCGGCGGGAAGGCCCTGCGTTTCGACGGCAAGGACGACTTCCTCCGCCTGATCGACTGCCCCGGTGAACTGCGCGTCGGAGAGGAGGACTTCGCCGTCTCCACCTGGGTCAAGTACAAGACCCGGGGCCAGGACCGGGAGAGCGGCGTGCGCCGGCCCCTCGTCTGGGCCTACGGGCAGGGCCCCGCCGCCCGCCAGATCCGTCTGGAGGCCGACCCCGCCACCGGCCGCCTCGAAGCCACCCTCAACTCCGGGACCGGCCCCGTCGCCGTCACCTCCCGCACCCGCACCGACGACGACGCATGGCACCACGTCGTCCTCCAGCGCGACGGCGGACGCCTCGAACTCATCGTCGACGGCGGCCCGCCCGCCACCACCCCGGCCCCCACCGGCCCGTCCGGCGACCTCCGCCCCACCGGCCCCTTCACCATCCACCTCGGCACCCAGCCCGACTACAAGGCCTTCTACGCGGGCGCCCTGGACGACGTACGGATCTACGGCCGCGCCCTGTCCCGCAACGACATCGCCCGCCTCCGCGACGGCCACGACGTCACCGACGAGGAACGCGTCCACCTCCCCTTCGACCGGATCGCCTGATCCACACCGGCCCGGACGGGGCCGTCAGCGGCCCGGACGGGACGGCGGCTTGCGTGCCAGCAGCAGCCGCCAGCGCGGGGTGCCGTCCTCGCGGAGGCCGAAGGGGGTCAGCGGGACCGTCTCCACGGTGAAGCCCGCCGCCTCCAGGTCCGCCCGGACGGGACCGAAGGGGAAGGTGCGGTAGTACATGACGAACGGTGGCCGCCACACCGCGTTGCGGACCCGCATCACCGCGTCGAAGCCGGCCGCCGCCCACCACACGGGGGAACGGGGCGGGACCGGCGCGCTCACCGGGAAGGCGAACACCCCGCCGGGGCGCAGCACGCGGTGGGCGCCGCCGAAGAGGGCGGGCCGCTGGGCCGGGAGGAAGTGGCCGAAGGCGCCGAAGCTGACCGCGAGGTCGTACGTGTTCCGGAGCCGCTCCGGCAGCGCCAGCGCGTCGGCCCGTACGAGGTCCACGCCCTCCGGGTGCGCGCGGGCGGCCTCCGCCAGCATTCCGGCGCTGAGGTCCACCCCGGTGACCCGGTCGCGGCACAGGCGGCGCAGCATGCCGAGGCCGGCGCCGGTGCCGCAGCAGAGGTCCAGGCCGGAGCCGAAGGAGCCCTCCCCCTGGGCGAGGGCCTCCTCGACGGCGTCGAGCATCCGGTCCGGGGTGCGGAAGGGCGTCCCGTCGAATGTGGGCGCGAGCAGGTCGTAGCCCCGCTCGACGGAGGAGAGGGCCTGGACGGCCAGTTCGCGCAGGCTCGGGCCCTGGGAGGTGAACACGGACTCAGCCTAATGACCGGTGCGGCGGAGGGGACCCCTCGACGGACACGCGGACATGCGGACATGCGGACATGCGGACATGCGGCGGCCGCGGTGGTCCCCCTCCGGCCACCGCGGCCGCCGCTCCCCCGTACTTTCCCCCGTACGTTCCCCCGTGCGGGCGTGCCCGGATTCCCCCGAATCCCCCGTGGGCCCGCCCGCCCGTTCCCCCGTACTCCTTCTCCTTGCCGGTGGCGCATCCCCCGTGGTGCGCCCCCGTCTTCCCCCCGTGATTCCCCCGTACGTCCTCGGGCGGTTCCCCCGTACGTCCCCCGTACGACCGCTCAAGGCCCCCCGTACGACCTGCCCTTACGGGCGCGGGCCGGACGCGTGGTTGTCCATCGCCACGATGTCGACGTCCGAGGCGTGGTTGTCGAGCGGCTTGTCACCCGGCTTCGTGCCGGCCGGCGGCTGGGCCGGCAGGCCGTCGTCCAGCGGGTTGACGTCGGCGCCCGAGGCGTGGTTGTCGAGCGGTCTGATGTCGCCGTCGAGCGGCAGGATGTTCTCGTTCGTCGCCATCGACTCTCTCCTGATCATGATGTGGGGCCTGATGGTTGGCGGGCCCGTTCGGCGATTCCCCCGTGGACCGCCGAACGGGTAGTCCCTCCAGCCGGCCCGAGTGCCCCCCGACGCCCCGGGTCGATGCACTCATCCTGCCGCGCGGCGATAAACGAACGATGAACGCGTCCGTCCATCGAGCGGGACTCCAGGTCAGGGGGTTAGGCGGCCAGCTCCGACGCCAGCAGGGCCTGAACTTCGGCCAGTTCCGCCGAGCCCAGTTGCAGGAACACCGCCTCCGCGTCCCGCCAGCACGCCCGTGCCCGGTCCGGCTGGCCGAGCCGCCGCAGCGCCTTGCCGAGGACCGTCAGCACGGTCGCCCGGCGCCACTCCCCGCCGATCCCGCGCAGCGCGATGGCCTGCTCGGCGTGCTTGGCGGCCAGGGTGGGCCGCTGGGCGGCCAGGTGGGCCTCCGCGAGCCGGAAGTGCGTCACGCCCTCCCACAGCGGCTGCCGGTTGTCGTGGAACAGCGACAGGGCCTCGCCGAGCTGGTCCAGCGCCTCCGTCAGCCGCCCGGCCTGGGTGAGGGCGATGCCCAGCGCGTAGCGGCCGTTGGCCAGGCGCAGGGTCAGGCCCATCCGGTCGTATATGGCGATGCCCTGCTGGGCGAGGTCGATGGCGCTGTCCAGCCGGCCCAGGACGACGTGGATCCGGGAGAGGTTGCACAGGGCGCTGGCCTCGCCGATGAAGTTGGCGTCGGCCCGGAAGTTCTCGATGGCCTCCAGCAGGAAGCGTTCGCCGTCCTCGTGCCGCTTCTGGTAGAGGGCGATGATCCCGCGGTCGTTGGGCGCCCAGCAGCTGGGCAGCGGGTCGCCGGCCAGGCGGGCGAGCTCCATGGCCTGGCGGGCCTGCTCGTCGGCCTCGTCGAACCGGCCCACGAAGAGGTGGACCATGGTGAGGGTGGTCCGGGCGCGGCCCTCGGCGCGCGGGTCCCGCGCGGCGCGCGCGGCCTCGCACAGGGTCAGCGCGGCCGACTCGTACTGCTTGGAGTTGGCCCCCGACTCGGAGAGGTCCTTGGCCGCCCACAGCAGGTCCACGGCCCGGCGCAGTGCCCCGGGCCGGCCGGCGGACTGGCGTACGCAGGCCAGCAGCGGGTCGGCCTCGGCGAACAGCCAGTCCAGGGCGGCGCGGGGCTCGGTGAGGACGAGTCCGGGGCGGCGGGTCTCGGAGAGGTGGGCGGGCAGCCGGTCGCCGGGCCGTTCCAGGGCGTACACGCGGGAGGCGGTGGCCAGGTAGAAGTCGAGGAGCCGGTCGAGGGCGGCCTCGCGCCCGCCGGCGGGCTGCTCGTCGCGTTCGGCGCAGGCACGCGCGTAGAGCCGTACGAGGTCGTGGAAGCGGTAGCGGCCGGGGGCGGCGGATTCCAGCAGGGAGCAGTCGACTAAGGCCTCCAGGAGGTCCTCGGTGTCGTGCTCGGGCAGGTCGAGGACGGCGGCCGCGGCGGCCAGGGAGATGTCGGGGCCGTCGGCGAGGCCCAGCAGGCGGAAGGCGCGCTGCTGGGCGGGTTCCAGCTGGCCGTAGCCGAGCTCGAAGGTGGCCTTGACGGCGAGGTCGCCGGACTGGAGCTCGTCGAGGCGGCGGCGTTCGTCGGCGAGTTTGGCGGCGAGGACGGAGACGGTCCAGGTGCGGCGGGCGGCGAGCCGGGACGCGGCGATGCGGATGGCGAGCGGCAGGAACCCGCAGGCGCCGACGACGTCGAGGGCGGCCTGGCGTTCGGCGCCGACGCGTTCGGCGCCGACGATGCGGGTGAACAGTTGCAGGGCCTCCTCGGGGCTCATCACGTCGAGGTCGACGAGATGGGCGCCGGCGAGGCCCGACATCCGGACCCGGCTGGTGACGAGGGCGGCGCAGCCCGCGGTGCCCGGGAGCAGCGGGCGGACCTGGGCGGCGTCGCGGGCGTTGTCGAGGAGGACCAGGACGCGGCGGCCGTCGAGGGTGGAGCGGTAGAGGGCGGCCCGGTCGGCGGGGGAGTCGGGGATGGCGCTGTCGGGGGTGCCGAGGGCCCGCAGGAAGGAGCCGAGGACGGCTTCGGGGAGGACGGGGCGGGGTTCGGTGCCCTGGAGGTCCACGTAGAGCTGGCCGTCGGGGAAGTGCGGGCGGGCGGCGTGCGCGACGTGCACGGCGAGGGTGGTCTTGCCGACGCCGCCGATGCCGGCCAGCGCGGAGACGGCCATGACCTGCCCCTCGGAGCCGGCGAGGATCTCGCCGAGCTCGTCGACGAAGGGGGCCCGCCCGGTGAAGTCGGGGACGGTCGCGGGCAGTTGGGCGGGACGTACGGGCACGGGGGCGGCGGCCGGGGCGGGGTCCTCGGCGCGGGCCAGTTCGGCGTCCGCGTTCAGGATGCGCTGCTGGAGGGCGGAGAGCTCGGGCCGGGGGTCGACGCCGAGTTCGTCGGCGAGGAGCCGGCGGGTGTCGGCGTACACGGCGAGGGCCTCGGCCTGGCGGCCGCTGCGGTAGAGGGCGAGCATCAGCAGCTCGCGGAGCCGTTCGCGCAGCGGGTGGGCGGCGGTGAGGGCGGTGAGCTCGGAGACGGCCTCGGCGTGCTGGCCGACCTCCAGGTCCAGGTCGAGGCGGGTCTCCAGCAGCTGGAAGCGCCATTCGGTGAGGCGGGTGCGTTCGGTCTCGGCGTGCGGGCCGGGGACCCCGGCGAGGGGTTCGCCGTCCCACAGGTCCAGGGCGCGGGCCAGCAGGGTCCGGGCGAGGATGCGGTCCCCGGCGGTGCGGGCCTTGTCGGCGTCGCCGGCGAGGGTGCGGGCGATGCCGAGGTCGAGGGCTTCCTGGTGGCGCAGCCGGATGGCGTAGCCGCCGGCGTCGCTGACGAGGAGTTCCGGGTCGAGGACCTTGCGCAGCCGGGAGGCGTAGGTGCGGATGGTGGCGAGGGCCTGCTGCGGCGGGTCTTCGCCCCAGATGGCGTCGATCAGCTCGGGCGCGGTGGCGGTGCGGCCGTCGCGCAGCAGCAGTGCGGCGAGGAGGGCGCGCTGCTGGGGGCTGCCGGAGGGCAGCGCCTCGCCGCCGCGCCAGGCGCGGACGGGCCCGAGCACGGCGAAGCGGTTGTCCGCGGGGGCGGGTGTGCCGGGTGCCGCGGGCGTGCCGGGACCGTCGGTGTCACTCGGCTGGTGCGGGATGGCCGGTCCGCCGTCCATCTGTCCTCCCCCTGCCCTCTGTCGGTTTCCGTCGGGTCCGTCGGGTCCGTCGCTTCAAGGGCCAGTCTGCCTTGTGTTGCCCGTACCCGTCAGCCCGCGGCGGAGCCATCCGCTCCTGGCCGGAGAACGACTGGCGCCCGAAGAGCTGACGGTTCGTCAGATCGACGCTACCGTAAGAACCATGGAGACCTTCCCGAAGATCATCTCGGTGGACGACCACACGGTGGAGCCCCCTCACGTCTGGCGGGACCGGCTCCCGTCGAGATATCGCGACACCGGACCCCGGATCGTCCGCGCCCCCCTCAAGGAAATGACCTTCCTGGGCGGGAAGTTCGCCCCCGTCATGGGTGCGAAGGGCGACGACGGCCCCATCGGCGACTGGTGGGTCTACGAGGATCTGCACCGGCCGCTCACCCGCCTCGACACCGCCGTCGGATACGACCGTGACGAGATCAGACTGGAAGTCATCACCTACGAGCAGATGCGCCCGGGCTCCTTCTCGGTTCCCGAGCGCCTCGCCGACATGGACGTCAACCACGTCCAGTCCGCCCTCTGCTTCCCCACCTTCCCGCGCTTCTGCGGCCAGACCTTCACCGAGGCCAAGGACCGCGAACTGGGCCTGCTCGGCGTCCGCGCCTACAACGACTGGATGGTGGAGGAGTGGTGCGGGCCCCTCGCGCGGGGCCGCCTCATCCCGCTCACCCTCGTCCCGCTGTGGGACGCCCGGCTGGCCGCCGAGGAGGTCCGCCGCAACGCCGCCCGGGGCGTGCGCGCCGTCGCCTTCTCCGAGATACCCCCGCACCTGGGGCTCCCGTCCATCCACACCGACGCGTGGGACCCCTTCCTCCAGGCCTGCGACGAGACCGGCACGGTCATCGCCATGCACATCGGCTCCTCCTCGCGCATGCCGTCCACCTCCGCCGACGCCCCGCCGGCCGTCGGCTCCACCATCACCTTCGCCAACTGCTGCTTCTCGATGGTCGACTGGCTGATGAGCGGCAAGTTCGAACGCTTCCCCAACCTGCGGATCATGTACGCCGAGGGCCAGATCGGCTGGATCCCCTACATCCTGGAGCGCGCGAACGTGGTCTGGGAGGAGAACCGGGGCTGGGGCGGGGTCGCCGACAAGGTCCACCGCCCGCCGTCCGAGCTCTTCGCCGAGCACGTCTTCGGCTGCTTCTTCGACGACGCCTTCGGCCTGAAGAACCTCGACTCCATCGGCGTCGGCAACGTCCTCTACGAGACGGACTACCCGCACTCGGACTCCACCTGGCCCAAGTCCCGGGAGGTCGGCGAGGCCCAGATGGGCCACCTGGACGCGGACGTGGTCGAGCGCATCGTCCGCGGCAACGCCATCGACCTGCTCGGACTCACCCCCGAGGGGCTCTGGCCGGGGGCCTGAGACGACGGCGGGGGGCCTGAGGCGACGGCAGGGGGCCTGAGGCGACGGCAGGGGGCGGGGCCCCGGCGGCCCCCGCCCCCTGCCGTCCGCGCCGGATCGGACGGCGTCAGACGGCGGCGGACCGGCCGGCCGGGGCCGGCCGCGCCGTCACCACGGGGCGGACGTGGGTCAGCAGCAGCTCCAGGAAGCGGTCCGGGCGGCGCAGCGCCGCGAAGTGGCTCGCGTCCTCGATCAGCGCGAAGGCCTTCACCGGCGCCTCCACCGCGTCGAAGTACGCCTTGGCGCGGGCCGCCGGGGTGATCACGTCCAGGGCACCCTGGAAGACGAAGAACGGCACCTCGAAGCGGGTGCCCTCCGCCCAGTCGTCGAACCCGTGCGTCCCCGCGGTGACCGGCTCCGAGAAGCCCTGCCCCTTGAAGTAGGCGGCGATCCGCCCGAGGGAGTACAGCGGCGACAGCCACATCGAGCCCAGGACCACCTTCTTCACGGTGTCCAGCGTGAGCGGGTCGCTGCCCGCGCACAGCTTGTCGTACGCCGCCCGCTGGGCCGGGGTCCAGCGGCGCCAGTCGGATCCCATCGCCTCCAGCCGCGCCACGTCCTTCCGCTTCCCGGCGGCCCGCAGCCGCTCCAGGGTGGCCTCGTAGGCGGAGGCGTCCCGTCCCGCCTCCAGGACGTTCTGGTCGGTGCCGACGTACGCCGCGAAGAGCTCGGGGTGGCTGCGGGCCAGCCGCAGCCCGGACACCGTCCCGAAGGAGCTCGCCAGCAGCACCACCCGCTCGACGCCGAGACGCTCCCGGACGTGGTGGACGACCTCCAGCGCGTCCGCGTACAGCCGCTCGAAGGACGGCTCGCCGCCCTGGCCGGCGGGCCCGCCGTGGGCGAAGGTCAGCCCGGCCCCGCGCATGTCCCAGCGGACCAGGGTGAAGTGCTCCTCCCAGGCCCGGGTGCGGGCCCCGTACGGGGAGTTCGCCGCGCCCGGGCCGCCGTGCAGCTCCAGCAGGACGGGGTTGGCCCGGTCCTCGCCCCGGACCGAGATCCACTGGTCGGTCCCGCCGATCCGGACGAACCCCTGCTCGTCGATGCCGTCCGGCGTGTCGATGCGCATCAGGCGGGCGTTCGCGGACCGGCGCACGGCGCGGTGGGCGAGGAGGCCGGCGACGGGAGCGGCGAGCGTGGCGGCGGTGGTGGCGGCGATGATCCCGAGCATTACTGTTTCCCCCAGACACTGTTTTCCTGACGAGGAGGAGAGTACGCCAAAGCGGCGCCGTGTAAAGGGGGTTGAGCTGAAAGGTTCCGGCCGCGTGCCCTGGCCGGAAACGCGCCGTCCCAGCGGCGCGCGAGGGCGGGCCTTGCACCCCGGCCCGCCGACGGGGCATGCTTCGCCAGGGCAAAGGCGGGAGGGATCATGGCGGTGGACAAGCGTTCCGTGGTGACGGCGGTGCTGTGCGGGGTCGCGGCGCTGGGAGCGTCGGCGGCGGTCGCCGAGCTGGTGCCGCCCCCCGAGGCAACCGCCCCCGTACACGCCAAATCGGCCGCGCCGGCCGCGTCGCCGAGCGGATCTTCGCGTCCGCAAGCCTCCAAGCCGCAGCTCGGCAAACCCCAGTCGGCCCCCGTCACCCCCAAGCCGGGCGACGCCACCAGCTACACCGGCGCCCTGTTCACCGGCAGCCTGGAGGGCGACCACTTCTGCACCGCGACGGTCGTCCGCAGCCCCGGCAAGAACATGCTCATCACCGCCGGCCACTGCCTCCTGGAGGGTGAGCAGACCCGCGACGGCGGAGCCGTCTTCGCACCCGCGTACGCGAACGGTGTCGCCCCGTACGGGGTCTGGAAGATAGAGCAGGTCTACGAGGACAAGCGCTGGGCCGACGACACGGACGACGACTACGACCTCGCCTTCGCCCGCCTCGCCCCCGACGACAAGGGCCGCAACATCGAGGACCTCACCGGCGGCGCCGTCCTGGACACCAGCGGCCGCGCGGGCGAGCAGGTCACGGTGACGGGCTACCCCGCCGACCGCAAGGTCCCCCGCACCTGCACGGCGGTGGCCGTCCGCACCAGCGAGCGCGAGCAGCGCTTCGACTGCTCCGACTTCCCCGGCGGGACCAGCGGCAGCGCCTGGCTCGGCCGCGACGGGAAGATCATCGGCATCCTCACGGGCGGGGACACGGACGACGTCTCCACCAGCACCGTCCTCGGCGACTACGCCGCCCAGCTGTACGCGAAGGCCACCACCCCCAAGCGCTGACCGCCCCTGCCGGCTGCGGCCCGCGCCCTAGGATGGGGACATGCGTTCGAATCACGGCGAGGTCGTTCCGGAGGAGCGGCCGCCCCTCAGCCCCGCGCTCACCGGTGCCGAGCTGGCGCGCTGGTACTGGACCCTGGCCGAGCTGACCGAACTCGCCCGGCGGCTCGACGTGCCGCGCGGCGGCGGGAAGCCGGCGCTCACCGAGCGGCTGCGGGCCGCGCTCGACGGCGAGCCGCTCCCGGCGGCCCCGGCCCGCAGGCCGGCGACGGGCCGCCAGCTGTCCGCGCCGGTGGACGCCTCGACCGTCATCCCCGAGGGGCAGCGGTGCAGCCAGGTGCTGCGGGAGTTCTTCCGGCGCGAGATCGGTGCGGGGTTCCACTTCGACGGCCACATGCGCGCGTACGTCGCGGAGAACGCGGGCCGCACCCTGGGCGAAGCGGTCGCCCACTGGCACGACACCCGGCAGGCGGCGGCCGAACCCCAGGAGATCGGCGGCCAGTTCGAGTTCAACCGCTTCCTGCGCACCTGGCACGCCGACCACCCGACGGGCACGAGGGACCAGGCCCTGACGGCCTGGCGCACGCACCGTTCGCAGCCGCGCTAGACGGGGCCCCCGGCTTATGTGACGAGGCCGAAGTGGACGGGTCCGGCCTGGGCGCCGGCGAGGAGGTCCGGCAGGCGCGGGGGCCAGAGCGGCTCGCCGAGGGTGGCGAGGCGCTCCGGTGAGACCCACTGCCAGTGGATGCCGGGGGCTTCGAGCACGGGCTCCCGGTGGGGGCCGGCGGTGACGTAGATGTGCTCGTGCTGCCGGACGGGGATGCCCTCGTGGGTGAAGTCGTGCTCCCAGGTGCACAGGAGCCGCTGCGGCTCCAGGTCGGTCCACCCGGTCTCCTCGCGCAGCTCCCGCCGCACGCACTCCTCGGGGGTCTCGCCGGGATCCATGCCGCCGCCCGGGGGCAGCCAGTGGATGCCGACTTCGATGTTGTTCTCCCGGAACAGGAACACCGACCCGCTGGGGGAGAGGACGACGATGCGCGCTGCCTGACGCGGAGTTCTCATCACCGCAGGGTAAGTCGGCGGGGGCCCCGGGCGGGAGGGGTGTGCGTGGCTTCGGGTGGAGGTGGGGCGGTCTGCGCCGGGGCGGGGATCGCGCGCTCCTCTTTCCTCGGAGTCCGGCGTCCCCCCGGGGCTGGTGACGGGCCGAGGGGAGAGTCGGGCCGTGGCGGCGTGTGAGCGGCGCACGGCATGGCGAGGGGGGTTCCGCTTCTTGGCGTCCGGCCGTTGACGTCCGCAGGGAACGACGAGGCGGACGCCGTACGGCAGCGTCAGCCGTCCATGCCGCCGGAGGCTCCTCTTCTGCCGCTCTCCGGCGGCCGCCCCGGGGTGATACCCGCACAGAACAATGCGGCGGCGGGCATATGGAGCCGGCGTGGGCGTCAGATCGCCCCCAGCTTCCGCTTGTCGGCCGTCGGGGCTGGTCGGACGCCGATCTTGGCTGTAGAGTTCATCTCGAGCTCGCGGCCGGGAAACCGGCGGTGGGACTGGCGTTGGTGGTCCAAGGAAAGGCACCCCACTTCCTGTGGGGGGATGCAGGTGCAAGGCCTGCCCAGCGCTCGATCAAGGCCCCGGCCTCCTCACGGAGACCGGGGCCTTTCGCATGCCCCGGAGGCGCGCCCCGCCACCCCGAAGCGGAACTCGACTCGCCGGTAAATGTGATCAGCTGAGGTACCGTCGGGGGGATGAGCAAGCACCGCCGCGCCGGATCCGGCCCCGCCCCCAGCCCCCGCACCACGGAACGTGGTGGCCGGCGGGGGGCTGCCCGGCGGCGGCGGGGGCCGGCGGGCGGGCGGCCCTCCAGGGCGCTGGTGCTGGTCGCCACCGCCGGACTGCTGCTCTTCGCCGCCGGATGGGTGCACGCCCTGTACGAGCCGCCCGGCGCCCCCGCGGCCCCGGCCCGCTCCGACGCCCGTCCCAAGGCCCACGCCGCCGGCCCCGAGCACGCCGCGCGCGGTGGCAGGCGTCCCGACGCCCTCCAGGGGCTCCCGGCGGCGGCCCTCAGCGAGGCCACCCGGGCCCGTATCCCGGCCGAGGCGCGCCAGCTGGTCCTCGTCACCGGCAAGGCGAAGGACTCCTCGGAGTCCACCGCCGCCCTGTACACCCGCCCCGCGCCCGGCGCGGACTGGGTGCGGGCCGCGCAGTGGCCGGCCCGCAACGGCGCCAAGGGGTGGTCCACCGCCCGCGCGTACGGGGACCTGACCTCCCCGGAGGGGGTCTTCTCCCTCAGCGACGCCGGCGGCCTGCTGGCAGCCCCGCCCGGCACGAAGCTCCCGTACGACCGCGACTCCGGCTTCGTCGCCACGGGGCTCGGGGTGAACGGCGAGTCCCTCGCCGGCTCCTTCGACTACGTCGTGGCGATCGACTACAACCGCCGCCGGGGCGTCTCCCCGCTGGACCCGGTCATGCCGGACGGTGAGGGCCGGGGCGGCAACATCTGGCTCCACGTGGACCACGACGGCCCCTCCCAGGGCTGCGTCGGCCTGCCGAAGGCGGCGATGGAGCGGCTCCTGGAGACCCTGGACCCGGCGGCCCACCCCGTCATCGCGATGGGCCCGGCCGGCTTCTGAGTCCGGGCCCCGGCCTCAGGGTCCGAGGTCCAGGACGCGGACCGGTTCCCCGTCCCAGCGCTTCGGTTCCGTGGTGGCGACGATCGCCCCCTCGGGGCGGTCGGCGGTGGGCCGCGCCGCGTACCGGGTGTGGGCGGCGGCCCAGGTCTCCTCGCGGGCGACGGCCAGGGCCGCCGGCAGGTCCAGGTCGAGGATGGTGACGCCGGGCAGGGCGGCGAGGTGCTCCGCGGTGCCGGGCCGGACCCGGTCGGCTTCGACGAGTGCGCAGGCGGGGGCGTACAGGAACCAGCCCACCTCGCCGTGCGCGCGGTGGATGAGGCGGGAGACCAGGACGTTCCCCCGCCCGGCCGCCAGCATCGCGGTCTCGTCCAGCACGATGTGGGTGTCGGTCACCGGCCCCTCGCCTCGGCCAGTCGCCGGTCGAGCTCGCCGTCCAGGCTGAGTTCCTCGGTGGCCGTGGGCGCGTAGCCCGTCCACTCCCGGAGCGCGGTGCGGGCGCGTTCGGCACGTTCGGCCCGCTCGGCCGGAGTGAGCAGGGTTTCGGCGAGGCGGGCCAGGTAGGCGCGCAGGGACAGGCCCTCGGCAGCCGCTATGGCGGCGAGTCTGTCCTTGGCTTCCTCGGGGATGCGGATGTTGGCGTCGGGCATCGCGGGGCTCCTTCCCATGCCTCAAGGGTACGGGTACGTACCCGTACCCGCCACCCCTTCCGCCGGTCCCGCCCTACCCCTTGCCTGACGGACCGTCAGCTACGACGATGGCGCCCGGCGCCGTACGGCGAATCGGCATGCGAAGGCGAGGCGGGGCGGCCATGGCACGTGTGTTTCCGGAGGGCCGGCTGGCGTACGGGATGCAGCTCCCGGTCCAGTCGCAGAGCACCATCTACGCCGAGCCCTGGGAGGCCTCGGCCGGAGCGGCCGACCTCGCCGAGGTGGCGCGGGCCGCCGACCGGGCCGGCTTCGGCTACCTGGCCACCTGCGACCACGTGGCCATCCCGCGCCGGCTCGCCGGCCCCATGGGCACCGTCTGGTACGACCCGGTGGCCACCCTGGCCTTCCTGGCCGGCGTCACCGAGCGGGTGCGGCTGCTGAGCCACGTCGCGATCGTCGGCCTGCGCCACCCGCTGGCCACGGCCAAGCAGTACGCGACCCTCGACCACCTCTCCCGGGGCCGCCTGGTCCTCGGGGTCGGGGCCGGGCACGTGCGGGAGGAGTTCGAGGCGCTCGGGGCCGACTTCGAGGGGCGCGGGCCGGTCCTCGACGAGACCCTGGACGCCCTGCGCGCCGCCCTCGGCCCGGAGGAGTTCCCCGAGTTCGAGGGGGAACGGTTCTCCTTCCGCGACCTCGGCCAGTCGCCCCGCCCCGCCCAGGCGCGGATCCCCGTCTGGGTCGGCGGGTCCTCGCCCGCCGCCGTGCGCCGGGCGGCCGTACGCGGTGACGGCTGGCTCCCGCAGGGCGACCCGCGCGAGCGGATCCCGGCGCAGCTGGCCCGGATCCGCGAGCTGCGGGAGGCGGCCGGGGTGGAGGGGCCCTTCGAGGTCGGGGCGATCACCGAGCCCCTCTACGTCGGCGAACCCGGCTGGGACACCGGCCGGCGCACCCTCACGGGCAAGGCGGAGGCGCTCGCGGAGTCCCTGCGGGAGTACCGGGCGCTGGGCGTGGACCAGATCCAGGTCCGTTTCCGCAGCCGCGACCGCGCCGAACTCGTCGCCCAGATCACCGCCTTCGGGGCCGAGGTGGCCCCGCTGCTCAACGACTAGACCGGAGGAGGTACCCATGGGGAAGCTGGACGGGCGCGTCGTCATCATCACCGGTGCGGCGCGCGGGCAGGGCGAGCAGGAGGCGCGGCTCTTCGCCGCCGAGGGCGCGCGGGTGGTGCTCGGCGACGTGCTCGACGAGCAGGGCGCCGCCGTCGCCAAGGAGATCACCGGGGAGCACGGCGAGGACCGCGCCCGGTACGTCCGGCTGGACGTGGGCCGGGAGGAGGACTGGGCGGCCGCCGTGGCCCTGGCGAAGGAGGCCTTCGGCCGGGTCGACGGGCTGGTCAACAACGCGGGCATCCTGCGTTTCAACGAGCTGACCGCGACCCCGCTGGAGGAGTTCGAGCAGGTGGTGCGGGTCAACCAGGTCGGGGCCTTCCTCGGGATCAAGGCGGTCGCCCCCGAGATCGGGGAGGCGGGCGGCGGGACGATCGTCAACACCTCCTCGTACACGGGCGTGACGGGCATGGCGTACGTGGGCGCGTACGCGGCGACCAAGGCGGCCGTCCTCGGCCTGACGCGGGTGGCGGCGCTGGAGCTGGCCGCGCGGAACATCCGGGTCAACGCGGTGTGCCCGGGCGCGGTGGACACCCCCATGGCCAACCCGGGACTGCTGGACCCGGCCGGGATGACGGAGGAGGCCCGGGAGGCGATGGCGGACCTGTACCGGCGGGTGGTGCCGCTGGGGCGGGTGGGGCGGCCGGAGGAGATAGCGAGGCTGGCGCTGTTCCTGACGTCCGAGGACTCCTCGTACATCACCGGGCAGCCGTTCGTGATCGACGGGGGCTGGACGGCGGGGGTCAGCATCCTGTGACGGACCCGGCGGACCGGGCCGCGACAGATATCTGACGTGTCGTCAGTTAACCGCATCCCCGCTCTTGACGCTCCCACTCCCCGGTGGAACAGTCGGATCCATCAAATCTGACGCAACGTCAGAAACCTAAGGACGGTGAACCCCTTGGAATTCGGGCTCTTCGTGCAGGGATACGTGCCTGAGGCGCGGTCCAAGGTCGACCCCGAGGCGGAGCACAAGGCGCTGCTCGAGGAGACCCAGTACGTCATCCAGGCCGACAAGTCCGGCTTCAAGTACGCCTGGGCCTCCGAGCACCACTTCCTGGAGGAGTACTCCCACCTGTCGGCGAACGAGGTCTTCCTCGGCTACCTCGCCGCCGCCACCGAGCGCATCCACCTCGGCTCGGGCATCTTCAACCCCCTCGCCCCGGTGAACCACCCGGTGAAGGTGGCCGAGAAGGTCACCATGCTCGACCACCTCTCCAAGGGCCGCTTCGAGTTCGGCACCGGGCGCGGCGCCGGCAGCCACGAGATCCTCGGCTTCCTGCCCGGCATCACGGACATGAACCACACCAAGGAGATCTGGGAGGAGACCATCGCGGAATTCCCCAAGATGTTCCTCCAGGAGGAGTACGAGGGGTTCCAGGGCAAGCACTGGTCGCTGCCGCCGCGCAAGATCTTCCCCAAGCCGTACGGCAAGGCCCACCCCGCCATGTGGTACGCCGCGGGCTCCCCCTCCTCGTACGCGATGGCGGCGAAGAAGGGCCTCGGGGTGCTGGGCTTCAGCGTCCAGAAGGTCTCGGACATGGAGTGGGTGCTGGAGCAGTACAAGACGGCCATCCAGGAGGCGAAGGCGGTCGGGGCCTTCGTGAACGACAACGTGATGGTCACCTCGACGGCGATCTGCGCGGAGACGCACGAGAAGGCGGTCGAGATCGCGGTCAACGCGAACATGAACCGCTTCCAGTCGCTGGTCTTCCGCTACCACGACACCTTCCCCCGGCCGGAGGCGATCCCGCAGTGGCCGGAGACGCTGCCGGAGTACAACGCGGAGATCATCGAGCTGCTGATCGCGGAGGAGCTGCTGATCTGCGGTGATCCCGCGGAGGTGCGGGCGCAGTGCGAGCGGTGGGAGCGGGCGGGGGCGGACCAGCTGTCCTTCGGCCTGCCGACCGGTGTCTCGTACGAGGACACGATGACGACGATCAAGCTGATCGGCGAGCACGTGATCCCGCACATCGACACGGACCCGGTCCACCGCACCACCCGCTTCCGCCAGTCCGCGTAGCGCGGGGCCCGGCTGGGGGTGCGGGTGGTGCCGCGGCGCGGGGAGACCGCCCCGCGCAGCGGCGCACCCGCACCCGGCACGCCACCGCACCGCACGCCGCACCCCACGGGAAGGGAACCCCATGCTCGACCACCTCATCCGCGGAGCGACCGTCGTGGACGGCACCGGCGCCCCCGCCCGCGTCGCGGACGTCGGCATACGCGACGGCCGCATCGCCGTCATCGCACCCCCCGGCACGGTCGGCGAGGAGGCCCGTACCAGCGAGGACGCCACCGGGCTCGTCCTCACCCCGGGGTTCATCGACCCCCACACCCACTACGACGCCCAGCTGTTCTGGGACCCGTACGCCACCCCCTCCATGAACCACGGCGTCACCACCGTCGCCGGCGGCAACTGCGGGTTCACCCTGGCGCCCCTCAACCCCGACCGCCCCGAGGACGCCGACTACACCCGCCGCATGATGAGCCGGGTCGAGGGCATGGCCCTCGCCGCGCTGGAAGAGGGCGTCGACTGGTCCTGGTCGACCTTCCGCGAGTACCTCGACGCCCTGGAGGGGCGGATCGCCGTCAACGCCGGGTTCATGGTCGGCCACTGCGCCCTGCGCCGCCACGTGATGGGGGAGGCCGCCACCGGCGACGCCGCCCCCACCCCCGCCCAGCTGGAGCAGATGCTCGCCCTCCTCCACGAGGCCATGGACGCCGGCGCCTGGGGCCTGTCCACCACCCAGTCCTCCACCCACTCCGACGGCGACGGCGCCCCCGTCGCCTCCCGGCACGCGGCGCCCGCCGAGCTGCTCGCGCTCTCCCGCGCCGTCGGCGACCACGAGGGCACCCAGCTCGAAGCGATCGTCGCCGGCTGCCTCGACCAGTTCTCCGACGAGGAGATCGACCTCTTCGTCGAGATGAGCGCCGCCGCGGGCAGGCCGCTGAACTGGAACGTGCTCACCATCGACGCCGCCGTCCCCGAACGGGTCCCGCGCCAGCTGGTGCCCAGCGAGCGTGCCCGTAAGGCGGGCGGCCGGATCGTGGCGCTGACCATGCCGATCCTCACGCCCATGAACATGTCCCTCGGCACGTTCTGCGCGCTCAACCTCATCCCCGGCTGGGGCGAGGTCCTGAACCTCCCCGTCCCCGAGCGGATCGCGAAGCTCCGCGATCCGGACGTACGGGCCGGGATGCTGCGCCGCGCCGACAGCAAGGAGGCCGGGGTCTTCCGGCGCCTCGCCGACTTCGGCCGGTACGTCATCGGTGACACGTACAGCGAGGAGAACGAGGGGCTCAGCGGGCGCGTCGTGAACGACATCGCCGCCGAGCGCGGGCAGGACCCCTTCGAGTGCCTCGTCGAGATCTGTGCCAACGACGGCCTGCGCACCGTCCTGTGGCCGATGCCCACCGACAACGACCCGGCGACCTGGGCCCTGCGCGCCGAGACCTGGCAGCACGAGGACGTCATGCTCGGTGGCTCCGACGCGGGCGCGCACCTGGACCGGATGTGCGGGGCCCCGTACACGACCCGGTTTCTCGGCGACTGCCTGCGCGGCCGCAAGCTGGTGCCGCTGGAGCAGGCGGTGCGGATGCTGACGGACGACCCGGCGCGGCTGTTCGGGCTGCGCGAGCGCGGCCGGATCGCCGAGGGCTGGCACGCGGACCTGGTCCTCTTCGACCCGGAGCGCATCGAGGCCGGCCCGGCCACCCTGGTCCACGACCTGCCGGGGGACAGCCCCCGCCTGGACTCCCGGGCGATCGGGATCGTGTCGGTCCGGGTCAACGGGGTCGAGACCATCCGCCACGACGAGGTGACCGGCGCGATCCCGGGGATCGTGCTCCGTTCGGGCCGGGACACGAGGACGGTGAGCACACGATGAGCGGCGGGCAGCGGCAGGGGCTGTACATCGGCGGGGAGTGGACCGAGCCCGACGGCGGCCACTACGAGGTGGTGAACCCGGCGGACGAGTCCGTGGTGGGCCTGGCCCCCGAGGCCTCGCGGGCGCAGGTCGAGGAGGCGGCCCGGGCGGCCGCCGAGGCCTTCGGCCCGTGGTCCCGTACGCGGCCCGAGGAGCGGGCGGCGATCCTGGACCGGGCCGCGGACGTGATCCAGCGGGAGTTCGAGCCGTGGGCGGAGCTGGCCCGGGCGGAGACGGGCGCCCCGACCGGGATCGCGCGCGGGATGCAGGTCGGGGTGGGGGTCTCGCGGTTCCGGCGGTACGCGAAGGGGGCGCTGGAGCCGGTGGAGCGGGGGCTGCCGCCGCAGGTCACCGAGGCCGGGCCGATGGGGGCGGCGAGCGTGCTGGGGGCGCTGGAGGTGCGCCAGCCGGTCGGGGTGGTCACCTGTATCACCTCGTACAACAACCCGTGGGCGAACCCGGCGGGCAAGGTGGCCCCGGCGCTGGCGATGGGGAACACGGTGGTGGTCAAGCCGGCCCCGCAGGACCCGCTGTCGGTGTTCCGGATGGCCGAGGCGCTGGCGGAGGCCGGGATCCCGCCGGGGGTGGTGAACGTGGTCTCGGGGCAGGCGGTGGAGGTCGGCGAGGCGGCGGTGGACTCCCCGCACGTGGACATGGTGTCCTTCACCGGCTCGACGGGGGTGGGGCAGCGGATCGCGGAGGTCTGCGGGCGGTCCATGAAGCGGCAGCTGATGGAGCTGGGCGGCAAGGGCGCGGCGGTGGTCTTCGGGGACGCCGACCTGGACGCGGCGGTCATGGGCATCGGCACCACCTTCTCCTTCTACAGCGGGCAGATCTGCACGGCCCCGACGCGGGTGATCGTCCACCGGTCGGTGTACGCGGAGCTGGTGGAGAAGCTGACGGGGTACCTGGCGTTCATGAAGCTCGGGGATCCGGCGGTGAAGGGGACGGTGGTCGGCCCGGTGATCTCGGCCGCGCACCGGGACCGGGTGGAGGCGTACGTGGAGCTGGGCCGCAAGGAGGGGGCGCGGATCGCGTACGGCGGGGAGCGGCCGGTGGTGGGGGCGGGGCGAGGTTTCTACGTGGCGCCCACGCTGCTGGTCGACTGTACGAACGACATGCGGGTGGTGCGGGAGGAGATCTTCGGGCCGGTGGTCGTGGTCGTCCCCTTCGACGGGGGCGAGGACGAGGCGGTGGCCCTGGCCAACGACAGCGACTACGGGCTGATCAGCTACGTGTGGTCGGGGGACGCGGCGCGGGCCTTCCGGGTGGCGCGGCGGCTGCGGTCCGGCGGGGTCGGGGTGAACACGATCGGCCGGAACATGGAGGCGCCGTTCGGGGGCTTCAAGCGGTCGGGGGTGGGCCGGGACGTGGGCTCGTACGCGCTGCACGCGTACAGCGAGACGCAGTCGATCGTGTGGGCGGGGTAGGGGCCGGGGCGGCCGGGAAAAAATTGCCTCGGGAAATTTTCCAAACGGACATTCCGGGCGCTGGTGCGATTTCCGCATTCCGGAACCTCATGTCCGACGCCTGCGAATCGGGCGCGGGGGGTGCGAGTCGATCTTGCAATCGGGCGTCGTAAACTGCCCGTGGATTGACATTCCAAGGCGATTCATTGCGCCGACATCTGGAGTTAACCCGTCCGGATGTGGAAATCGCACCCTCTACCGTCCTTTCTCATGACACAGCTGGACGAGCGGCCTCGGGTCGGAGACACGGTGGGCGGCGTCGCCGCGGGCGACGGCGAGGTGCGCGGCAAGGGCCTCGGCAAGGGCTCCGTCGGCCTGATGGGCAGCGCCGTCATCGGCATCTCCACCGTCGCCCCCGTCTACTGCCTGACCTCCACCCTCGGCTCCACCGCCGGGCAGGTCGGCCTCCAGATGCCCGCCGTCTTCCTGGCCGGCTTCCTGCCGATGCTGCTCGTCGCCTTCGCCTACCGCGAGCTCAACAAGGACATGCCGGACTGCGGCACCTCCTTCACCTGGACCGTCAAGGCCTTCGGCCCGCGGATCGGCTGGATGTGCGGCTGGGGCCTGGTGATCGCCACGATCATCGTCCTGTCGAACCTGGCCGGGGTCGCCACGTCCTACTTCTGGCTGCTGGCCGGCGAGATCACGTCCGACCCGGACATCGCCGCCCTCGACCACGACAAGTTCGCCCACATCGCCACCTGTCTGACGCTGATCGCCGTCGCCACCGCCATCAGCTACCGGGGCCTGACCGCGACCAAGGGCGTCCAGTACACCCTCGTCGGCCTCCAGCTGCTCGTCCTCGCGGTCTTCGTGGCCATGGCCTTCCAGAAGGCCTCCGCCGGCGCCTTCGACACCGGCGTGGACTTCTCCTGGCAGTGGATGAACCCCTTCGCGGTCGAGTCCATGGGCGCCTTCACCGCCGGACTCTCGCTCTCGATCTTCATGTACTGGGGCTGGGACACCTGCCTCACCGCGAACGAGGAGACCATCGGCTCCGCCAAGACCCCCGGCCGCGCCTCGCTCATCGCGATGGTCGTCCTCGTCGGCTCCTACCTGGCCACCGGCATCGCCGCCCAGATGGCCGTGGGCTCCGGCGACAAGGGCCTGGGCCTCGGCAACCCGGAGACCTCCGGCAACGTCTTCGCCGCACTGGCCGGCCCGGTCATGGGCCCGGCCCTCGGCATCCTGCTCTTCGTGGCGGTCCTCGCCTCGGCGGCCGCGTCGCTCCAGACCACCTTCATCCCGGTCGCCCGCACGGTCCTCGCCATGTCCACGTACGAGGCCCTGCCCGCCTCCTACGCCAAGGTCCACCCGCGCTTCAAGACCCCGGGCCGCGCCACCGTCACGGCGGGCGTCGCGACCGGCGCGTTCTACACGGTCATGACCCTGGTCAGCGAGAACGTCCTCACCGACACGATCTTCGCGCTCGGCCTGATGATCTGCTTCTACTACTCCCTGACGGCCTTCGCCTGCGCCTGGTACTTCCGCGGCGACCTGCGCCGCTCCGCCCGCGACCTGTTCTTCAAGGGCGTCTTCCCCGTCCTGGGCGGCCTGCTCCTGGCGGCGGTCTTCGTCAAGACGCTGACGGACGCCTGGGACCCCTCCTACGGCTCCGGCTCCACCATCCCGGGCCTGGGCGTCGGCAGCGTCTTCGTCATCGGCGTCGGCCTGCTGGCCCTGGGCGCGGTCATCATGCTCATCACCGAGCGCCGCAGCCCGGCCTTCTTCCGCGGCGAGGTCCTCACGCGGTCGACGCCGTCACTGGTGGTCGAGGACTGACCCGCCGGGGCGGCCGCCCGGTGGGGGACGCCGCCCCGGCCGGGGCGGCCGTCAGCCGAGGACGTACTGCTCGTCCCCGAACTCGGCCACGATCTTCAGCCTGCCGCCGAGCGCCCGGACGTACGCGGCGAGGGTCTCGACCTCGCTGCGTTCCAGCTGGCCGTTCTCGATCCGGGAGACCCGCGCCTGGGTCACCCCCATGGCCTCGGCCACCTGGACCTGCGTCGTGTGCTGACGCTTGCGGACCTCCGCCAGCCGGTGCGCCCGGACCACGGCGATCATCTCCGCCGCGCCGCGGTCGACCTCCTCCCGTTCGGCGGGGGAGAAGCCGAACTCCTCGACGAGGTCGTCCCAGCGGGCGGCCTTCGGGCTGCCTCCGGGCATCGGGTTCTCGCCCTGGCTGTGGTTCATGCGGTGTCCTCCTCCAACTCCGTCAGGTAATCCTCGTACGCCTTCTCGGCCAGGGGAACCGCCGACAGGTACCAGCCGCGCCAGTCGCCGGCCTTGTCGCCCCCGACGAGAAACACCGCGCGCCGCAGCGGGTCGAACACGAACAGCAGCCGCACCTCACTCCCGCCGGTGGACCCGGGACGGAGCTCCTTGAGGTTGGCCAGACGGGAGCCCCTGACGGTGTCCACGAGGGGACGGCCCATCGCCGGGCCTTCTTGTCGCAGTGCGGTGATGGCCTTGCTGATCTGGATGAGCGTCGGCCGATCGTTTTGGCGCAGGGCGTGCAGCCAGGAAAGGGCGGGCTCCACGACGATCACTTCCCAGTTCACGGACCTTCCCTCCGAGTATGCCAAGTGAGGCATATTACGCAAGCGTTATGTCGAAAGCCCTCGTGCGTGGCTGGGGTTCACACCAACGTGGGGGGCGGCGGTGACCCGGGGTGTGGCGGGGTCGTTGGGACGGGCATGACTGCCATCAAGCGCACCCTGTCCGCCCTGGTCCTCACCGGCGGCGCCGCCCTCGCCCTCACCCCCGCCGCCGCGCAGGCCGCCGACGGGCCCACGCTGGAGAGCCAGCCCGTCGTCGAGCGCGTCGTCGACATCGCCGGCCACCCGGGCCAGGCGGTCCAGGACACCAAGACCGCCCTCGCCGTCACCGGCGCGGCCGCGAACAGCGCGACCAAGTCCACCCAGGGCTCCCTCGCGGGCGCCGACACCGCCCTGGACAACGGCCTCCCGCACGCGCCGACGGTGAAGTGACGGCTTCGACGGAATCACCCGTGGGGCTGGCCGGATCGGTCAGCCCCAGGTGCGGGAGCAGAGGACCAGGCGGTAGCCGTCCGGGTCGGCGACCGTGACCCCGTGCTCGTCCCAGTACGGGTTGTTGGACGGGACCCGCTGCCCGCCGTGGGCGGTCAGACGGTCGACGAGGGCCGCGTCGGGGGTCCGCCCGAGGTAGACGACGAACAGGTCGTCGATGGTGGGGGTGGGCTCGACCGGGTTCTCCGGGTCGCGGGTGAGCTCGAAGTGCCACCCCCCGCCCGCCGGGCCGACCATGACGAGGTCGTGCTCCCCGGGGACGTGCCCCGAGGTCCGCCACAGGACGTCGAGCCCGAGCCCGTCGACGTAGAACCGCTCGGCGGCCACGAGGTCGCGGGAGGGCCGGGCGACGCGTATGTGGGTGTGTGCATCGATCATGCCGGGACCCTATGGGGGACCGGCGCGCCCCGGGAGGGGGCGGCGGCCGGTCTGTCAGGTGGCGGCAGGGTTCCGCTTCTTGGCATCCGGGGCTGGTCGGACGCCGATCTTGGCTGTAGAGTTCATCTCGAGCTCGCGGCCGGGAAACCGGCGGTGGGACTGGCGTTGGTGGTCCAAGGAAAGGCACCCCACTTCCTGTGGGGGGATGCAGGTGCAAGGCCTGCCCAGCGCTCGGACAAGGCCCCGGCCTCCTCAGGGAGGCCGGGGCCTTTGCGTTGGCTAGTTCCGCTCCGCCGCGCTGCGTTCCACGCAGAACTCGTTCCCCTCCGGGTCGGCCAGGGTCGCCCAGCCGGTCCCGTCGGGCCTGCGGTGGTCCCCGACGAGCGTGGCGCCGAGGGCGAGGAGGCGTTCCACTTCCTCGTCGCGGGAACGATCCTGCGGCTGGACGTCCAAGTGCACCCGGTTCTTCGCGGACTTGGCGTCCGGCACCTGGATGAAGAGAAGGGTTCCGCCCTCCGAGGTGAGCAGCACCTCGGGATCGCCGGGCTGGTCCTCCTCGGAGATGGTCCCGTTGAGTACCTCGGCCCAGAACAGGCCCAGCGTGTAGGCGTCGTGGCAGTCGAAGGTGATGTGCCGTACGAGAGAGGTCATGGACGCACACTAGCCGTCCTCAGGCCGTCAGGCGTAGCGTTTATCCCTGGTTCATTGCAATGCGCGGAGAGGCTTCGTTGCGTTGAATTTCAGACCGTTGCAACGATTCTAGGTCTTTGAGCTGCGAGGATGATGTTTTTGCGCAACGAACCTGTTGTCAGGTCTTGGAATGCAACGTAGCGTTTCTCATGTCAGAAAGCAGCGGGCCGCAAGGGGCGCGCGAAACCGATGAAGGAGAGCACCATGCAGAAGTTCGCCACGGCCGCCCCGGTCTCCGCCGTCCTCGACATCCCCGCCGGCCGCGTCCAGCTCATCGCGGGAGACCGCGAGGACGCCACCGTCGAGGTCCTGCCCGCGGACCCCTCGAAGAGCCGCGACGTGAAGGCCGCCGAGCTGATCGAGGTCGCGTACGCCGACGGGGTCCTCCGGGTGGTCGCCGCCCCGGCGAAGAACCCGGTCACCGGCAACTCCGGCTTCGTGGACGTGACCGTCCAGCTGCCCGCCGGCTCGCACGTCGAGGCCAAGGTGGCCGCCGCCGAGCTGCGGGGTACGGGCCGGCTGGGTGACGTCGTCGTCGAGGCGGCGCAGGGCCAGGTCACGCTGGACGAGACCGCTTCGGCCCGCGTCTCCGTCCAGTCCGGCGACGTCTCCCTCGGCCGCCTGGCCGGCCCGGCGGAGATCAGCACCCAGAAGGGCGCGATCACCATCGACGAAGCGGCGGGCGGGGCGCTCACCCTGAACACCCAGCACGGTGACATCACCGTCGGCGCCGCGCGCGGCGTCTCCGCCACCCTCAACGCGGGCACCGGCTACGGCCGCATCCACAACGCCCTCCAGAACTCCGAGGGCGCGACCGCCCCGCTGACCATCGACGCGACCACCGGCTACGGCAACATCACCGCCCGCAGCGTCTGAGGCGCCGCCCGGCCGTAAAAGAAGGTGCGGGTGCGCGCGGGCGAGGCCTAGCGTGAAGTGGTGAGCAGCGACTATCCATTCGCCGACGGCTACAACCTCGTCTGGGAACTGACCGGCTTCGGTGACGCGGACGAGGAGATAGTCGAGTCCGCGTCGCTGACCCGGGACCAGTTCCTGAAGATCCGGCACCTGTTCGTGCTGGGGGACGACCCCTGGATGGTGGCGGGCGAGTACCGCGTCGCGCCGAGCATCTGGGCGCACGTCCGCCGCGCGGTGCCGGGTGTCCGGTTCCAGCGCGATGCCGACTACTTCCTCGGCGCCCGTCAGGCCCTGCCTGACGGGCGCTTCTGGCGTCCGGCCCCGGGCGTGGCGGCGCCGGGACCGATCCCGCCGTTCTAGAGGGTGACCCCGCCGAGGAAGGCGGTCCAGGTGGCGGGGGAGACCTTCAGCTCAGGGCCGGCCGTGAGCTTGGAGTCCCGGACGTGGACGGTGTCGGTGCAGGCGGCGACCTCGACGCAGTCGTCGCCCTGGCTGCTGCTGTAGCTGGACTTGTGCCACGGGAGAGCGACTTCGACGCAGTTGTCACCCTGACTGCTGCTGTAGCTGCTCTTGAACCACCGGAGCTGGGAGCTGTTCACAGGGATCCTCGCAATCGCATCAACAGGCCCACGCTGTCCGCAGGATTGAGGGCCTGGATGCGAAGCTTCGCATACTGCTGCTGGAGGTCGCTTACGGCTTTCGGGTCGGAGATGACCTGGCCCGCCTTCTGGCCCTCGCTGTACGCCCACCACTGGTGTTCTGTGGATTCGAGAAGCCTGAAGGGGCCGTCGGTGCCCGCGTGTTCCGGGCTCACCGTGGGCATCAGCTGGAGGTCCACATTGGGCAGCCGGGCGCACGCCAGCAGATGGTCGATCAGCGCGCGCGTGATCTCGGCTCCCCCGGTCTGCCGCTCGACCACCGTCTGTTCGATGATGAAGCTGAACGCGGTGTACGGGGTGCGGGTCAGCACCTTCTGCCGGGCCAGTCGCTGGGTGATCCGGTCTTCCGCCTCCTCCGTCGTGAGCCTGGGAGGCACGTTCTCGATCTGGGCCCGTGCGTAGGCCTCCGTCTGCAACAGTCCCGGAACCGACCTGCACTCGTACGTGTCGAGCGCGATCGCCTCCGCCTCCAGCTCCGCCCACCGCCGGAACCAGGACGCCAGCCCCCGCCGCCGCGTCATCTGCTTCGCCGCGATGTGGAGCACCCCGAAGGCGTCCAGCACCTCTTCCGACTTGTTCACGAACTTCACGGACGGATGCCGGCGGCCCTGCTCCACGGACGCCACGTACTGCACGGAGTAGCCGACCTTCGGGGCGAACTGCTCCTGCGTGAGGTCAACGCGTTTGCGGAACGCCTTCACCGTCTCGCCGAAGTTCTTCAAGTCGGGGTCGGGTTCCACCTGGTCGTCACCGCCGCTGCCCTTGCCAGCCGTCATCACGGTCACCTCCCGACTCATCATGCTCACGGTCGGTGACGGCTCCTGTCCAGAGGGTCGGCTACTACTCTTCATCAGTAGCAGTCGAGGCGCTGGGAACTACCCTGCCCACACGGCACGTTCTCCCCATGACCGCACCATCGCACCCCGCCGCCCCCTTCGTACGCATGTTCACTCAGCGTTTCAGCTGCACCCTCCGGGGCGCCCGCCTGGCCCGGCAGCTGGCGCTGGTGTGCCTCGACGACTGGGGCATCCCCGAAGGCACCCGGCTCTCCGACGACGCCGGGCTCCTCGTCGCCGAGCTGGCCTCCAACGCCGCCACCCACGGCCGGGTCGTCGGGCGGGACTTCGAGCTCCGTATGACCCTGCTGGGCGGTGACCCGCACGCCGCCGGGGTCCTGCGGCTGGAGGTCTCCGACCCCCGGCGGGAGTGCCGGCCCGCGCTCCAGCCGCAGGCCTACCAGGCGGAGTCGGGGTACGGGCTGCGCATCGTGGACGGGCTCGCGGCCGACTGGGGGGTGATGGACCGCGTCATCGGCAAGACCGTCTGGGCCGAGCTGGCCGCCGTCAGGGCCCCGGCACCAGCACGCTGACGGTGTACCCCGTCGGGTGGACCAGACGGCCGCACGCCCTGTCGATCCGGACGTCCTCGGGGCTCACCCCCGACCGTGCCAGGTCCTTCAGGTAGGCCCGCAGTTCGGCCTCGTCCAGCGTCGAGAACCGGCGCTCCCACCGCCCCGACGCCTCCCGCTCGCGCCGGGCGTCGGCCTCCCGGCGCTCCCGCTCCCTGCGCTTGCGCTGGCCCGGCATCCGGTGCTCCCCTCCCGGCCGCCTCCACGGCCGCCCCATGTCCCGGGACTAGCATGCGCGCCGGGCCGTGAACAGGGAAGGCGGTATGGCGGTGACTGGCTTGGCCGGAGGCGGAGTTGAGGAGGAGCGGCGGCACGGGGAGCTCGCCGGGCTGCTCAGGGCCGCCCGCATCGGGTCCGGGGGGCACCGGGCGGCGGTGCGCAGGGTGGCCGAGTGGCTGGGCCGGGCCGTGGGGGGCTCCGCACGCATCGAGACCGGGGTTCGTCCCGGCGGTCCGGACGGGGCGCTCCTGCGGGACGTCGCCGCCGGGAGCCCCCGGTCCGCCGTGGTCGCCGAGCCCGGGCGGCACCTGCGGGTGCTGGCGCTCGGGGCGGAGCGGCCGCATCCGGTGCTCGTCGTCACGCGGCCGGTCCCGTACGACGCGGCGGCCGCCGCCCTCGTCGCCCACGCCGCCACCGTCCTGGAGCTGCTCCTGTCGGCCGGGGAGGCGGACGCGCGGCGGCGCCGGCTGGCCGAGGCGGAGGCGGGGGTGCGGCTGTCCGTGCTCCAGCTGCTCATGGGCGGGGAGGTGGCCCTCGCCCAGCGGACCATGGCCGGCCTGCGGCCCGGGCTGCTGGACGCGGAACGCGCGGTGGTGTGCGTACTGGAGGCCCCGGCGGGCGAGCGGCGGGAGGTGGCGGGGGCCTGCGAGGAGCTGCTGGCCGGGCGGGCGCTGGTCGTGCGGTGTCCCGCGGACGACGGGCACGTCATCGTCGTCGCGCCCGTCGGCGGCGGCGCGGAGGCGGCCCTGCGGGGGTTCGTCGCCGGGCGGGAGGGGGTGTTCCTGGGGGTCGGCGCGCGGCATCCGCTCTCCCGGGTCGCGGAGGGCTACGACGACGCCGTCCGGAGCCTGGCCGCCGCGCGGCTGATGCCCGGGCGGGTGGCCGGGCACGCGGCGCGGATCCGGCCGGCGGACGTGCTGGACGCGGAGGCGGCGGCCGCCTGGGCGGCCGAGTACCTGCGGCCGCTGGAGGCCGTGCCGGCGCAGGACCGGTACCAGCTGACGGCCACCCTGCGGCTCGGGCTGGAGTTCACCGCCGTGAACGCGGCCCGCCTGCTGGGGATCAGCCGCAACACCGTGCGGGCGCGCATGGACCGGGCGGCCGGGCTGCTGGGCGTCGAACCGGGTGACGTACGGGCCCGGGCGGCGCTCGACCTCGCCCTGAGGTTCCAGGACCGGGCGGATCCGGGAGGCGCCGCCCCCGGTCTGCCGGGTCTCCTCGCGGCGGGCCCCGTGCAGGCCTGGGCCCGTGACCTGCTCGCACCGCTGCGCGCCGACGAGCGGGACCTCGGGCGCACCCTGCGGGACTGGGTCGGGGAGAACTGCGCGGTCGAGCCCGCCGCCCGGCGGCGGGGGGTGCACGCGCAGACCGTGCGCGAGCACCTGCGCGCGGCGGAGGGGCTGCTGCGGCGCCGGCTCGTCGCGGGCGGGAGCGGGCTGTACGAGGTGGTGCTCGCGCTCATGGCCGCCGGGGAACCTGACCCGGGCGACAGGGGCGGTGGGGGCGACGGGGGCGGTGGGGCCGGTGAGGGGGATGGGGAACGAGGGGATCCGCCCCAGGGGTGTTCGGGCCGGTCAGGGCCGGGGGACCGTGCACCGGTGAGGGGCTCCTGTCCCGTGACCGTGCATCCGTGAGATGGCGGCCGGTCGAGCGGGGCCCTAGTTTTCCTCTCAGCGGCGCCCCCAGTGAGGCGCCGTCAACGGGGGGATCGGGACCGCTGGTTCCGGTCCGGCACGCGGGAGCGTGTGACGCCGAACCGGGCCCGGAGCCGCTGCTGCGCTCCGAGCCCGGTTCGTCATGCCGTGGGTTACTTCTTCGTCGGCAGGGGCGGCAGCGACGGGAGCTTGCCGGCCTCGCTCTTCTGGAAGGTGTCCTGGCCCGCGCCCTCCCAGGTGACCTTCAGGGTGGTGGCGTCGACCGAGTCCACCTTGCCCTTGGAACGGGTGGCCCCCGGAGGGCACTTCAGGTCGAGCGTGGTGCCCGTGGAGGTGCCCTCGCAGGTCAGGCCGGAGGCGGCCTCGACCACGAGCGCCTTCGTGCCCTTGACCGTGAGCACCACGCTCTTGCCCGGGCTCTGCATCGAGATCCAGCCGCCGTCCAGGGTGCCCGCGCCCGCGGCGCCCGTGCTCGCACCGGCGGTCGGCGCGGCGGGCGGGGCGACGGTCGGGGTCAGGGCGGCCGCCGGGGCCTTGGGCTTCGCGTCCGTCTTCGAGTCGCTGCCGCAGGCGGTCAGCGTCAGGGCGGCGGCCAGGCCGGCGGCGGCGAAGGCGGTGATGCGCAGGGTGCTGTGCACGGGAGGGTCCCCCAGGAAAGCGAGTTGACTGGAACGAACGGTGGAACGGAACGCGCCAACGTACCAGCCGTGCGGGCGGGCCGACGCACCCGAAGACACGCCCCGCCGGGGTGGTGCGGTTCCGGCCACCGTGTCGCGGAGGGGTCTCGATCCGGTCCCGGCGCCGTGACTCAGAGGTACTGGGCGTAGTCGTCCAGGGTGCGCAGGACCTCCTCCTCGCGGGCGGAGGGGAGTTGCAGGACGACCTCCTCGATGCCGAGCTCGGCGTAGTGGGCGAGCTTGCCGGGGCTGGGCTGGACGGCGTACGGGACCACCTGGAGGGCCTTGGGGTCGCGCCCGGCGTCCTCCCAGACCCGGCGCAGCACCGGCAGGCTCTCGGTGAGGCCGCCGCCCCCGATGGGGAGCCAGCCGTCGGCGTGGTCGGCGATGGCGGCGAACAGCTTCGGGCCGGCCGCCCCGCCGATGAGGGTGCGGGGGCCGTGCAGCCGCTGCCCGCCCGGGAGTTCGCGCGGGGCCGTGGCCGGCTTGGGGTAGGCGAGGCTGGCCTGGACGGAGCCGTACGGGCCCTCGTACGCGGTCGGCTTCGGGGACCACAGGGCGCGCATCAGGGCCATGTGCTCGCGGACCCGCTCGCGCCGGGTGGCCCAGTCGACGCCGTGGTCGGCGGCCTCCTCGACGTTCCAGCCGTAGCCGATGCCGAGGGTGAGGCGGCCGCCGCTGAGGTGGTCGAGGGTGGCGGCCTGCTTGGCGAGGCCGATGGGGTCGTGCTGGGCGACGAGGGTGATGCCGGTGCCGAGGTGCAGGCGGCGGGTGACGGCGGCGGCCTGGCCGAGGGCGACGAAGGGGTCGAGGGTGCGGCCGTACTGCTCGGGGAGGTCGCCGCCCATGGGGGCGGCGGTGGTGCGGCTGACGGGGATGTGCGTGTGCTCGGGGAGGTAGAGGCCGGCGAAGCCGCGCTCTTCGAGGGTGTGGGCGAGACGGGTGGGGGAGACGGTGCGGTCGGTGAGGAAGACGGTCGTGGCGATCCGCATGGTGAGCACCTCCGAGTCGTGGGGAGGGTCAAGCTACGGGGTTCCGGGGGCGGTTGGCAGGGGACTGGCCCTGCGGGTAGCGGGTCAGCCACGGTGGGGTGGTGTGGAGGGCGGGCCCCTGGGTCATCTCCAGGGCGAAGTCGTCCGCCAGCTCCAGGACCGTGGGGCGGCCCTCCAGTTCGGCGAGCCAGGCCGCCGGGAGGGCCGTTTCGCCGAGGAGGGCACCGAGCAGGGCCCCGCACAGGGCGCCGGTGGCGGTGGAGTCGCCCCCGTGGTTGACGGCCAGGCGCAGCCCGTGCGGGACATCCTCCGCGACGAGGGCGCAGTAGACGGCGATGGCGAGGACGTCCTCGGCGTCGCGGCCGTCGCCGGGGGAGAGGGCTTCGACGGAGCGGGCGCCGGGCGCGCCCTCGGTGGCGGCGGTGAGGGCCCGCCGCAGGGCGTCGGTGACGGGCTGGTGGCCGGGGCGGGCGGCGAGGAGGGCGAGGGCGCGCCGCACGGCGGTGTCGAGGGTCTCGCCCCGCGTCAGGCCGTGGACGATGACGGCGAGGGCCCCGGCGGACAGGTACGCGGCGGGGTGGCCGTGGCTCTGGGTCGCGCATTCGACGGCGAGCTGGAGGACGAGGGCGCTCTCCCAGCCGACCAGGAGCCCGAACGGGGCCGAGCGCACGGTGGCGGCGGCGTCGCGGGCGGTGGGGTTCCTGGGCTGCTCCGGGGTGCCGCGGGTGTCGTCGGCGAAGCCCGTCAGGCAGGCCCGGCCGGGGTCGCGGCGGGCGTAGAGCCACTCCTCCTGGGCGAGCCAGCCGTTGTCCGCGCGGCGTTCGTCGGGGCCCCAGTCGTGCTGGGTCGCGGCCCAGCGGCGGTAGGCGCGGTGCACGTCGGTCGGGGGGTGCCAGGCGCCGGTGTCCCGGCGCACGTGGGCCCGTATCAGGCCGTCGACGGTGAACAGGGTGAGCTGGGTGGCCGCCGTGACGGTGCCGCGCCGGCCGTGGGCGGGGGCCGGGCCGGTGAGGCCGGCCGGGCCGTGGGCCTCGCGGACGGCCTCCAGGGAGAGGCCGGCGACGGGGGCGCCGAGGGCGTCGCCGATGGCCGAGCCGAGCAGGGCGCCGCGCACCCGGCTGCGGAAGTCCTGCTGTTCGGTACGGCCCCACAGGGCGGTGGTGAGGTTGGTGGCCGGGGCGGCGGAGCCCGTGGCCCCGGCCGCCTCCGCCACCGCCGCCGTCGTGGCCGTACCCGTACTCGCGGACGTACTCGCGGACGTACTCGCGGACGTACTCGTCGTCGTATCCATGCCGTTCCCCCCAGAGTCTGGCGCGCACTGTAGTGGACCGCTTCGGTCGATTTCGGAAGGAGTTCGTCAGGTCGCCCGTAAGTGAGCGGAGAACGGCCGGATTGCGCACGTTTCCAGCCAGGAAAATGATCAGTGGCACGTTTTGCCACTCGCCTTCGCGGCGGCCGGTTCCAGCCATGTCCCGTTCACGTCCGGTTCGCCGGGGGCCCGGAGCCTCGACGGCATGAAGAAGGCTCTCCTCGCCGCGACCGCCGTCGCCTCCGCCCTCACCGCCTCGCTGGTCGTGGCCCCCGCCGCCTCCGCCTCCGGCTGGGAATGGCCCGGCCGCCACCACGACCGCACCTCGATCCCCTTCACCGAGGCCACCGTCACCGCCGCCGCGGACGGTTCGTACGCCCTGAAGTGGAACGCCAAGGGCACCCGGCACGTCGAGATCAAGGCCGACGGCAAGGTCGTCGCCCGGGGCGGCTCCCAGGGTCAGGCCACGGTCAAGGGGCTGCCCGCCGCCGACCGCCAGTGGTTCGACTTCAAGGCCGACCACGGCCAGGGCCTGCGCCTCGCCGACCGCCGGATCACGCTGGAGGGCGCCGTCAACTTCCGCGACGTCGGCGGCTACCGCACCACCACCGGCCAGTGGGTGAAGATGGGCGAGGTCTACCGCTCCGACGCCCTCAACAAGCTCACCGACGCCGACCGGGCCAAGCTCCGGCGGCTGCGCGTGAAGACCGTCTTCGACCTGCGCACCCAGGACGAGCGCACCAAGGACGCCGACCGGGTCCCGGCCGGCGCCCGCTACGTCGTCGCCGACGTCTTCGCCGGCTCCGGCTCCTTCCAGACCCTGCCCAAGTCCCCCGACGAGGCCGTCCAGGCCATGATCGGCGCCGAGCGGAGCATGGTCGGCGGCGAGGGCGGCAGGAAGGCCTACACGCAGGTCCTCGACGGGATCCGCGACGACCGCGCCCACGCCGTCCTCTTCCACTGCACCGCCGGCAAGGACCGCACCGGCTGGGCCGACGCCACGCTGCTGACCGCCCTCGGCGTCCCGCGGGAGACGGTGCTGGCCGACTACCTGGCCAGCAACGACTACCGCAAGGCCGCCAACGAGGCGATCCTCTCCCACCTGCCGGCCCCGCAGGCCGCCGTCTACAAGCCGATGCTCGACGTGCGCCCCGAGTACCTGAACGCGGGCTACGACGAGGTCAGGGCCAGGTACGGCACCTTCGACCGCTACCTCAAGGACGGCCTCGGCATGGACGCCCGCGAGCTGCGCGACCTGAAGCGGGACCTCCTCGTCGGCTGACCCCGCCCCCGGCCGCCCGGCCGCCCGGCCGCTCAGTCCAGGACGGGCAGCAGCTCCGGCAGGTGCCCGTCCGAGGCCCGGGCCGCGTCCTGCCGCTCCTGCGGCACCTCCCCGTACAGGGTCGTCCGGGCCCGCGCGGGACGGCCCGCCGCCTCCGCGACCGCGACCAGGTCCCGTACCGACTTGTACGAGCCGTACGAGGACCCCGCCATCCGGGAGATGGTCTCCTCCATCAGCGTCCCGCCCAGGTCGTTCGCCCCGGACCGGAGCATCTCCGCCGCGCCCTCCGTCCCCAGCTTCACCCAGCTGGTCTGGATGTTGGGGATGTGCGGGTGCAGCAGCAGCCGGGCCATCGCCGTCACCGCACGGTTGTCGCGGACCGTCGGCCCGGGCCGGGCGATGCCCGCCAGGTAGACGGGGGCGTTGGTGTGGATGAAGGGCAGCGTCACGAACTCCGTGAACCCCTCCACCCCGTTGGCCAGGGCGGTCTCCTGGATGCGGGCCAGCGTGCGGAAGTGGCCGAGCCAGTGCCGGGGCTGGTCCACGTGCCCGTACATCATCGTGGACGAGGAGCGGATGCCCAGCGCGTGCGCGGTGGTGATGACCTCGGTCCAGTCCGCCGTCGGCAGCTTGCCCTTGGTGAGCACCCAGCGGACCTCGTCGTCCAGGATCTCCGCCGCCGTGCCCGGGATGGAGTCCAGACCGGCCTCCTTGGCGGCCGTCAGCCAGTCCCGTACGGACATCCCGGTGCGGGTGGCGCCGTTGACGACCTCCATCGGGGAGAAGGCGTGCACGTGCATGCCCGGCACCCGCTCCTTCACCGCCCGCGCGATGTCGAAGTACGCCGTCCCCGGCAGGTCCGGGTGGATGCCGCCCTGCATGCACACCTCGACGGCGCCCACGTCCCAGGCCTGGGCCGCCCGGTCGGCGACCTGCTCCAGGGAGAGGGTGTAGGCGTCGGCGTCGGTGCGGCGCTGCGCGAAGGCGCAGAAACGGCAGCCGGTGTAGCAGACGTTGGTGAAGTTGATGTTCCGCGTGACGATGTAGGTGACGTCCTCGCCCACCACCGACCGGCGCAGGTCGTCCGCGATCCGGCACAGGGCGTCCAGCGCGGGGCCGTCCGCGTGCAGCAGGGCCAGGGCCTGCTCGTCGGTGAGCCGCTCCGGGTCGTCCGCGGCCCGCGCCAGCGCGGCCCGTACGTCGGTGTCGATCCGCTCGGGGACCATGCCGGGCGCGGCGGCCTCGCGCAGGGCCTCCCAGTCGCCGTAGACCTCGTCGAAGTCCTCGCGGCGGTCGCCGGTGCGGCCCTCGGTGTCGATGGCGGTGTGCAGGTCGGTGCGCCCGGTCGCGGCGAAGGCCTCCTCGGGCTCCTGCCAGGGGTGCCCCTCGACGACGGCGTCCGGGCGGGCCAGGCCGGTCTCCGGGTCGGCCAGCGCACGGACGTGCGGCAGCAGCCGGGGGTCCAGCCAGGGCTCGCCCCGGGTCACGAACTCCGGGTAGACGCAGAGCCGTTCGCGCAGCTCGAACCCGGCCGCCGCCGACCGCTCGGCCAGCAGGTCGATCTGGGGCCAGGGGCGCTCGGGGTTGACGTGGTCCGGGGTGAGGGGGGAGACCCCGCCCCAGTCGTCGATGCCGGCGCCGATCAGGCGGGCGTACTCGCCGTCGACCAGGTTGGGCGGGGCCTGGAGGCAGGCCGAGGGGCCCATGATGTGCCGGGCGACGGCGATCGTGGCGACCAGGTCGTCCAGTTCGGCGTCCGGCATCCCGCGCATCGCCGTGTCCGGCTTGGCACGGAAGTTCTGGATGATCAGCTCCTGGATGCCGTGGTAGGCGCGGGAGATCCGGCGCAGCGCGAACAGCGACTCGGCGCGCTCCTCGTACGTCTCGCCGATGCCGATCAGCAGCCCCGAGGTGAAGGGGACCGAGGAGCGGCCCGCGTCCTCCAGCACGCGCAGGCGCACGGCCGGCTCCTTGTCGGGGGAGCCGTGGTGCGGGCCGCCGGGCTCGGACCACAGCCGGGTGGCGGTGGTCTCCAGCATCATCCCCATGGACGGGGCGACCGGCTTGAGCCGCTGGAAGTCCGCCCAGGACATGACGCCCGGGTTGAGGTGGGGCAGCAGCCCGGTCTCCTCCAGGATGCGCACGGAGATGGCGCGGACGTAGGAGATCGTGTCGTCGTAGCCCTCCGCCTCCAGCCACTCGCGGGCCTCCGGCCAGCGGTCCTCGGGCTTGTCGCCGAGGGTGATCAGCGCTTCCTTGCAGCCCAGGGCGGCGCCCCGGCGGGCGATGTCGAGGACCTCGTCCGGGGACATGAACATCCCGTGGCCGGCCCGGCGCAGCTTGCCCGGGACGGTGGCGAAGGTGCAGTAGTGGCACTTGTCGCGGCAGAGGCGGGTGAGGGGGATGAACACGCTCTTCGAGTACGTGATCACGCCCTCACGGCCGGCGGCCGCCAGGCCCGCGTCGCGGACCCGGGCGGCGGAGGCGGCGAGGTCCTCCAGGGCCTCGCCGCGCGCCTGGAGCAGCACGGCCGCCTCGGTCGCGTCGAGCGCGACGCCGTCGCGGGCCCGCCGCAGGGCACGGCGCATCGCGTTGTCGGTCGGAGCGTCACTCGGAGTGGTCATACGGGGAGCATACGATCAGGGGTTCCGGGGCCGGAGGGGGTCATCGCATCAGCTCACCGGCGTTGACCAGCAGGGACTGGCCGGTTATCGCCCGTGCCCGGTCGGAGGCGAGGAAGACGGCGGCGTCCGCGACGTCCCCGTCGGTGGCGAGCTCGGGCAGGGCCATCCGGTCGGTGAGGCGGGCGTGGACCTCGGCCTCGGGGACGTTCTCGGTGTGGGCGGTGAAGGTGACGAAGGCCTGTACCGGCGGGCCCCACATCCAGCCGGGCAGCACGGTGTTGACGCGGATCCGGTGCGGGCCGAGCTCGCGGGCCAGGGAGTACATGGCGGAGGTCAGCGCGCCCTTGGAGGCGGCGTAGGCGGCCTGGCGGACCTCGCTGGGGGCGGCGACGGCGGACTGGGTGCCGATGAGGACGACGGAGCCGCCGCCCCCGCCCTTGAGGGCCGGCAGGCAGGCGCGGGTCATGCGCAGGGTGCCGAGGAGGTTGACGTCGAGGATCTGCTGCCAGGTCCCGAAGTCGGCGTCCTCCAGGCCGCCGAAGTAGGAGTCCCAGGCGGCCACGTGCACGACGGCGTCGATGCCGCCGAAGCGTTCGGCGGCGAGCGCGGCGAGGGCCTCGCACTGCCGCTCGTCGGTGATGTCGGTGGGCAGGTACGCGGTGTGGGTGCCGTCGGGGTCGATCTCGGCGGCGGACTTGGCCAGGTTGGCCTCGGTGCGCGCGCCGAGGACGGCGTTCCCGCCGTCGCGGACCACGGCGGCGGCCACCTGGTGGCCGAGCCCGGCCCCCACGCCGGAGACGACGACGGTCTTCCCTCGCAGCAGCATGGCGCGCTCCCGTGTGACTCGTAAGGTTTCTGACGGGGCGTCAGGCTAGGCGGCCGCGGCCGCGGTGGGAAGGGGCGCGGGGGGAGCGGGCGGGGCCTCTAGCGGCGCCCGGAGGCGTCCAGGTAGATGTTCACGGCGACCCAGGTGAACCAGAGCAGCGGGATGATCGCCACGTAGGCGAGCGGGCGGGCGTGCACCGGCGGGCCCTCCTCCAGCGGCTGCCGGCCGGGCGCGGGGTTGGGGTGCGGGAGCTTGGCGAACTTCATCGCGGCGATCAGGTTCCAGATCAGCGTGAACGGCGTGAAGATCACCAGGGAGAAGGGGCTCCACCAGCCCTGGCACATGGTCTTCGTCGTCATGATCCGCACCAGCGCCCGGCCGCACTGGCGGCAGAAGGGACCGTTGAGGGTGTGGAACCGCATCATGATCAGCACGCCGACGTGGGCGCGGACCGCGAAGTTCGCCGCCTCCGGGGCCCCGCAGTTGCGGCAGCCCGGCGCGGGCGCGTGGGCGTACGGGGGCGCGTAAGCGGGGTCGTACGGCATGGCGCCCGGCCCGCCCTGCGGGGCGGGGAAGCCGGGGGCGGGCTGGGCGTACGGGTTCGGCTGCTGGGCGGCGGTGCCCGCGTACGGGTTCGGCGGGACCGGGGCGCCGGAGTACGGGCTCGGTATGGGCTGCTGCGGCGGCGGGGTGGTCATGGCAGGCCTTCGGGATCGGCGGCGCGGGCTTCGAGAGCGGCGGCCGGCTTCCGGATGTCCACACGGAAGGCGGAGGATTCGCACACCAGTGCTCTCGTCTGGCCTGAAACTACCAGGAGCGGGCGCTACTTCAGGCCAGCCGTCCCCGGGGTGTCACGACGTGTCACGACTTCCGGTTCGCGGCGACCAACTGCCCGAAGGCCTCCGGGGTGATCGTCTCCAGGCCCTTGCCCGTCAGCACGTCCACCTCCTTGCCGTTGACCTCCACCACCGGCGTGCCCTTCTTGCCGCTGCCGTAGAAGGCCTGCGACACCCGGTCCACCCACGGCATGTACGTCAGCTCCTTGACCGCCTTGTCGAAGCCGGGGTTCCGCAGCCCGGGCACCTCGTCCGCGAGGCTCAGCAGGGTGGCCGTGGAGCCGAACTTGTCCTCCGACTCCTTCTGCGGGTGGTTCGCGTAGAGCACCCGGAGGTAGTCCATGAACTTCTCCGGGCTCTCGTTCACCGCCGCGCCCAGCGCGTTCAGCGCGCGCTTGGAACCCTTGCCGCCCAGGGCCCCGTCCAGGAAGGTGGCGAAGTGGTACTCGACCCGGTAGTCCCCGGCGCCCGCCCGCTCCTTGAAGGCCGGCCCGAGGCCCGTCTCCACGCCCGCGCAGAACGGACAGCGCGGATCCAGCCACACCGACACCAGGTCCTTCGCACCCTCCCTGCCGTACGGGACGACCGTCCCGTCCTCGCCGGCGGTGTGCGCGGGCCGGACGAACGGCCTGTCGCCCGCCTCGCTGTCGCCCGGACCCGCCGGCTTCGACGCGTAGACCCCCACCCCGACCGCGATCGCGAGCACGGCGGCCAGTGCCCCGCCGACGAGCAGCCGCCCGCGCCGCCGGGCACCGCGCGCCTGCGCCTCCCGCTGAGCCACGAGCCGTTCACGGGCCTCGCGCCGCTGGTCCTTCTTGCCACCACTCGCCATGAAACCAGCGTAAATTCCAACGAGCCGTGCCAGGGTGGGCCTTTGGTGTGTTTCGGGCAGGGCCGGAAGTCCTCTTCGGGCCGGGACGGAGGGCCGCAGGAGCGGGGCTGGACGTCCTGGGCCACAGACGGGTGAAGCCGAGACGAATGGTGCGTCATATCTCCGGGGGCGACGGCGAGTCGCGTCCGAATACCTGATAGACAGAAGAATCACGGCCCGACCGGCCGTGCACCTGACTTCGCCGGCCGCCTTGGGGGGATCGCCGCACCGTGAAGCCGCTTCACCGTCACGTAGTCAACACCTCGCGCAAGGTGTTGTGCACGGCCGCCCTCGCGGCCAGCCTCACCACCGCCGCCGTCGTGACCAACACCCCGGTCGCCGGCGCGGGCGAGGCCGAACCCACCCCGGACAGTCCCCAGGCCGCCGAGCGCGGTGACGCCCGCCTCGACCTGCCGGGCCAGCTCGCCGACCCCGTCGTCCCGCCCGCCGCGGGCGCGGGCGGCACGGCCACCGAAGGCGCCGCCGGCATCCCCACGACCGCCCTCGACGCCTACAAGCGCGCCGAGACGGCCGTCGCCGCCGCGCTGCCCAAGTGCAAGCTGCCCTGGCAGCTGATCGCGGGCATAGGCCGGATCGAGTCCGTGCACGCCTCCGGCTACGGGCTCAAGGACGACGGCACCACCGAGCGCCCGATCCGCGGCCCCCGCCTCGACGGCAACGGCTTCGCGAAGATCCTCGACACCGACAAGGGCGAGTTCGACGGCGACACCGAGTTCGACCGCGCCTTCGGCCCCCTCCAGTTCATCCCCTCCACCTGGGCCACCTGGAAGGCCGACGGCAACGGGGACGGCAAGCGCGACGCCAACAACATCTACGACGCGGCGCTGGGCGCGGGCCTCTACCTCTGCGCGGGCGGCAAGGACCTGTCGAACCCGGCCGACCTCGACAAGGCGATCCTCAGCTACAACCAGTCGCGCGAGTACGTGAACAGCGTGCTCGGCTACATGCGCCAGTACCAGCAGGACGGCACCGCCGGGATCCCGAACCCGCCCGTCGGCAACTACCCGACGCCGCCCGCGCCGCACGTCCCCACCCCGCCGCACGTCCCGGCCCCGAACCCGCCGGCCTCGAAGCCGGCCCCCAAGCCGGACCCGAAGCCGACCCCGACGCCGTCGAAGCCCACCCCGACGCCGGAGCCGTCCAAGCCGACCCCGGCGCCCGCGACGCTGGCCAAGCTGGAGCGGGTCGGCGACGCGAAGCTGGAGGCCGAGGCGGGCAGCACGTTCGCGGACGGCGCCCGCTTCAAGGCGGTGCTCAGCGACGGCAAGCCGGCGGTGGGCCAGGCCGTGGTCGTCGCGGTGGAGCAGGACACCACCGGCGGCACGGGCTTCGTCTTCGGTGACGAGCCGAGCGTGGTCGTCCGTACCGACGCCCAGGGCATCGCCACGGCCCCGCGCCTGAAGGCGGGCCCGAAGGCCGGCACCTTCACCCTGCGGGCCACGGCCTACGACGCCAAGAGCCAGTTCACCGTGGCCCTGGACGGCAAGGTCACCGAGAAGCCGGCCGAGAAGCCGCTGGCGCTCACCCGTACGGACGGCGCCGGGGCGGTCGAGGTCGCCGCCGGCACCCCGGTCAAGGGCCTGCTGTTCCGGGCCGCCCGCGGCGACGCCCCGCAGGCCGGCGTCCAGGTCACCGCCGAGCTGGTCACGGGCAAGCCCGGGGCCTGGGTCCCGGTGGACCCGAAGACGGCGAAGGGCCCGTTCTTCAAGGGCGCGGCGGAGGGCCAGAAGCTCTTCACCCTGGAGCTGCCCAAGACCGGGGCCGACGGCAAGATCACCCTTCCGGACCTGCTGACCACGGACGCGCCCGCCGGCACGTACCACCTGCGGCTGGCCACGGCCGACGGGGCGGAGCTCGTCCTGGACGTCACGGTCACCGCCCCCAAGGCGGCGCCGAAGGCCTGACCCGGGCCGCCCGCAGGCCCGTACGCACGCACACGACGGCACGGCCGGTCGCCCACCGCGACCGGCCGTGCCGTCGGCGTATGGCGGCAGGGCCGCCGCCTATACGGGGCCGCCGCCTATACGGGGGTGCCCCCGACGGGGGAGAAGCCGACGCCACAGAAGGACGGCAGGTTGGCCGGCGTGTAGGGCACCGACGTGTTGATGACGCAGCTGGTGTGGTGGATGACCCCGTTCCGGGCCAGGAGGTCGATCTTCAGGGCCCGGTTGGGCCCTACGGCGACAGCGGTGTCCACGACACACTTCGGGGCGTGGTCGAGCAGCCCGAGGTTGATCCACACGCCGGGGTTGCGGGTGTCGTTGAGGAAGGCGTGCCCCTGCCGGTCGGTGGCCACGCGGAAGACGATCGTGGGGAGCACGTCGTCCGGCGAGGCCAGGGAGAAGTCCCGCGCCACCGAGCACTTCCGCTCCTCCGCGGCGCCCCCGGCGGCGGCCGCGGACGGGGTCATGAGCGAGCCGAGGAGCACCGCCCCCGACACCGCGGCGATCCCGCGTGCGGTCCAAGCGAGCTTCGTCATCCGATTCCTCCGTGAGTGCGGGCCCGATGTCCGTGGCCGAACATCCCCGGCACCGGTCGGATGTACACACAGTGTGAGGAATCGTCACTCAGGGGGGTCAAAGGGGGATCAAAAGGGCAGGAGCCCCGCCCCCTCCGTTCGCACGGAGGGAGCAGGGCTCCTTGGGTACTGCGTAATCCGACCGCGATCCGGTCGGCCTGGCGACTAGGCCGGGGTAACGTTCTCCGCCTGCGGGCCCTTCGGACCCTGCGTGACGTCGAAGTTCACCTGCTGGTTCTCCTCGAGGGAGCGGAAGCCAGAGGCGTTGATCGCGGAGTAGTGGACGAAGACATCCGGGCCGCCGCCGTCCTGGGCGATGAAGCCGAAGCCCTTTTCAGCGTTGAACCACTTCACGGTTCCGGTAGCCATGAGCCCTCCTATGGGCCAAAGGGTCGCCCTGCTCCAGAACCTGCTAAGAAGTCTGAAAACTACAAAGACCCGCGGGTTACATGCTCCGCAGGCCTCGTACTGCAAGGGAAACCAAACTGCAACTTGCGTCGAGCCTAGCACGCACCCTCGGGCCGAGACCAGAGGGAAAGATCACGTCACCCGGACGTTTGAGACCCGCTCGATCGCTGACGGAGAACCGCCGCTAGTCTCGCGATGTGGACGTCTATCGCAGCCGGCCCAGGGTCGGCCACATCCAGTTCCTGAACTGCATGCCCCTCTACTGGGGTCTCGCGCGCACCGGCACGCTGCTGGACATGGAGCTGACCAAGGACACGCCCGAGAAGCTGAGCGAGCGGCTCATCCAGGGCGACCTGGACATCGCCCCGGTCACCCTCGTGGAGTTCCTCCGCAACGCCGACCAGCTGGTCGCCCTCCAGGACATCGCCGTCGGCTGCGACGGCCCCGTCATGTCCTGCGTGATCGTCTCGCAGGTCCCGCTGGAGCGGCTGGACGGGGCCCGGGTGGCCCTCGGCTCGACCTCCCGGACCTCCGTACGCCTCGCCCAGCTGCTGCTCGCCGAGCAGTACGGGGTCCGGCCCGACTACTACACCTGCCCCCCTGACCTGGGGGTGATGATGCAGGAGGCCGACGCGGCGGTGCTGATCGGCGACGCCGCGCTGCGGGCCTCGCTGCACGACGCGCCCCGGCTGGGGCTGGCCGTCCACGACCTCGGCCAGATGTGGAAGGACTGGACGGGCCTGCCGTTCGTCTTCGCCGTCTGGGCCGCCCGCAAGGACTACCTGGCCCGCGAACCCGAGATCGTCCGGGAGGTCCACGAGGCCTTCCTCTCCTCGCGGGACCTGTCCCTGGAGGAGGTCGTGAAGGTCGCCGAGCAGGCGGCGCGCTGGGAGGCCTTCGACGCCGGGCTGCTCCAGCGCTACTTCACCACCCTCGACTTCCGCTTCGGCCCGGAGCAACTCGCCGGGGTGAGGGAATTCGCTCGCCGCACGGGAGCGGACACGGGCTACGCGACGGATGTGGCCGTGGAGTTGCTGAAGGTCGGCGCCCCGAAACAGTGATCATCAATACCCCTGGGATCTTCCCGAGGATCTTCCCGGGGATCTTCCGCTTCACCGAACGGGAATGTTCCGTTTGCCGGTAATTCGTTCGTCTTTCGCATTTCCGTCGCACGGGTGGGTTCGCGGAAGCGGGAGAAGATCTGCGAACGGAATACGAGCGGGGCGGGGAAGTACATGGCATTCGGCGGGAACAGGGCAGGCGCGGAACCCTTTGAACCGGTCCCCTGGGACGGGATCACCCGGTTCACGGTCGGCCGGGTGCTGCGCGACGCGGTGCGCGCGTCCAAGCGGGGCGCGGGTGCGCACGCCCTGCGCGTCCCGCGCGTGCGCGGCGGCGAGGAGCTCATGGTCCCGGCCCTGTACATCGCGCCGGCCGGCCCCGAGGGCGTGCCCCTGCGGCAGGCGGGCTTCCGGTTGTACGAGGACGAGGCCCGCACCCGGCCGCTGTGCTCGGTCCTCCCGGAGGACCCCGGCGGCGAGCACCACCGGGTGACGGACGCGGCCGGGCGCGAGGCCGGAGCCGTCCACCGCACCCCGGCCGCGCAGCGGCTGGTCCGGCACGGCTGGTGGCTGGAGCAGCCCGGGCACCCGGAGGTGGCCGCCCCGCGCCGCTGGGCCGAGGGGGGACCCGGGCGGATCGTGGAGCGGGGCGTCGGGAAGGTGCTCGGGAGCGTCGTCGACAACATCCTGAGCCTGGGCGCCGAGGACACCGGCGCGGACCCGCTGAAGCCGGTGCTCTGGCGGGCCGGGCAGGAGACCGTGCTGACCTTCCGGCCCTCCCAGGGCCCCCGCTGGTACGAGGTCGCGCCGGACGGCTGGCTGGACAAGCGGCTGGCCTTCGCTCTCGTCGTGCTCAGGGAGAGCGAGGTGTGGGGCGCCGGCCGCCGCTGACGCGCGCTCTTCGCGGTCACGATCCGGCGGACACCCCCTAAGGTGCTGCTGTCCGGGTGACGTGGGTGCCCGGGGACAGGGGGGACGCCATGCAGCCGCTCGAAGCCGGTGAGCCGCGGACGATCGGCGCGTACCGGCTGCTCGGCAGGCTCGGCGCGGGCGGCATGGGACGGGTCTACCTGGGGCGCAGCGCGGGCGGCCGGACCGTCGCCGTGAAGGTCGTACACCCCCACTTCGCGTCCGACACGGAGTTCCGCACCCGCTTCCGCCGCGAGGTGGAGGCCGCGCGGCGGGTGGGCGGGGAGTGGACCGCGCCCGTGCTGGACGCCGACCCGGAGGCGCCCGTGCCGTGGGTGGCGACCGGGTACGTGGCGGGGCCCTCGCTGGACCGGGCGCTCGCCGCGCACGGACCGCTGCCGGAGGCCTCCGTACGGGCCGTCGGCGGGGGGCTGGCCCGGGCCCTGGTGGCGGTGCACGGGCTGGGCCTCGTCCACCGGGACGTGAAGCCGTCGAACGTGATGCTGACCCTCGACGGGCCCCGGCTGATCGACTTCGGCATCGCCCGGGCCACGGACGGCACCGCCTCGCTGACCTCCACCGGGGTGTCCATCGGCTCGCCCGGCTACATGTCGCCGGAGCAGATCCTCGGCAAGGGGGTCACGGGTGCGTCGGACGTGTTCTCGCTCGGCGCGGTCCTGGCGTTCGCGGCGACCGGGCGGCCGCCCTTCAGCGGGGACAACTCCGCGACCCTGCTCTACAAGGTGGTGCACGAGCCGCCGGAGCTGGACGCGGTCCCGGCCGGGGCGCTGCGCGAGCTGATCGCGTCCTGCCTGGCCAAGGCGCCCGCCGAACGTCCGGCGCCCGAGGCCCTGGTGGCGGCGCTGGGCGGTGCCGTGGGCGCCCCGGGATGGCTGCCGGCGCCGCTGGTGGAGGAGGCGAGCCGGGCGGCCGTGGCACTGCTGGACCTGGACGCCGACGCCGACGCCTCCGGGGGCGGGGGCGGAGCGGTGGGCGCGGCTTTCCCCGGGGCGGGCGCGGGTTCCGGGTTCGGGGCCGGGTTCGGCCCGGGGACGGTGTCCGCGTCCGGGCCGGTGCCGTTCACCGAGGGGTCCCAGGGGGGTCCCGTCGGGGTCGGCTTCGGGACGCCGGACCCCTCGTACGGGACCCCGCCCGGGTACGCCGGGAGCGCCGGGCCCTACGGGTCGGGCGGGCCGGGCACGGGCGGCTCGGGCGGCTCGGGCGGCGGGGTGTACGGGGCGCCCACCGAGACGGCCGGGCGCGCCGCGGTACCGCCGCCGCGCAGCGCGCCGGCGGACGGGGCGCGCGGGGTCACCCTCAGCGCGGCCGGCCGCCGCTTCAGCTGCACCCTGGTGCTCGGCGCGGCCGCCGCCCTGGCGGCCCTGTCGGGCGGGCTGTACGGGATGGGGCTGCTGCCCGGCCAGGGGGACACCCGGGACGCGGCGGTGAGCAGGCCCCCGACCGCCTCGACCCCGGAGCCCGCCGGCTCCGCCCCCTCGTCCTCCGGCTCCTCCGCCTCCTCCGCGCCGAAGGGGACCCGTGACGAGGTGCCCGAGCAGTTCATCGGCACCTGGAAGGGCAGCGTCACCACCAGCATCAAGGCCACCACCGAGTTCGAGATCACCATCAAGGCCGGCAAGATCGGCCAGGTCGTGGCCCGGGACAAGTCCGTCCTGCCCGTCCTCGGCACCGACTGCAGCGGCGACTGGAGGCTCTCCTCCGCCACCGACGGCTCCCTGGTCCTGGACAGCTCGGTCGGCTCGAACCCGGCCCCGGGCATCTGCTCCGGCGGCTCCGCCGACGAGCGCTTCACCCTCAACCCCGGCGGCACGCTCCACTACCGTTCGGGCGACCGGGGGGCCGGCAACCCCGAGGGCGACCTCGTCCGCAGCCCCTGACCGGGCCCCCGCCCCCTGGCGGAGCCGGTCAAGGGCCCTGGCGTAGGCTGGATCGGTCCGGACCCTTGACACACCGCCGAAAGGTGACCCACCGGTGACCGACCTGGCCGCACTCCAGTCCGTCCTCGACCGCGCCGCCGAGGGGGGCCGGATCACCAAGGAAGAGGCCCTCGACCTCTACCGGCACGCCCCGCTGCACGCCCTCGGCCAGGCCGCCGACGCGGTGCGCCGCCGCCGCTACGCGGGTACCGAGCACATCGCGACGTACATCATCGAGCGCAACATCAACTACACGAACGTGTGCGTCACGGCCTGCAAGTTCTGCGCCTTCTACGCGGCCCCCAAGGACACGAAGAAGGGCTGGACCCGCGGCCTCGACGACATCCTGCGCCGCTGTGCGGAGACCGTCGAGCTCGGCGGCACGCAGATCATGTTCCAGGGCGGGCACCACCCGGACTACGGCGTGGAGTACTACGAGGAGCACTTCTCCGCCATCAAGAAGGCCTTCCCGCAGCTGGTCATCCACTCCCTCGGCGCGTCCGAGGTCGACCACATGGCCCGTATCTCGGGGGTCTCGGCGGAGGAGGCCATCCGGCGGATCCACGCGGCCGGCCTCGACTCCTTCGCGGGCGCCGGCGCCGAACTGCTCCCGGAGCGGCCGCGCAAGGCGATCGCCCCGCTGAAGGAGTCCGGCGAGCGCTGGCTGGAGATCATGGAGATCGCCCACAAGCTGGGCGTGGAGTCCACCTCCACCATGTTGATGGGCACCGGCGAGACCAACGCCGAGCGCATCGAGCACATCGCGATGATCCGTGACACGCAGGACCGCACCGGCGGCTTCCGCGCGTTCATCCCGTACACGTACCAGCCCGAGAACAACCACCTCAAGGGCCGGACCCAGGCGACGGTCTTCGAGTACCTGCGCATGATCGCGATCGCGCGGCTCTTCCTCGACAACGTCGCGCACATCCAGGGCTCCTGGCTGACCGTCGGCAAGGAGGCGGGCCAGCTCGCCCTGCACTACGGCGCCGACGACCTCGGTTCGATCATGCTGGAGGAGAACGTCGTCTCCTCCGCCGGTGCCAAGCACCGCTCGAACCGCCAGGAGATCATCGACCTGATCCGCAAGGCGGGCCGCGTCCCGGCGCAGCGCGCGACCACGTACGAGCACCTCGTCGTGCACGAGGACCCGGCGAACGACCCCGTCGACGACCGCGTCGTCTCGCACATCTCCTCGACCGCCATCGAGGGGGGCACCGCGCACCCCGAGCTGAAGCTCATCTCCGCGAACTGACGCGGACCGACCGCCGATGCTGACGCTGCACACCGCCGAGCTGCTCGTCGCCGGGCCGGACGCCGCACCCCTGGAGGCCGGCGCCGTCCTGGTGGAGGGCGACCGGATCGTCCGCACGGGCCCGTACGAGGACCTCGCCGCGGCCGCGCCGCACGCCCGCGTGCGGCGCTGGCCCGGGGTGCTCACCCCGGGGCTGCTGGCGCGCGGGGCGGACGTGCTGCTGGAGGGGACGTACTACCCCGACGACCCGTACGAGGTCACCGAGCTCGGCGCCGACCCGATCACCGGCGCCGAGGCCCTCGAAGCCCTGAAGCTGACCGAGTCCCGCCGGGGCAACAGCGCCCGGCGCGGCACGCAGAAGCTGCTGGCGCGCGGGGTGGTCGCGGTCGCCGGGCGGTTCACCGTCCCGGCGGTGCGCACGGCGGTGGTCCGCTCGGGCCTGGCCGTCGTCCCGCCCGCCCCCTACGAGGGCGCGCCGGCGCTGGACCCGCTCACGGGCCGGGGGAGCGCCGGGGAGGCCTTCCACGGGGTGCTGGAGGCGGGCGGCGCGGCCCGGTTCGCGGTGTTCGCGGTGGCGGACGAGGCCGAACTCCTGGAGCGCGGGGCGACCACCTGCGTGGCGACGGTCATCGGCGGCCGGCTGCTGCACCGGCGGCGCTGACCGCTCGGGCCCGTCCCGCTACGGCACCGGAGGGCCAGCCAGGTAGGTCCCGCCGGCGGTGTGCGGCCAGGCGTTCGACGTGCACCCCTGGAGCCCCTTGATCTGCTGCATCATCGCCGGGGCGGGGGCGCCCGGCCGGGGGCAGGTCTCGTGGCCGCGGCCCAGTTCGTGGCCCACCTCGTGGTTGATGATCAGTGCCCGGTACTCCTCGGCCGTGCCCCGGAACTTCGGCGATCCCTCCTGCCAGCGCTTCAGGTTCACCACGATGGTGTGGTGGGCCTGGCAGTTGGTCTCCCCGACGAGCTCGGGGGTCACCACGTCGCAGAGCCGGTCGGTGGTCGAGGGCGTGGCGATCTTCACGGTGAAGTCCACCGGTTCGCCGCGGCCGGCCAGCCGGAAGCCGTACGAGGGGTCGCGTATCCACCCGCGACGGTCCCCGAGTATCTCCTCGATGTTCCGGGCGGCGGAGTCCGGGTCGACGCCGCTGGCGTTCTCCGTCTCCACCCGCCAGCGCAGCGGACGCCCCTGGCCCTGGACCCGGCCGGCGGTGGAGGAGGCGGTGAACGCGCCCGGCGCCGCGGTCGGGCTCGGGCTCGGGCTCGCGGGCGGGGTCGGGCTCGGAGCCGGTGACGCGTGCTCGGCCGGGGCCGCCACCCGTCCGGCCGCCGGTGACGGGCCGCCCCCGGCGGCGGTGGCGGCGCCCCGCTCCAGCCCGAGCCAATAGGCGGCGACGGAGAGCGCGGCTAACGCCGTCGCGCCCAGGACCATGCGGCGCAGTCGTCTGCGCCGTTCGGCCCGTCGTGCCTTGACTGATCGGCGTGTCGCCATTTTCGGTGGTCCCTTTGTTCGGATTTCCCGCTCAGTCTGCCCGTTTCCGGTCCTGATCTGCCGGAATTTCCCTCGGTGCGTGTCAGGTCGGGCCGGGGCGGCCGGCCCGGTGGCGGCCTGAGAGGATGACGGGGTACGACCTGTCCGCCGCAGACACACCGAGCACCGAGGGGCCACCGCCAGTGACAAGGGCTTCCCTGGACAAGCAGCCGCATGAAGTCGCCTCCATGTTCGACGGCGTCGCGGAGAAGTACGACCTCACCAACGACGTGCTCTCCCTCGGGCAGGCGCGCCTGTGGCGCAAGGAGGCCGCCAAGGCGGTCGCCGCCCGCCCCGGCCAGAAGGTGCTCGACCTGGCCGCCGGCACCGCGACCTCGTCCCTCCCGTACGCCGCGACCGGCGCGTACGTCGTCCCCTGCGACTTCTCCCTCGGCATGCTGCGCGAGGGCAAGAAGCGCAACCCGTGGCTGCCGCTGACGGCCGGCGACGCGACCCGGCTGCCCTTCCGGGACGACGTCTTCGACACCGTGACGATCTCCTTCGGGCTGCGCAACGTCCAGGACACGGAAGGGGCGCTGCGCGAGCTGTACCGGGTGACCAAGCCCGGCGGGCAGGTCGTCATCAGCGAGTTCTCGCAGCCGACCTGGGCGCCGTTCCGCACCGTCTACACCGAGTACCTGATGCGCGCCCTGCCGCCGGTGGCCCGCGCCGTGTCCTCGAACCCCGACGCGTACGTGTACCTCGCCGAGTCCATCCGCGCCTGGCCGGACCAGCCGGCGCTGGCCGAGCTGCTCCAGAAGGCCGGCTGGGGCAAGGTCGCCTGGCGCAACCTCAGCGGCGGCATCGTGGCCCTGCACCGCGGCGTCAAGGCCCAGTAGCGTCCGTTGGCACACGTGGCACCGATGGACTACCAGCACCTCCTCGAACAGATCGCGGCGGACGTCGCCCCGCTGATCGGCAGCGGCACCCCCGCCGAGTACATCCCGGCGCTGGCGGGGGTCGACCCCCGCCGGTTCGGGATGGCGATCGCCGACCTCGACGGCAACGTCTTCGGCACCGGGGACTGGCGGGTCCCCTTCTCCACCCAGTCGATCACCAAGGTCTTCGCACTGGCCCTCGCCCTCGCGGAGGGCGGGGACACCCTGTGGGAGCGGGTGGGGCGGGAGCCGTCCGGCAACCCGTTCAACTCCCTGGTGCAGCTGGAGTACGAGAACGGCATCCCGCGGAATCCTTTCATCAACGCGGGCGCGCTCGTCGTCACCGACCGGCTCCAGACCCTGACGGGTGACGCGAGCAGCGAACTCCTGGACTTCCTGCGGCAGGAGAGCGGCAACCCGGACATCGGCTTCGACGCGGAGGTGGCCGCGTCCGAGCAGGAACACGGCGACCGGAACGCGGCCGTGGCGCACTTCATGGCCTCGTACGGCAACATCGACAACCCCGTGCCGATGCTGCTGGACCACTACTTCTGGCAGTGCTCGATCGAGATGAGCTGTGCGGACCTGGCCCTGGCCGGACGCTTCCTGGCCCGGCACGGGCTGCGGGCGGACGGCTCGCGGCTGCTGACGCGCAGCGAGGCGAAGCAGATCAACGCGGTGATGATGACCTGCGGGACGTACGACGCGGCGGGGGAGTTCGCCTACCGGGTGGGGCTGCCGGGCAAGAGCGGGGTCGGCGGGGGCATCATCGCGGTGGTCCCGGGCCGCTGCACCCTCGCGGTGTGGAGCCCGGGCCTGGACGCCCAGGGCAACTCCGTCGCCGGCGCCGCCGCGCTGGACCGCTTCACGACACGGACGGGCCTGAGCGTGTTCTGACCCGAGGGGGCCGGTGGGTGAGTTCCCCGCCCCGCCCTTCCTCCGTTCCCAGGGGCTCCGCCCCTGACCCCGTTGCGCTCAAACGCCGCGCGGGCTGGAATTTCGCTGCGCGAAATCCAGCCCCGCCGGCGATTGAGGCGCGGGGTCTGGGGCGGAGCCCCAGGAAACGGTGAAAGGGCGGGGCGGGGAGACGGCTCCGCGCAGCGGCCACCCGCCCCGGCGGGCCCGCTCTCAGCTGAGCGTCAGCTCGTACAGGCGGGTCCGCCGCCCGCCCGGGGCGGCGAATTCCTCACCCGGCGTCATGCCGAGCCGCTCCGCCACCGCCGTCGACCGGACGTTGCGGACGTCGATCACCGCACACACCCCCTCCACCCCCAGCCCCCGCAGCCGCTCCACCGTCGCCAGCGCGGCGGCGTACGCGTAGCCCTTCCCCCACGCGGCGCGCCCCAGCCGCCACCCGATCTCGATCCGCCCCACCGGCCCCCACGCCATCTTCGCCGGCCACGGCTGGGCCCCGGTGAAGCCGATGACCTCGCCCTCCCCGTCCAGCAGCGTCCACAGGCAGTGCCCCAGCCGGGCGTCGTGCATCCGCTGCCGGGCCGTGAACTCCTCGTACGCCGACAGCTCCGCGGGCCCGCCGAGGAACTCCATCACGTCCGTGTCGTCGAAGAGGCGGTGCCAGGCGTGCGCGTCCTCGTCGGTCGGCACGCGGAGCTGGATCGCCGGCAGCGGTGGCCGGGTCGTCGGCGAGGTCGTCATCGGGGCAGCCCTTCGGATCGCGATCTCTCTCGCTGCATAGACTGCGTCATGTCCTGTGCCGTTGGGCACCCCTTATCGAGCCTTCGGGAGACCCCGCAGTGACCGAGCCCACCGTGCCCCTCTCCGAACACTCCGCGGACGTGATCGTCGTCGGGGCCGGGCCCGCCGGCTCGACGACCGCCTACTACCTGGCCAAGGCCGGACTCGACGTCCTGCTCTTGGAGAAGACGGCGTTCCCACGCGAGAAGGTCTGCGGTGACGGTCTGACCCCGCGCGCCACCAAGCAGCTGGTGGCGATGGGCATCGACATCTCCGAAGAGGCCGGCTGGCTGCGCAACAAGGGCCTGCGCATCATCGGCGGCGGGCAGCGGCTCCAGCTGGACTGGCCGGAACTCGCGTCGTTCCCCGACTACGGACTCGTCCGCAAGCGCGACGACTTCGACGAGACCCTGGCCCGCCAGGCGCAGAAGGCCGGTGCCCGCCTGTACGAGCGCTGCAACGTCGGCGAGCCGGTCCGCGACCCGCGCACCGGCCACATCACCGGCGTGCAGGCGAAGCTCGGCGAGGACAAGACCCCGGTCACCTTCCACGCCCCGCTCGTCGTGGCGGCCGACGGCAACTCCTCGCGCCTGTCCCTCGCCATGGGCCTGCACCGGCGCGAGGACCGCCCGATGGGCGTGGCGGTGCGGACGTACTTCACCTCGCCCCGGCACGACGACGACTACCTGGAGTCCTGGCTGGAGCTGTGGGACCGGCGCGGACCGCAGGACCGGCTGCTGCCCGGCTACGGCTGGATCTTCGGCATGGGCGACGGCACGTCCAACGTCGGCCTCGGCATCCTCAACTCCTCCTCCGCCTTCAAGGAGCTGGACTGGCGCGAGGTCCTGAAGGCCTGGTGCGCGTCCATGCCGGAGGACTGGGGCTACACCCCCGAGAACATGACGCAGCCGATCCGCGGCGCGGCCCTGCCGATGGCGTTCAACAGGCAGCCGCACTACACGAAGGGCCTGCTGCTGGTCGGTGACGCGGGCGGGCTCGTCAACCCGTTCAACGGCGAGGGCATCGCCTACGCGATGGAGTCCGGCCAGATCGCGGCGGACGTCATCGTCCAGGCCCACGCCCGTGCCACCCCGGCCCAGCGGGAACTGGCGCTGCACAACTACCCGAAGGTGCTCAAGGAGACCTACGGCGGCTACTACTCGCTCGGCCGCGCCTTCGTGAAGCTGATCGGCAACCCGAAGGTCATGAAGATCGCCACGCAGCGCGGCCTGACGCACCCGGTGCTGATGCGCTTCACGCTCAAGATGCTGGCGAACCTGACGGACCCGGCGGGCGGCGACGCGATGGACCGCATCATCAACGGCCTCTCGAAGGTGGCCCCCCGCGCTTGATCGGTCAAGGCCGGGCCGCTCGTTGGGTAGTCGAGCGGCCCGGCTCGTGGCGGTCGACCGTCAAAGGTTGACGATCTTCACCTTCGGTGAACCGGGAAGCTCCTCGGCAGCCTTGCACAATGCCGGGATATGAGACTTGTCGGAGGTGACGAGCAGCACCGGGGGTGTGCAGAGCGCGGCCGTGGCCACCACGAGTGCGTCCACGAGGCATTCGTGTCCGTCAAGGCCCGAGGCGTCCAGCAGCTTCGCTGCGGCGTCCGTCACCGCGTCGTTGACCGGTTTCACGTCGAACCGGGAAAGCAGGAACTGGAGTCGCTTGGCGGCCTCCCCGGTTCGGCGCACCTCCAAGGGCGTCAGTGCGGACAGCGCCACGCGTCGGCCGCTCTGCTGGGCGACCTCGATGCGTGCACGCATCCCCTCGTCGCCGTCGACGTGCAGCGAAAGCCCCTGGGCGTCCAGGACGAGCGTGCCCTCGGTCTTTGCCTTGATCTTGAGGCGCTTGCTTACCACTCCTGCTCCGCCTGCCGCCGCGCTTCGGCGGAGACGGGGCCGAACGCCTTGCGGTCGGCGGTTACGACCTCGCGGAGCTTCTGCGCGGCGAGCCATTCCTCCAGGGCCTCGGCCACAACGGAGGAGAACCCGCTCTTGCCGGCGCGTTCCTCGACTTCCTTGATCAATGACTGGGCGAGCGACACGGATCTCTTGCCGGCCCGCTCGACGGCCTGGGGTGCCACGTGCCTGCTCATGCCTAAAACGTAACACCGCCGGTAGGAATTTTCTCGCCCGATGGCTGGCTCGGGGTAACCAAGGTGGCCCCGAAGGCCTGAGCCGGTCCCGACGCCCCTGAGACGCCTCCTGAGCCGCCCCCGGTCCCCGGTGGGCGGCTCAGCCGTCCGCGGGCTCCCGCGCGCCCTCCGGGGCGCCGTGGACGGTGCGGACGCAGCGGGTCAGCAGGCCCAGGCCCGCGATCAGGAGGGCGCCCGAGACGGTCCAGCCGAGGCCCAGGACCAGCGGGGTGCCCGGCTTCTGCCAGGGGCGGGCGGTCGTCAACAGCCATCCGCCGACCGCGAGCAGGCCCAGGCCGAGCGCGGCGGGGAGCGCGGTGTCGTCGTCGCCGTGTTCCTCGTACGAGGTTCCGCTCATGGGATCACCACCTCAAGGAATCGCTGCGGGCGCACGGGTACGCGCCTATCTTCGCAGGGCGGCGGCGCGTTCCGCACGGGCCGTCCGCCGGGCGGGATTCCGGGCATGCCGAAGGTCCGGCACTCCGCCCCTGGGAGGGGGAGTACCGGACCTCGCGGAACCGGGTGCGTCAGAGGACGCGGACGGCGCCCGTCGGCATGTCGTAGCTCAGCGGGCGCTCGACGATGCCCGTGCTGGGGTTTTGCGCGCCGACGAACTTGCCGCCGCCGACGTAGATGGCGACGTGGTAGGCGCTGCCCTTGGGGCCCCAGTACAGGATGTCGCCCGGCTGGAGGTTGCTCAGGGAGACCGAGGTGCCGGCCAGGGACTGGTCCTGGGAGGTGCGGTCCAGGGAGATGCCGGCCTGGCGGTAGGCGGCCTGGACGAGACCTGAACAGTCGTACGCGGAGGGGCCGGTGGCGCCCATCACGTACGCCTTGCCGACCTGGGCGTAGGCGAAGTTGATGATGGCGGCGGCGGAGCCGGTGGCGGAGGAGCGGCCGCTGCTGGAGCCGCCCTTGACGGTGGCACCGCTGCCGTCGTCGGAGGCGGAGGCGTTGGTCAGCGAGGCGCGGCCGGAGCTGCGGCCCGCGCGCTCGGCCTCGGCCTTGCGGTCGGCCTCCTGCTTCGCCTTCTGCTCGGCGACCTTCTGGGCGTCTTCCTTCGCCTGCTTCGCCTCGGCGGCGGCACCCGTACGGGCGCTCTCCTCCTGGGCGTTCAGCTCGCCGGTGACGGCGGCCTCGACGGCGGCGACGCGGGTGTTCTCGGCGGCCGTGTTGACCGCGTTGGAGACCTCGGTGCCGAGGTCCAGGCTGAGGACCGGCATCTCCAGCGTCGTCTCGGCCACGGGCTCGGTAGACGGGGACGCGCTCGCGGTGCCGGCCATGGCCAGGGTGCTGAGGACGCCACCGGCGACTCCGGCGCGGACCGCGAGCTTCGAGGCGCTGCGGCGGGGCTTCCGGTGGCTGGGTATGTGAGCGGTGTGGGACATGGGAATACCGCTATCAGGGGTGCAGGGTCACCTTCAAGAAACGTGGTGTGCGCCACAGTTGCGAGGGAAGTCGCGCAACCGGGCGCGCCGCGCCCCTTATTGACGCCGTAACGGACGTATCGGACACCCCTTCACAAGGCTGTGATCATGGGCTTTCAGCAATAAGTCCGAATTGATCCACCGCCTACCATCCCCCCGCACAGATGGCCAAGCCTCCTTTTTGCGGGTCATGATCAGTGTGTCGCAGGTCACAGTTACCTGACGCCGTGAGGCCGCCGTGAGGTGGCTGTGGCCGGTCCGTGATCCGACCGTGAACTCACCGTGCGGTTCGTGAACGGATGCACATCCCTCCGTCGCGGAGCGTGCCGTCCACTTCCGTACCGACGGACCCCCCGGGCGGGGGAGACGGATTCCTTTATCACCCGGGCCGCCCCGTCGCCAATTTGCCTGTAGCGCCCACTGTTTGATAGTGCAAGCCCGCCTTCACCTGCGATGACGAGGCCGGATGTCACCTTTGGTGATCATGTGGATGCCTTGCGTACGAAGATCACCACTCAACGGCCTTCATGATCGTTCGTCAGGTGGTGGAGATCACAAACTCGGTGTTGTTACCCGTGTCGCAGATCACAGACCGGCAGGCATAAGATGCGCACCAGTCTGGCTTGTGAACTGCCTCACATGCGACCAACGGTCAAGGACGACTGGAAGGAGCGAGGAGCGTGAATGCCTACGCACCCATCCTCGTGCTCGGCGCCATCGGCGCAGGGTTTGCGATCTTCTCCGTGGTCATGGCCACGCTGATCGGCCCAAAACGGTACAACCGGGCGAAGCTTGAAGCGTACGAGTGCGGCATCGAGCCCACCCCGATGCCCGCGGGCGGCGGTCGCTTCCCCATCAAGTACTACCTCACGGCGATGCTCTTCATCGTCTTCGACATCGAGATCGTCTTCCTCTACCCCTGGGCCGTCACCTTCGACTCCCTGGGGATCTTCGGGCTCGTCGAGATGCTGCTCTTCGTGCTCACCGTCTTCGTCGCCTACGCATACGTCTGGCGCCGCGGCGGCCTGGAATGGGACTGAGGGGCTGAATTTTCCATGGGACTGGAAGAGAAGCTGCCGAGCGGCTTCCTGCTGACCACCGTCGAACAGGCCGCGGGCTGGGTGCGCAAGGCATCCGTCTTCCCGGCCACCTTCGGCCTCGCCTGCTGCGCCATCGAGATGATGACCACCGGCGCCGGCCGCTACGACCTCGCCCGCTTCGGCATGGAGGTCTTCCGCGGCTCCCCGCGCCAGGCCGACCTGATGATCGTCGCCGGCCGGGTCAGCCAGAAGATGGCGCCGGTGCTGCGGCAGGTGTACGACCAGATGCCCGCCCCCAAGTGGGTCATCTCCATGGGCGTCTGCGCCTCCTCGGGCGGCATGTTCAACAACTACGCGATCGTCCAGGGCGTCGACCACATCGTCCCGGTGGACATCTACCTCCCCGGCTGCCCGCCCCGTCCCGAGATGCTCATGGACGCGATCCTCAAGCTCCACCAGAAGATCCAGGGCTCCAAGCTCGGCGTGAACCGGGAAGAGGCGGCGCGCGAGGCGGAGGAGGCGGCCCTCAAGGCCCTCCCCACCATCGAGATGAAGGGGCTCCTGCGGTGAGCGACGAACCCGCCGTGGAGAACGGCAACGGCAACCACGTCCCCGCCCCCCGGGCGGCCGCCGCCGGACCCGAGGTGATCGGCGTCCGCAAGGGCATGTTCGGCGCCAGGAACGGCGGCGACACCAGCGGCTACGGCGGCCTGGTCCGCACCGTGGCCCTGCCCGGCGCGAGCTCCCGCCCCTACGGTTCCTACTTCGACGAGGTCGCCGACGAGCTCGAAGGCGCCCTGGAGGAACAGGACCTGCTCCCGGAGAACGCGATCGAGAAGGTCGTCGTCGACCGCGGCGAGATGACCCTCCACATCGCCCGCGAACACCTCCTGCGGGTGGCCTCCACCCTGCGCGACGACCCGGCGCTGCGCTTCGAGCTGTGCACCGGGGTCTCGGGGGTGCACTTCCCCGACGACAAGGGCCGCGAGCTGCACGCCGTCTACCACCTGCGCTCCCTCACCCACGGCCGGATCATCCGGCTGGAGGTGTCGGTGCCCGACGGCGACCCGCACCTGCCGTCGCTCGTCACCGTCTACCCGACGAACGACTGGCACGAGCGCGAGGCCTACGACTTCTTCGGCCTGGTCTTCGACGGCCACCCGGCGCTCACGCGGATCATGATGCCGGACGACTGGCAGGGCTTCCCGCAGCGCAAGGACTACCCGCTCGGCGGCATCCCCATCGAGTACAAGGGCGCCCAGATCCCGGCTCCCGACCAGCGGAGGTCGTACAGCTGATGTCGAACACCCCCAACACCGCTGACCACGCGTCCTCCCGCGAGACCACCGAAGGCACCGTCTACACCGTCACCGGCGGCGACTGGGACGAGATCGTCCAGTCGGCGGCCAAGGCGGACGACGAGCGCATCGTCGTCAACATGGGACCGCAGCACCCCTCCACCCACGGAGTGCTGCGCCTGATCCTGGAGATCGACGGCGAGACGGTCACCGAGGCCCGCTGCGGCATCGGCTACCTGCACACCGGCATCGAGAAGAACCTCGAATTCCGCAACTGGACGCAGGGCACCACCTTCGTCACGCGCATGGACTACCTCACGCCGTTCTTCAACGAGACGGCCTACTGCCTCGGCGTCGAGAAGCTCCTCGGCATCACCGACCAGATCCCGGACCGGGCCACCGTCATCCGCGTCCTGCTGATGGAGCTCAACCGGCTCTCCTCCCACCTGGTGTGCATCGCCACCGGCGGCATGGAACTCGGCGCGACCACGATCATGATCTACGGCTTCCGGGACCGCGAGCTGATCCTCGACGTCTTCGAGCTGATCACCGGCCTGCGCATGAACCACGCCTTCGTCCGCCCCGGCGGCCTCGCCCAGGACCTGCCCCCCGGCGCGGTCGACCAGCTGCGCGAGTTCGTCAAGACGATGAAGAAGAACCTGCCGGAGTACGACAAGCTCGCCACCGGCAACCCCATCTTCAAGGCCCGCATGCAGGACGTCGGCTACCTCGACCTCGCCGGCTGCATGGCCCTCGGCGCCACCGGCCCGATCCTGCGCTCCGCCGGCCTGCCGCACGACCTGCGCAAGACCGACCCGTACTGCGGCTACGACACCTACGAGTTCGACGTCCCCACCACGGAGAGCTGCGACTCCTACGGGCGGTTCCTGATCCGCCTGGAGGAGATGCGCCAGTCGCTGCGGATCGTCGAGCAGTGCCTGGACCGGCTGGAGCCGGGCCCGGTCATGGTCGCCGACAAGAAGATCGCCTGGCCGGCGCAGCTCGCCCTGGGCCCCGACGGCCTCGGCAACTCGCTCGACCACATCAAGAACATCATGGGCACCTCCATGGAGGCCCTCATCCACCACTTCAAGCTGGTGACCGAGGGCTTCAGGGTCCCCGCCGGGCAGGCGTACGCGGCCGTCGAGTCCCCCAAGGGCGAACTCGGCGTGCACGTGGTCTCCGACGGCGGCACCCGCCCCTACCGGGTCCACTTCCGCGACCCGTCCTTCACCAACCTCCAGGCCATGGCGGCGATGTGCGAAGGCGGCCAGGTCGCCGACGTCATCGTCGCCGTCGCCTCCATCGACCCCGTGATGGGAGGCGTCGACCGATGACGGCCGATGCAGTGAATACGGGCGTCAGCCTCGGGATGCCGCAGCTCCCCGCCCCCGACTTCCCCGCCGAGGTGCGCGCCCGGCTGGAAGCGGACGCACAGGAGGTCATCGCCCGCTACCCCGACAGCCGCTCCGCGCTGCTGCCGCTGCTGCACCTGACGCAGTCCGAGGAGGGCTACGTCTCGCGCACCGGCATCCGCTTCTGCGCCGAGGTCCTCGGCCTGACCACAGCCGAGGTCACCGCCGTCGCCACCTTCTACACGATGTACCGGCGCAAGCCCTCCGGCGACTACCAGGTGGGCGTCTGTACCAACACCCTGTGCGCGGTGATGGGCGGCGACGCCATCTTCGACGAGCTCAAGGAGCACCTCGGGGTCGGCAACAACGAGACCACCCCCGACGGCAAGGTGACGCTGGAGCACATCGAGTGCAACGCGGCCTGCGACTACGCCCCCGTGGTGATGGTCAACTGGGAGTTCTTCGACAACCAGACCCCCGAGTCCGCCAAGGCCCTCGTCGACGACCTGCGCGCCGGCCGCCCGGTCGAGCCGACCCGGGGCGCGCCGCTGTGCACGTACAAGGACACCGCCCGGATCCTGGCGGGCTTCCCCGACGAGCGCGAGGGAGCCGTCGCGGCGAGCGGCGGGGCGGGCCCCGCCTCCCTGACCGGCCTGCGCATCGCCCGCGGCGAATCCCCGCACGCCCCGGTCGTCCGCCCGCGCGCCGAGACCGGTACCGAGGGAGGGGAGTGATGTCCGTGTCGACCGAGATCGAGAAGAACGGCACGAGCCCGGAGAAGCTGCTCGCACCCGTGCTGTCGGCGTTCTGGGACGAGCCCGAGTCCTGGACGCTGGAGACCTACCGGCGCCACGAGGGCTACGAGGGCCTGCGCAAGGCCCTCGCGATGACCCCCGACGAGGTGATCGCCTACGTCAAGGACTCCGGACTGCGCGGACGCGGCGGCGCGGGCTTCCCCACCGGGATGAAGTGGCAGTTCATCCCGCAGGGCGACGGCAAGCCGCACTACCTCGTCGTGAACGCCGACGAGTCGGAGCCGGGAACCTGCAAGGACATCCCCCTCCTCTTCGCCAACCCGCACTCCCTCGTCGAGGGAATGATCATCGCCTGCTACGCGATCCGCTCGGAGCACGCCTTCATCTACCTGCGCGGTGAGACCGTCCCCGTGCTGCGGCGGCTGCACGAGGCCGTGCGCGAGGCGTACGCGGCCGGATACCTCGGCAAGGACATCGACGGCAGCGGGCGCAACCTCGACATCACCGTGCACGCGGGCGCGGGCGCGTACATCTGCGGCGAGGAGACGGCACTGCTCGACTCCCTCGAAGGCCGGCGCGGCCAGCCCCGGCTGCGTCCCCCCTTCCCCGCCGTCGAGGGCCTCTACGCCTGCCCCACCGTGGTGAACAACGTCGAGTCCATCGCCTCGGTTCCCGCGATCCTGAACAAGGGCAAGGACTGGTTCAAGGCGATGGGGACGGAGAAGTCCCCCGGCTTCACCCTCTACTCCCTCTCCGGGCACGTCGCCGGCCCCGGCCAGTACGAGGCCCCCCTCGGCATCACCCTGCGCCAGCTCCTCGACATGAGCGGCGGCATGCGCCCCGGGCACCGGCTCAAGTTCTGGACCCCCGGCGGCTCCTCCACCCCCATGTTCACCGACGAGCACCTCGACGTCCCGCTCGACTACGAGGGCGTGGGCGCGGCCGGCTCGATGCTCGGCACCAAGGCGCTCCAGTGCTTCGACGAGACCACCTGCGTGGTGCGCGCCGTCACCCGCTGGACCGAGTTCTACGCCCACGAGTCCTGCGGCAAGTGCACCCCCTGCCGCGAGGGCACGTACTGGCTGGTCCAGCTGCTGCGCGACATCGAGGCCGGCAAGGGCGTCATGTCCGACCTCGACAAGCTGAACGACATCGCCGACAACATCAACGGCAAGTCCTTCTGCGCGCTCGGCGACGGCGCGGCCAGCCCGATCTTCTCCTCGCTGAAGTACTTCCGCGAGGAGTACGAGCGGCACATCACCGGAAAGGGCTGCCCCTTCGACCCGCGGAAGTCGACCCTGTGGGCCGACGGTCCGGCCAAGAACTCCGAGGTGAACGCATGACCGTCGCCACCAGTGCCCCCGCCGGCGGGGGCGAGGCCGCCAAGCCCCCGCAGGACGACCTGGTCACGCTGACCATCGACGGCGCCGAACTGTCCGTGCCCAAGGGGACCCTCGTCATCCGGGCCGCCGAACAGCTCGGCATCGAGATCCCCCGGTTCTGCGACCACCCCCTCCTCGACCCGGCCGGCGCCTGCCGCCAGTGCATCGTCGAGGTCGAGGGCCAGCGCAAGCCGATGGCCTCCTGCACCATCACCTGCACCGACGGCATGGTCGTCCGCACCCAGCTGACCTCCGAGACCGCCGACAAGGCCCAGCGCGGAGTGATGGAGCTGCTGCTCATCAACCACCCGCTGGACTGCCCCGTCTGCGACAAGGGCGGCGAGTGCCCCCTGCAGAACCAGGCGATGTCGCACGGCAACGCCGAGTCCCGCTTCGAGGGGCACAAGCGGACGTACGAGAAGCCCGTCGCCATCTCCACCCAGGTGCTCCTGGACCGGGAGCGGTGCGTGCTGTGCGCCCGCTGCACCCGCTTCTCCAACCAGGTCGCCGGCGACCCGATGATCGAACTGGTCGAGCGCGGCGCGCTCCAGCAGGTCGGCACCGGTGAGGGCGACCCGCTCGAGTCGTACTTCTCCGGCAACACCATCCAGATCTGCCCCGTCGGCGCCCTCACCTCGGCCGCCTACCGGTTCCGCTCCCGCCCCTTCGACCTCGTCTCCTCCCCGAGCGTGTGCGAGCACTGCGCGGGCGGCTGCGCGACCCGGACGGACCACCGGCGCGGCAAGGTCATGCGCCGCCTCGCCGCCGAGGACCCCGAGGTCAACGAGGAGTGGATCTGCGACAAGGGCCGCTTCGCGTTCCGTTACGCGCAGCGCCCGGACCGGCTGACCACCCCGCTGGTACGCGGGACCGACGGGGTCCTCGCTCCGGCGAGCTGGCCCGAGGCCCTGGAGGCCGCGGCCGCCGGGCTCACCGCCGCGCGCGGCCGCGCCGGGGTCCTGACCGGTGGCCGGCTCACCGTCGAGGACGCCTACGCGTACGCCAAGTTCGCCCGGGTGGTGCTCGACACCAACGACATCGACTTCCGGGCCCGCGTGCACAGCGCGGAGGAGACCGAGTTCCTGGCCGCCTCCGTCGCCGGCACCGGCAAGGACCTCGACGGGACGGGCGTCACCTACGCCTCCCTGGAGGCCGCCCCGGCCGTCCTGCTGGCCGGCATCGAGGCCGAGGAGGAGGCCCCCGGGGTCTTCCTGCGGCTGCGCAAGGCCCACCGCAAGCGGGGCCAGAAGACGTACGCGCTCGCTCCGTTCGCCACCCGGGGCCTGACCAAGGCGGGCGGCACCCTGCTGGCCGCCGCCCCCGGCACCGAGCCGGAGTGGCTGGACGCGCTGGCCTCCCGCACCGGTCTGGAGGCCGGCGGCGCCGAGGCCGCCGAGGCCCTCCGGCAGCCCGGGGCCGTCCTCGTCGTCGGGGAGCGGCTCGCCGGGGTGCCCGGCGCGCTGACCGCCGCCGTCCGGGCGGCCACCGCGACCGGGGCCCGGCTGGTGTGGATCCCGCGCCGGGCCGGGGAGCGGGCCGCCGTCGAGGCGGGCGCGCTGCCGTCCCTGCTGCCGGGCGGCCGCCCGGCCACCGACCCCCGGGCCCGCGACGAGGTCGCCACCGCCTGGGGGCTGGAGGCGCTGCCGCACCGCTACGGGCGCGACACCGGCCAGATCGTCGAGGCCGCCGCCACCGGCGAACTGGGCGCGCTGCTGGTCGCGGGCGTCGAGGTCGGCGACCTGCCCGACCCGCGGCGGGCCCGCACCGCGCTGAAGGAGGCCTTCGTGGTCTCCCTGGAGCTGCGGCCCGGCGAGGTCACCGACCACGCGGACGTGGTCCTGCCGGTCGCCGCCGTCGCCGAGAAGGCGGGCACGTTCATCAACTGGGAGGGTCGCGTCCGGCCGTTCGAGGCCGCGCTCAAGCCCGACCAGATGACCCGCCGGCTCGCCCCGGCCGACGCCCGCGTCCTGCACATGCTGGCCGACGCCGCCGACCGGCCGATCGCCCTGCCCGACGTGCACGCCGTGCGCCGGGAGCTGGAGCGGCTCGGCCCCTGGGAGGGCGACCTGGCCCCCGAGCGGTCCACCGGCCCGGCGCCGCTGCCGCGGCCCGGCGCGGGCGAGGCCGTACTCGCCGGCCACCGGCTGCTGCTGGACCTGGGCCGGCTCCAGGAGGGCGACGAGGCCCTGGCCGGCACCCGGCACGAGGCCGCGGCCCGGCTCTCGGCCTCCACGGCCGCCGAGACCGGCGTCAAGGACGGCGACCTCCTCGCCGTCACCGGCCCGGCCGGCTCGGTGGAACTCCCACTGCGGATCACCGAGATGCCCGACCGGGTCGTGTGGCTCCCCCTGAACTCCACCGGCTCCGGCGTCCTCGCCGACACCGGCGCACTGCCCGGCACCCTCGTCCGCATCGGACCGGCGCCGGCCCCGGCCGCCCCCGCCAAGGAGGTGCGAGCGTGAGCAGCCTCGCCCACATCGCGGCGCAGCAGCCGCACGTCCTCGCCGCAGAGGACCTGTCCCTGTTCGGCAGGGACGTCTGGTGGCTCGTCCTCATCAAGGCGGTGTTCTGCTTCGCCTTCCTGATGGTGACCGTGCTGTTCTCCATCGTGTGGGAGCGGAAGGTCGTCGCCTGGATGCAGCTGCGCATCGGCCCCAACCGGCACGGGCCCTGGGGCATGCTCCAGTCGCTCGCCGACGGCGTGAAGCTGATGCTGAAGGAAGACGTCATCGTCAAGCGGGCCGACAAGGTGGTGTACGTCCTGGCGCCGATCATCGCGGCGATCCCGGCGTTCATGGCCATCGCGGTGATCCCGTTCGGCCCGTCCGGCAACGAGGTCTCGATCTTCGGGCAGCGCACCACGATGCAGCTGACCGACCTGCCGATCGCGATGCTGTACGTCCTGGCCGTGGCCTCGGTCGGCATCTACGGCATCGTGCTGGCCGGCTGGTCCTCCGGCTCGACCTACCCGCTGCTCGGCGGGCTGCGCTCCTGCGCGCAGATGATCTCGTACGAGATCGCGATGGGCGCGGCCTTCGCCTCGGTCTTCCTCTACTCCGGGTCGATGTCGACCTCGCAGATCGTGGAGGCACAGGCGGACCGCTGGTACATCGTGCTGCTGCCGGTGTCGTTCATCATCTACGTGATCACGATGGTCGGCGAGACCAACCGCGCCCCCTTCGACATGCCGGAGTCGGAGGGCGACCTCGTCGGCGGCTTCAACACCGAGTACTCCTCCATCAAGTTCGCGCTGTTCATGCTGGCCGAGTACGTCAACATGGTCACCGTCTCGGCCGTCTCGGTCACCCTCTTCCTGGGCGGCTGGCGGGCCCCGGCGCCGATCTCCACGTACTGGGAGGGCGCGAACCACGGCTGGTGGCCGCTGCTCTGGTTCGTCATCAAGGTGCAGCTGCTGCTGTTCTTCTTCATCTGGCTGCGCGGCACCCTGCCCCGCGTGCGCTACGACCAGCTGATGAAGCTCGGCTGGAAGGTGCTGATCCCGGTCTCGGTGGTCTGGCTGATGCTGGTCGCCACCGTCCGGGCGCTGCGCAACGAGCGCTACGACTTCTCGGAGATCGTGCTCTACGTCGGCGGGGCCGTCGTGGCGATCCTGCTGCTGACCTCCGTCGCCGACCACTTCCGCGACAAGCGCGAGAAGACGGCCGCCGAGCAGGCCGGCAAGGCAGCGGCCGCCGAGCCCTTCGACCCGATGGCGGGCGGGTTCCCCGTACCGCCCAAGCCCGGCCAGCACCTGGCACCCGTACCGCGCAGGCGGCCCCGCGCCGAGCGGGAGCTGATCGCCAGCGGCGGGACGAATTCCGACAGTGACCGAGAGGAGGGTTGAGACGTGTCCGACGAAAAGTCCGAAAAGTGGCAGAACCCGGTGGCCGGCTTCGGCGTGACCTTCAAGGCCATGTTCAAGAAGCGCCTCACCGAGCAGTACCCGGAGCAGGAGAAGACCACCGCTCCGCGCTTCCACGGCAGGCACCAGCTCAACCGGCACCCCGACGGTCTGGAGAAGTGCATCGGGTGCGAGCTGTGCGCCTGGGCCTGTCCCGCCGACGCGATCTACGTGGAGGGCGCGGACAACACCGAGGAGGAGCGCTACTCCCCGGGTGAGCGCTACGGGCGGGTCTACCAGATCAACTACGCCCGCTGCATCCTGTGCGGGCTCTGCATCGAGGCCTGCCCCACCCGGGCGCTGACCATGACGAACGAGTTCGAACTGGCCGACGCCAGCCGCGAGTCGCTCATCTACACCAAGGAGCAGCTCCTCGCCGGGCTGACCGAGGGCATGGTCGACACCCCGCACTCGATCTTCCCGGGCACGGACGAGCAGGACTACTACCGGGGCCTGGTGACGGGCGCCGCGCCCGGCACCGTACGGCAGGTGGCGGTCTCCAAGGGCGAGGGCCCGGCCGGGAACGGCGCGGAGAACGGCGCGGAGAACGGCGCGGAGAACGGCGCTCCGGCCGAGGAGGTCGGAGCATGAACGCCTTCGCGGCCGCCGCCACCACGACCTCCACCGGCGAGGCCGTCCAGTTCTGGGTGCTCGCCGTCGTCGCCGTCATCGGCGCGCTCTGCACCATCCTGATGAAGAAGGCCGTGCACAGCGCCCTCTGCCTGGCGGGGACGATGATCGTCCTGGCGGTCTTCTACCTCGCCAACGGGGCGTACTTCCTGGGCGTGGTCCAGGTCGTCGTCTACACCGGCGCCATCATGATGCTGTTCCTCTTCGTGGTCATGCTCGTCGGCGTCACGGCGGCGGACTCGCTGAAGGAGACCATCAAGGGCCAGCGCTGGCTGGCCGCCCTGTGCGGGCTCGGCTTCGGCATCCTGCTGATCGCCGGCCTCGCCAACGCGAAGCTGACCCACTTCAACGGCCTCGGCCGGGTCAACTCCGCGGGGCACGTCGAGGGCCTGGCCCAGCTGATCTTCACCCGCTACATCTTCGCCTTCGAGATCACCGGCGCCCTGCTGATCACGGCGGCCGTCGGCGCGATGGTCCTCACCCACCGCGAGCGCACCGAGCGGGCCGCCACCCAGCGCGAACTCGCCGAGAAGCGGGTCCGCGAGGGCGTGCAGGTCCCGCCGCTCCCGGCCCCCGGCGTCTACGCCCGGCACAACGCCGTGGACATCGCCGGCCTGCTCCCCGACGGCACCCCGTCCGAGCTGACCGTCAGCAAGACGCTGCGCGCCCGCGGCCAGATCCGCGACGTGTCCACCGAGGCCCTGGACGACCTCAAGGCGCTGGAGCAGCGCTCCGCCGAGCGCCTCGGCCGCGACTCCCGAGAGGAGGCCTCGAAGTGAATCCGGTCAACTACCTGTACCTGGCCGCCCTGCTGTTCACCATCGGCGCGGCCGGCGTCCTCATCCGGCGCAACGCCATCGTGCTGTTCATGTGCGTCGAGCTGATGCTCAACGCCTGCAACCTGGCGTTCGTGGCCTTCTCCCGGATGCACGGCAACCTCGACGGCCAGATCATCGCGTTCTTCACGATGGTCGTCGCCGCCGCGGAGGTCGTGGTGGGCCTCGCGATCATCGTGTCGCTGTTCCGTACCCGCCACTCGGCCTCGGTCGACGACGCCAGCCTGATGAAGCTGTAAGGGGCGTTCACAGTGGAGAATCTGATTGCGCTGCTGGTGGGCGCGCCCCTGCTCGGGGCGGCGGTGCTGCTGTGCGGCGGCCGGCGCCTCGACAAGGCCGGCCACTGGCTCGGGACCCTGCTCGCCGCGGTCTCCTTCGGTATCGGCGTGGTCCTCTTCGCCGGCCTGCTGGGGCGCGGCGCCGAGGACCGCACCCTGCACCAGCACCTGTTCAGCTGGGTGCCGGTGGAGGGCTTCCAGGCGGACCTCGCCTTCCAGCTCGACCAGCTGTCGATGACCTTCGTCCTGCTGATCTCCGGGGTGGGCACGCTCATCCACGTGTACTCGATCGGGTACATGGAGCACGACGAGCGCCGCCGCCGCTTCTTCGGTTACCTCAACCTGTTCGTCGCGGCGATGCTGCTGCTCGTCCTCGCCGACAACTACCTGCTGCTGTACTTCGGCTGGGAGGGCGTCGGCCTCGCCTCGTACCTCCTGATCGGGTTCTGGCAGCACAAGCCCAGCGCGGCCACCGCCGCGAAGAAGGCCTTCCTGGTCAACCGGGTCGGCGACATGGGCCTGTCGATCGCCATCATGCTGATGTTCACCACCTTCGGGACCTTCGCCTTCGGCCCGGTCCTCGCCAACGTCGGCAAGACCTCCGAGGGCACGCTGACGGCGATCGGCCTGATGCTGCTCCTGGCGGCCTGCGGCAAGTCGGCCCAGGTACCGCTCCAGTCCTGGCTCGGTGACGCGATGGAGGGCCCGACCCCGGTCTCGGCCCTGATCCACGCGGCCACCATGGTGACCGCCGGCGTGTACCTGATCGTCCGCTCGGGCGCGATCTTCAACGGCGCGCCCGACGCCCAGCTGGCGGTCACCGTCGTCGGCGCGGTCACCCTGCTCTTCGGTGCGATCGTCGGTTGTGCGAAGGACGACATCAAGAAGGCCCTCGCCGGATCGACCATGTCGCAGATCGGCTACATGGTCCTCGCCGCGGGCCTGGGCCCCATCGGCTACGTCTTCGCGATCATGCACCTGGTGACGCACGGCTTCTTCAAGGCCGGCCTCTTCCTCGGCGCGGGTTCCGTCATGCACGGGATGAACGACGAGGTGGACATGCGCAAGTACGGCGGGCTGCGCACGTACATGCCGGTCACCTTCGTCACCTTCGGCCTCGGCTACCTCGCCATCATCGGCTTCCCGGGCCTGTCCGGCTTCTTCTCCAAGGACAAGATCATCGAGGCGGCCTTCGCGAAGGGCGGCACCGAGGGCTGGATCCTCGGCGGAGCGGCCCTCCTCGGCGCCGGCATCACCGCCTTCTACATGACCCGCGTCATGCTCCTCACCTTCTTCGGTGAGAAGCGCTGGCAGCCCGCCCCCGACGCGGACCAGGTGCCGAGCGCCGAGCCGGCCGCCGAGCACGGGGCCGGACGCATGCCGCACCCGCACGAGTCCCCGAAGTCCATGACCGTCCCGATGATCGTGCTGGCCTTCGGCTCGGTCTTCGCGGGTGGCTTCTTCGGGATCGGCGACCGCTTCCTGAACTGGCTGGAGCCGGTCACCGGGCACGCGCACGGCAACCCGCCGATCGGCGCCCTGACCGTCACCCTCTCCACGATGGCGGTCCTCGTCGTCGGCGTCGCCATCGCCTGGTCGATGTACGGCAGGAAGCCCGTTCCGGTCGTCGCCCCGCGCGGCTCGTTCCTCACCCGGGCGGCCCGCCGGGACCTGTTCCAGGACGACTTCAACCACGTCGTCCTCGTGCGCGGCGGAGAGCACCTGACCCGCTCGCTCGTGTACGTCGACCACAGCCTGGTCGACGGAGTCGTCAACGGGACGGCCGCCTCGGTCGGCGGGCTCTCGGGCCGGCTGCGCAAGCTGCAGAACGGCTACGCCCGCAGCTACGCGGTCTCGATGTTCGGGGGCACGGCGATCCTGATCGCCGCGACCCTGCTGATGAGGGCGGTGTGACATGACTTTCCCGCTTCTGACGGTGACGGCCGCGCTCCCCGCGGCCGGCGCGGTCCTCACCGCCGCCGTCCCGGCCAAGCGGCGGACCGCCGCCAAATGGCTCGCGCTGCTGTTCTCCCTGGCGACGCTCGCCCTGGCCGTGCTCGTCGCGGTCCGCTTCGAGCCCGGCGGCGCCCGCTACCAGCTCACCGAGTCCCACGCCTGGATCGCCGACTTCGGCGTCCGCTACGAACTGGGCGTGGACGGCATCGGCGTGGCGCTCATCGCGCTCACCGCCCTGCTGATCCCCTTCGTGATCGGGGCCGGCTGGAACGACGCCGACCCCCTGGAGACCAACTCGTCGCGCTGGCGCCCCACCCAGGGCTTCTTCGCCCTGATCCTGATGGTCGAGGCGATGGTGGTGATCTCCTTCGAGGCCACCGACGTCTTCCTCTTCTACATCTTCTTCGAAGCCATGCTCATCCCGATGTACTTCCTCATCGGCGGCTTCGGGGACCGGGCGCACGCGGGCTCCGACGAGAACGCCGCCGCCCAGCGCTCCTACGCGGCGGTCAAGTTCCTCCTCTACAACCTGGTCGGCGGCCTGATCATGCTGGCCGCCGTCATCGGGCTGTACGTGGTCGCCGGGAACTTCTCCCTCCAGGAGATCACCGCCGCCCGCGCCGCCGGCACCCTCGACATGGCGACCAACACCGAGCGGCTGCTCTTCCTCGGCTTCTTCTTCGCCTTCGCGGTGAAGGCCCCGCTGTGGCCGCTGCACACCTGGCTGCCGAACGCGATGGGCGAGGCCACGGCCCCGGTCGCCGTCCTGATCACCGCGATCGTCGACAAGGTCGGCACCTTCGCGATGCTCCGCTTCTGCCTCGGCCTCTTCCCCGAGGCCAGCAAGTGGGCCACGCCGGTGATCCTCGTCCTGGCCCTGATCAGCATCGTCTACGGCGCGCTGCTCGCGGTCGGGCAGCGGGACATCAAGCGGCTGGTCGCCTACGCGTCGATCTCGCACTTCGGCTTCATCATCCTGGGCATCTTCGCGATGACCTCCCAGGGGCAGTCGGGCGCGACGCTCTACATGGTCAACCACGGGATCTCCACGGCGGCGCTGATGCTCGTCGCCGGCTTCCTGATCTCGCGGCGCGGCTCCCGGCTCATCGCCGACTACGGCGGCGTCCAGAAGGTGGCCCCGGTCCTCGCCGGCACCTTCCTGATCGGCGGCCTCGCCACCCTGTCCCTGCCGGGACTGGCGCCCTTCGTCAGCGAGTTCCTGCTCCTGGTCGGCACCTTCGCCCGGTACCCGGTGGTCGGCGTCATCGCCACCGTCGGCATCGTGCTGGCCGCGCTGTACACCCTGGTCCTCTACCAGCGGACCATGACCGGCCCCGTGAAGGAGGAGGTCCGCTCCCTGCCGGACCTGCGCCCGCGGGAGCTGCTGGTGGTCGCCCCGCTGATCGTGCTGCTGATCGGACTGGGCGTCTACCCCAAGGTGCTGACCGACATCGTCAACCCGTCGGTACGGCACACGATGTCGGACGTGAAGCAGACGGACCCCAAGCCTGAGGTCGCCGTCGAAGCGAAGAACGGGGAGGCGGTCAAGTGAGCACCGCGACCACCGCCCAGGGCCTGCTGACACTGGCGGCCAACGGACCGGCCGACAGGATCCCGGCCCCGCACATCGAGTACGCGCAGCTCGCGCCCACGCTGATCGTGGTGGGCGCGGCCGTCCTCGGCGTCCTCGTCGAGGCGTTCGTCCCGCGCAGGTTCCGCCACCCCGTCCAGGTGTTCCTCGCCGTCGCCTCCCTGGCCGCGGCCTTCGCCGCCGTCGTCGGCCTCGCCGCCGGCGGGTACGGCAGCACCAAGGCGCACATCGCGGCCATGGGCGCCATCGCCGTCGACGGCCCGGCGCTGTTCCTCCAGGGCACCATCCTGCTGGCCTCGATCGTGGCCGTGTTCACCTTCGCCGAGCGCCGCCTGGACCCGAAGGCGCACGGCAACCGGGTGGACTCCTTCGCCGCCCAGGCCGCGTCCGTACCGGGCAGCGACAGCGAGAAGGCCGCCGTCAAGGCCGGGTTCACCACCACCGAGGTGTTCCCGCTGGCCCTGTTCGCCATCTCCGGGATGCTGATCTTCCCGGCGGCGAACGACCTGCTGACCCTGTTCATCGCGCTGGAGGTCTTCTCCCTCCCGCTGTACCTGCTCTGCGCCGTCGCCCGCCGCCAGCGGCTGATGTCGCAGGAGGCGGCCGTCAAGTACTTCCTGCTCGGGGCCTTCTCCTCGGCGTTCCTGCTCTTCGGCATCGCCCTGCTCTACGGCTACGCGGGCTCCGTCTCCTACGCCGTGATCGCGGACGTGGTCGACGGCACCGTCGCCACCGTCGACCCGGCCCTGGCCTCCACCATGGGCAACGACGCGCTGCTCCTGATCGGCGGCGCGCTGATCCTGATGGGCCTGCTCTTCAAGGTCGGCGCGGTCCCCTTCCACATGTGGACCCCGGACGTCTACCAGGGCGCCCCCACCCCCGTGACCGGCTTCATGGCCGCCGCGACCAAGGTGGCCGCGTTCGGTGCCCTGCTGCGCCTGCTCTACGTGGTCCTGCCCGGGCTGCGCTGGGACTGGCGGCCGGTGATGTGGGGCGTCGCGATCGTCACGATGCTCGCGGGCGCGGTGATCGCCGTGACCCAGACCGATGTGAAGCGGCTGCTGGCGTACTCCTCGATCGCGCACGCCGGGTTCATCCTGGCCGGTGTGATCGCCACCTCGGCGGAGGGCGTCAAGTCCGTCCTCTTCTACCTGGGCGCCTACTCCTTCGTGACGATCGGCGCGTTCGCGGTGGTCACGCTGGTGCGCGACGCGGGCGGCGAGGCCACGCACCTGTCGAAGTGGGCCGGTCTGGGGCGGCGTTCGCCACTCACCGCGGCCGTCTTCGCGGTGTTCCTGCTGGCCTTCGCCGGTATCCCGCTGACCTCCGGCTTCGCGGGGAAGTTCGCCGTGTTCAAGGCGGCCGCCGAGGGCGGGGCCGGGGCGCTGGTCGTCGTCGGTGTGATCTCGTCGGCGATCGCGGCGTTCTTCTACATCCGGGTGATCGTGCTGATGTTCTTCAGCGAGCCGAAGGCCGACGGGCCGACGGTGGCGGTGCCCTCGCCGCTGACGATGACCACCATCGCGGTCGGGGTCGCCGTCACCCTGGTGCTGGGCCTGGCGCCGCAGTACTTCCTGGACCTGGCCGGACACGCGAGCACCTTCGTGCGCTGACCCCGTCGCAGGCCGAGGGCCCGGTTCCCCTTCGGGGAGCCGGGCCCTCGTGCGTCCGGGGCCGGGGGCTAGCCGTGGTGGGAGTGCGCGGGGTCGGGCTTGGGGTTGCCGGGGCACTTCAGGGCGGTGTTCCAGTTGTGGAAGCGGCCCGCCGGGTTGTCCCGGTACGCCCACATGTGCAGGTCGTAGTGCTTGGGCATGCCCTCCCAGTGGCCGGGCATGGGCCCGTCGAAGGGCAGCCCGAACATGGTCGGCCGGTCGTCGGTGGTCTTCAGGTCCTGGTCCCGGTCGGCGGACATCCACTCGACCGTCTCCAGCTTGCGGCGGCCGTAGCGGTCCTTCTCCGTGCTGTAGAGGAGCGCGGTCGGGCGGGCGGGGTCCGTCGAACCCCAGTTGGACTCCTTGACGTAGTGGTAGCCCATGGCGCCCACCCCGAAGGGGTTGGTCATGCACTCCTTGCCGTGCGGGAGGTACCCGTCCTTGATCGCCTCCCGCTCGTCGACGTACTTGGCGGTCACCGCCATGGCCGTGGCCATGTCGCGCATCGCCTTCGCGTCGTGCGGGTCGGGCGCCGGTCCGTCCACGGCGTGCGCCGGGGGCAGGGCCGCCAGGACGACGGACGCGGCGGCGACGGCACAGGCGGACAGGGCCTTGAGGCCGCGGACTACGGGCATGGGAGCTCCTGGTGTTCGGGGGTCCCGGAGGGGCTGTCGTTCCACCATCCCGGCGGCTCGCGGGCCGTGCACGCGGCGGGCCGCCGAACGGGGGCCCTACGGAGAGGTGGCCGCGGCGGAGGGGGCGACCGGGGCGAGGCCCGGGGCGGCGGGGGCGACCGGGGCGACGGCCGGGGCGGCCGGGCGGGGGCGGGTGGTGCCGGGTTGGCAGACCACCTTCGGGTTGAACGGCTCGAACCGCCCGGACGGGTTGTCCTTCCACAGCCACAGGTGCAGCGAGTAGTGCACCTTCTGCCCCTTGTAGCGGGCGGGCAGCGGGCCCTTGAAGGGCTCGCCGAAGAGGCTGGGGCGGTCGTCGTCGGTGTCCGTGCGGCCGTCCTTGTCGACGACCATCCATTCGAGCCCCACCAGGTTCCAGTGGCCCTTCCCGTCACCCTCGTAGAGCAGGGCGGTGGGCTTCGCCGGGTCCACGGAACCGTCGTAGGCGTGGTTGAAGTGCGGGTAACCCAGCGCGCCGGGACCGCCGTTCGGGTCCACGACGCAGTACTGGTCGGGCACGTACCCGGCGGCGACGCCGGCGCGGTGCTCGTGGTACTTGGCGGTCGCCCGGTAGGCCAGGGCCAGTTGGGCGGAGGGCGTCAGCCGGGGCCGGGGCGCGCCGGCGGCCGCCGGCGCGGACGGTGCGGCCGCCAGGGTGGCGGCGGCCGCCAGGGCGAGGGGGAGGAGTCTGCCGGTACGAGGGACCATGCAGGCAGCGTCACCGCCCCACCCGGACCCCGCCACTCAGGTGGTGCGGGTGGAGTAGGCGCGGACACCCGGGGTGGCGGAAGGATCCGCCACCCCGGTGCTCACCCGGTGGGCTAGCGGGTGCCCACGATGCGGCCGGTGACCTCGCCGAGGCCGACGCGGGTGCCGTCCGGGCCGGGGGCCCAGGCGGTGAGGGTGACGGTGTCCCCGTCCTCCAGGAAGGTGCGCTTGCCGTCGGCGAGCTCGATCGCGTCGCGGCCGTTCCAGGTGAGCTCCAGCAGCGAACCGCGCTGGTCCACCTCCGGACCGCTGACGGTGCCGGAGCCGTAGACGTCGCCGGTGCGCAGGGAGGCGCCGTTGACCGTCATGTGGGCCAGCTGCTGGGCGGCCGTCCAGTACATGGAGGCGAACGGCGGCCGGGCCACCTCCTGCCCGTTGACGGACACGGTGATGCGCAGGTCGAAGCCGCCGGGACGGTCGGTGGCGGAGTCGTCCAGGTAGGGCAGCAGCGGGAAGTCCCGGGCGGGCGGGGCCACACGGGCCGCGTTCAGGGCCTCCAGGGGGGTCACCCAGGCGGAGACGGAGGTGGCGAAGGACTTGCCGAGGAACGGGCCGAGCGGCACGTACTCCCAGGCCTGGATGTCGCGGGCCGACCAGTCGTTGAGGAGGAACAGCCCGAAGACGTGCTCCTCGAAGTCGCCGAGGGCCACCGGACGGCCCAGCTCCGAGGGGGTGCCGACGACGAAGCCGACCTCGGCCTCGATGTCCAGCTTGACCGACGGGCCGAAGACGGGCGCCGGGTCGGTGGGCGCCTTGCGCTGGCCGGAGGGGCGCACGACGTCCGTGCCGGAGACGACGATGGTCCCGGAGCGGCCGTGGTACCCGATGGGCAGGTGCTTCCAGTTGGGGGTGAGCGCGTCGCCGTCGGGGCGGAAGATGCGGCCGACGTTGGTGGCGTGGTGCTCGCTCGCGTAGAAGTCGACGTAGTCGGCGACCTCGTACGGCAGGTGCAGCTCGACCCCGTCCAGCGGCAGCAGGTGCGGTTCGACCGTCGCGCGGTGGCCCGGGTCGGTGACCCAGGCGGTCAGCGCGCGGCGCACGTCGCGCCAGGCGGTGCGGCCGGCGGCCAGCAGCGGGTTGAGCGAACCCTGGGCGAGCAGCCCGGCGTACGGGGACCCGAGCGCGACGGCCACGGCCCCCGCGTCGAGCACGTACCCGCCGATCCGCACGCCGACCCGGCGGCGCTCCGGCTCACCGGGGGTGGAGAAGACGCCGTAGGGGAGGTTGTGCGGCCCGAACGGGTCGCCCTCGGGGACATCGAGGGGGCTCTGCTGGGGCATGGGGTACTGCCTCGCTTTCGACGCGGTCCGGGGGTGTCCCGGGGGCTGGCTGACACGTTACGTGGCGCATGGGGTCTGTGGGAGGCCGGATTCGGGCGCTATTTGTAGGACTTGTCCAAGGGGGTCCGTATCCTTGGCGCCGTGACTTCCGCCCTCCCCTATGCCTTGATCGCCACCGACCTGGACGGGACTCTGCTGCGCGCCGGTGACACCGTCTCCGCCCGCTCGTGCACGGCGCTCGCGACGGCGCGCGCGGCCGGCGCCCGCCACATCGTCGTCACCGGCCGCCCGGTCCCCCAGATCCGGCACGTCCTGGATGACCTTGGGTATACGGGGCTCGCGGTGTGCGGGCAGGGCGCGCAGGTGTACGACGCGGCGCGCGGACTACTGCTGCACTCCGTCTCCATGGACCGGGGGCTGGCCGAGGTGGCCCTCGGCAAGATCGAGGCGGAGATCGGCGAGGTGTATACGGCCGTCAACCAGGAGGGCCTGGACGCGGAGATGCTGATAGGGCCCGGCTACCGGATGTGGCACCCGCACCTGCCGACGGTCCGGGTGCCGAAGCGGGGGGACCTGTGGTCGGCCCCGATCACCAAGGTCCTGCTCCAGCACCCGAGGCTGGACGACGACGAACTGACACGGGTGGCGCGCGCGGTGGTCGGCGACCTGGTGAACGTCACCATGGCGGGCGAGCACACGGTCGAACTCCAGCCGCCGGGCATCGACAAGGCGAGCGGCCTGGCCCGGGCGGCGGAAGTGCTGGGGGTGGCCCCGTCGTCGACGATCGCCTTCGGCGACATGCCGAACGACGTCCCGATGTTCGCCTGGGCGGGGTACGGGGTGGCGATGGCGAACTCCCACCGCGAACTGGTGGCCGTGGCGGACGAGGTGACCCTGTCGAACGAGGCGGACGGCATCGCGGTGGTGCTGGAGCGGCTGTACGGGTGAGCCCCGCCCGGGAAGGGCCGGCCCCCGGGTCTCACCCCGCCGCCCGCGGCAGCCTGCGCTGCCACGTGCGGTGGTAGAGGGTCTCCTCTCCCTCGCGGCAGACGACCTCGTTCGACGTGGTGAAGCCGCCCTCGTCGCACTGGATCTCGGAGCGGGTCTCGATCCGGACGTCCCAGCCCAGGTCCGGGCGGTGGAGGCGGACGTGCCAGTCGGAGCGGGTGCGGGCGGAGAGGGGGTCCGACTGCTGGATCTCGTACACGTCGGCCGCCTCCTCCTCGTACTCCAGCCCGTCCGGGTAGATCCGCGTGCCCCCGTAGCGGGGGTCGACCTCCAGGCGCCAGGTGCCGCGCGCCACGTCGCGTACGACCAGGCGTTCCGGGCGGGGGTCGTCCAGGGTGGCGGGGTAGGAGACGCCCAGCGGTTCCGCCTGCTCCGGGGCTTCGAAGACGATGCCCTCGGGGGCGGGGGAGGCCGCGCGGACGGGGAGTTCCAGGGTGCTGCCCGCCGGGTCGACGGTCCAGCCGGCCTCCGAGCCGGCGCGCGGCCAGATCCACGGCCAGTACGCGGAGGAGAGCGAGAGGCGGATCCGGTGGCCGGGCGGGAAGCGGTGGCCGATGCCGTTCAGGTCGAAGGTGACGTCCTCCCAGGCGCCTGAGGGCCACGGCACCGCCCGCTCCCGCCCCCGCCGGGCGGAGAGGTTCAGCGCGCCCCGGGTCACCAGCGTGGAGGCCCCGTCCGGGGCCACGTCGCACAGCCGGGCCACGACCTGGCCGTACGGGACGTCCATCCGCAGCCGCAGGGTGACCGACGGGCGGCCCAGGATCTCCACCGGCTCGGCGGGGACGGGGAACTCGAAGCAGGCCGACTTCGCGTCCTCCTCCCGCTGGTCCGGCGGCAGGTCGGCGTCGTTGCCGAAGGGGAAGAAGCGCCCGGCGTCCATCCCGGTGTGCTGCGGCGAGGCCACCGTCACCGGCGCGCCCTGGAGGCCGTACGAGACGGGGACGACCGAGGGGGACGGCCAGCTCCTCTCGGCGGCCCAGTGGCCCGGCAGCCGCGCGTACGTGGTCGCCGGGGGGTGGGAGTCGCTGATCCAGGCGCGCAGCAGCGGCTCGTCCATGACGCCGTTGTCCACCCCCTTCAGCCAGTGGTCCCACCAGCGCAGGGTCTCCTGGAGGAAGCCGATCGCCGGGCCGGGCGGCAGGCCCCGGTCCGGGTACTGGTGCGACCACGGCCCGATCAGGCCCCGGACCCGGCCGTGGGGCAGGGCGGAGACCAGGCGCAGCACCGTGTCCCGGTAGGGGTCGTGCCAGCCGCCCACCGCGAGGACGGCCGCGCCGATGGCCCCGTAGTCCTCGCAGACGCTGCCGTGGCGCCAGTAGTCGTCGCGGGTCTGGTGCGCGAGCCAGGTGTGGATCAGCGGTTCCAGGCCCTCCAGCCGGTCCAGCCACAGGTCCCGCCAGCCGTCGCCGGCGTACAGCGGATCCGGCGGGCGGGCGGCGAAGGCGAGCATGGTGGCCGACCAGGCGTGCATGTCGACGGCGAGGACCGAGCCGCCCATGTAGTGCACGTCGTTGTCGAAGCGGTCGTCGGTGGAGCAGACGGTGACCACCGCCTTGAGGGCCCGCGGTGCGAGGGCGGCGATCTGGAGGCTGTTGAAGCCGCCCCAGGAGATGCCGAACATGCCGACCGCCCCCGTGCACCAGGGCCTGGCCGCCAGCCACTCCACCACCGCGACCCCGTCGGCCAGCTCGCGCGCGTCGTACTCGTCGCCGGGGCGGCCCCCGCTGCAGCCGTGGCCGCGCACGTCCACCCGTACGGAGGCGTAGCCGTGTCCGGCGTACCAGGGGTGGCGCTGCCGGTCGCGGGGGGAGGTCCAGTCGGTCAGCCGGTAGGGGAGGTACTCCAGCAGGGCCGGGACGGGCTCGTCGGTGACCGGGCGCCAGATCCGGGCGTACAGCTCCACCCCGTCGGGCATCGGGATCCGGACATCCTCGTGGACGGTCGCGTAGGGGAACTCGGTGCGGATGATCATGGGGGTTCGGTCACGCTCCCTCGGTGGACGCCTAGTGGACGGGCTGCATCGTGCGCCGCAGCCAGGGCGCCGCCGCGATCACGGCCAGGCCCGCCGCGACCGCGATAGCTCCGTTCACGCCGAAGTAGACGGGGGTGGACACGTGGCCGTAGACCTTGACCACCTGGGCCTGGATGCCGTTGGCGAGGGCCAGTGAGAGGAACCACAGGGCCATCGTCTGGCCGGCGTACGCCGAGGGCGCGAGCTTCGTGGTGGCCGACATCCCGGAGGTCTCCAGCAGGACGTCACCCAGTCCGAGCAGCAGGTACGAGCCGACGATCCACCACGCGGCCATCTTGAAGCCGTCGTCCGCGCCGTGCCCGGCCGTGGGGAGGACCATGAGGAGGAAGGAGAGGCCGCCCAGGACCACCCCGATGGCGATCTTGTTGGAGGCGTGCGGCTGGCGGCGGCCCATGCGCAGCCACAGCCCGGCGACGACCGGCGCCAGGGCCACCTCGAAGGCGCCGAGCGCCGAGGCGTACCAGCCGGCGGGGAAGTGGAAGCCGAGGATCTCGGTGCGGGCGTTCGTGGAGGCCAGCAGCATCATCGTCGAGTAGGCCTGGAAGAGGATGAAGTTGAAGGCGACCGAGGCCAGGAAGAGCACGGCGTACGGGCGCAGCCGCCCGCGCTCGGCGGCCGTCACGCGCGGGCTGCGGAACATGACGGTGAAGTAGACCACCGGGGCGATCACCGAGACGAGGGTGAGCAGGTCCACGAACCGGCCCATCGTCAACCAGCCGATGGCCGCCAGAAGGGTGGCGAGCGCGGCGAGCGCGAGACCTCCGGCGATGATCCGCCGAACGGCCGTCCGCTGCGCGTCGGGGGCCAGGGCGTACGGGGCGGAGCGGCCGCGTCCGGGCAGCCGGCGGCGGCCGAGGACGTACTGGGCGAGCCCGGCGGTCATGCCGACGGCGGCGGCGGAGAAGCCCCAGTGCCAGCCCTGGTGCTCGCCGAGCCAGCCGGTGATCAGGGGGCCGGCGAAGGCGCCGGTGTTGATGGCCATGTAGTAGAGGGCGAAGCCGGCGTCGCGCCGGTCGTCCTCCGTCCGGTACAGCCGGCCGACCATGCTGGCCACGTTGGGCTTGAGCAGGCCGGTGCCGGCGCTGATCAGGCCGAGGCCGGTCCAGGTCATGGCGGCGGTCGGCACGGCCATGGCGTAGTGGCCGCAGGCGATGAGGACGCCGCCCCACAGCACGGCGCGGTAGGAGCCGAGGATCCGGTCGGCGAGCCAGCCGCCGGCCACGGAGACGAGGTAGACCATGGTCCCGTAGGCGGCGGAGACGGAGGCGGCGGTGCCCGGGTCCATGCCCAGGCCGCCGTGGGCCACCGCGTCCGCGAAGTAGAGGACGAGGATGGCCTGCATGCCCAGGAAGGAGAAGCGCTCCCAGACCTCCAGCCCGGAGAGCGTGGCCAGGCCCCCGGGGTGGCCCAGGAAGCCGCGGTCGTCGCCGGGGGGCGAGGGCGGGGGCGGGGTGGCCTCCGGTTCCCTCGGCTCGTCTATGTCGGTCGTCATTCTGGACAAAACAGATTCTCCGGTTGTTTCGGCTCTCACTGAACATACCGGTGTGCATCGGGCGGTGCGCGCCTGTCTCCGGGAGGACCGCCCGGCCACTGCCGGGCAGGTGCTCTGCGTGATCGAAAACAGACCCGATACGCTGGCTTGAGTGATGGCAGCGACACATTGACAATCCATGTGATCGTCATCGGATCGTCAGCAGACAGGAGTACCCCTCGTGACCGTCGTCGGGCCGTTCGGACTGAGCGTGCGGGACCAGGCTCTTGAGGCCGATGTCCAGGCCGGACTGGCCGCTGTCGAAGCGGGTCTGCTGGAGGCCACCAAGAGCGAAGTCCCCTTCATCACCGAGGCCGCGCAGCATCTGGTGCGCGCCGGGGGCAAGCGGTTCCGGCCGCTGCTGGTGATGCTCGCGGCGCAGTTCGGTGACCCCTACGCGCCCGGGATCGTGCCCTCCGCCGTGGTCGTGGAGCTCACGCACCTGGCCACGCTCTACCACGACGACGTCATGGACGAGGCGGACGTCCGCCGCGGGGTGGAGAGCGCGAACGCCCGCTGGGGCAACTCGGTGGCGGTCCTGACGGGTGACTTCCTGTTCGCCCGTGCGTCGCACATCCTCGCGGACCTCGGGCCGGAAGCCGTACGCATCCAGGCGGAGGCCTTCGAGCGGCTGGTGACGGGCCAGATCCTGGAGACGGCCGGTCCGCGCGACGGCCGTGACCCCGTCGCGCACTACCTGGACGTCATCGCCGGCAAGACCGGCTCGCTGATCGCCGTCTCGGGCCGCTTCGGCGCGCTGATGTCCGGGGCCGACGAGTCGGTGGTCGACATCCTGACCCAGTACGGCGAGCGCCTCGGCACCGCCTTCCAGCTGGCCGACGACGTCCTCGACATCGCCTCGGACTCGCACGAGTCGGGCAAGACCCCGGGCACCGACCTGCGCGAGGGCATCCCGACGCTGCCCGTGCTGCGGCTGCGGGAGGCCGCCGAGCGCGAGGGGCGCGAGGAGGACCTGGAGCTCGTCCGCCTGCTGGACGGGGACCTGACGGACGACGCCCGGCACGCCGAGGTGCTCTCCCGGCTGCGGGTGCACCCCGCGCTGGAGCAGGCCCGCCGCGACACCGTCCAGTACGCGCAGGACGCGCGCGCCATGCTCGCCCCGCTGCCGGACTGCTTCGCGAAGTCGGCCCTGGAGGAGCTGTGCGACGCGGTGGTCCACCGCGCCGGCTGAGCCCGCGCGGCAGTACTCACGGAACGGGCCCCTCTGCCCCCGCGACCCCTACGGGTCGGGGGGAGGGGGGCCCTTCCCGTGTCATCCCACGGTCGTACGCGGAGTTGATCCCGGGGACTGACGCCCTCCGCCCGCCGTTTTGGTCAGATGGATCCATCGAAACCCCACCGGATCGGGTGAGTGCGGCGACAACGGTCGCCGCCCTGGACAAGAGGGCAGGGCTCTGAGATGGCAGCGAACACGAAGACCTCGCGCAAGGCCGCGCGCTACGCCGTACCGGTCGCGGTGGCGGGGGTCGCGGCGGCGACCGTCGCGATGGTCCCGGCCTTCGCCAACGCCGGCGGCCCGGACCTGCCCAAGGTGACGGCGCAGCAGCTGATCGAGAAGGTCGCGGCCTCCGACGTACAGCAGCTCTCCGGCAGCGCCAGGATCACCGCGGACCTGGGCCTGCCGAGCCTGGCCACCGGGCTGCTGGGCGGCGCCGGGGTGACGGGCGGCTCCGCCAACCCCGAGGACAAGATCGCGCAGCTGGCGAACGGCACGCACACCCTGCGCGTCGCGGCCGACGGCCCGGACCGCCAGAAGCTCACGGTCCTGGACGGCAAGGACGAGTACACCCTCGTCCACAACGGCAACGACGTCTGGGGCTACGACAGCAAGTCCCACGAGGCCTTCCACGACAAGTCCGGCCGCGCCGCCGGCCAGGACCACAAGACGGCCGACCGGCTCGCGGCCTCCCCGCAGCAGGTCGCCCAGGAGATCCTGAAGAACGCCGGTCCGACCACCGACGTCAGCGTCGGTGACACGGCGCAGATCGCCGGCCGCGACGCCTACCAGCTGGTGCTGAAGCCCAAGCAGGCCGGCTCCACCGTCGGGTCCGTCCAGATCGCGGTCGACGCCAAGAACGGCGTGCCGCTGCGGGTCCAGCTGCTGTCCAGCCAGGGCGGCAAGCCGATCGTCGACGCGGGCTTCACCCAGATCGACTTCGGCAAGCCGGCCGCCGACTCCTTCACCTTCACCCCGCCCAAGGGGGCCAAGGTCACCGAGGGTTCGCACGAGGGGCCGGCTGGCAAGGGCGGCAAGGGCGGCAAGGACGACGAGCGGTTCAAGGCGCTGGAGTCCCTGCCCGGCTTCGGCGGGCTGGCCGGCGGGGAGCACGGCAAGGGAGACGTGAAGGTCCTCGGTGAGGGCTGGTCGACGGTCGCGCGGATCGACTCCGGCGCGGGCAAGAGTCTGGGGGACGTCGAGAACGACAAGAACACCCCGAAGGAGGCAAAGCAGTTCCTGAACTCCCTCGGGGACAAGGTCCACGGGAAGTTCGGCGAGGGCCGGATCCTGTCGACCCGCCTGGTCAACGCGCTGATCACGGACGACGGCAAGGTCTACGTCGGCGCCGTCACCAAGGACCAGCTGGTGAAGACGGCCGACTCCGCCAAGTAGCCGGCGGCGGCCGGTGAGCGGCCGCGGCGATGACGAGGGTGGCCCGGGACGTGTGTCCCGGGCCACCCTCGTGCCGTTCCCCTCCTGCGTACAGCGCGGCCGCTGTACCGTGAGGGGCATGTCGAGACACGTCACCATCCGCCTGGACGAAGAGTTCCACGACCGCCTCAAGGCGCGAGCGGCGGCGTTGGGGACGACGGTCACCGCGCTGATCACCGAGGTCACCGAGCGCGAACTCGACGAGGACCGGAAGAACTTCCTGTCCGGGATAGAGGAGTTCGCGGACCACTGGGGCTACTTCCAGGAGCGGTTCGGCAATTGAAGATCACCATGGAGTGGGCCTGGACCGCGCTGGCCCACCATCTGCCGTCGGATCCCGCCGTATGGGACCCCTCCGGGGTGGCCGCCGCCGTCGCCCGCCACCAGAACGACCTGGTGCTGGTGCCCGAGCAGCCCGCCCCGGACACCGCGTGGCGGGCCGCCGCGTTCCTGCACACCCTCGCCGTCTGCCCGGCGCTGGAATCCCCGATGAACGAGTTCTACGCGGCCGCCGCGACCCGCTCGTACCTGCGGGTGGCCGGTGCGCGGCAGCTGCCCTCGCCCGAGGAGCTCGGCGACCTCGTGGAGGACGCGAAGCTGGGCCGCGCGGACGTGTCCGCGGTCGCGCACCAGCTCCGTGCCCTCATCGAGGAACCGGTCGGAAGGTGACTCAGAAAGTGATCTTCCAGCTGTTGATGTAGCCGGTGTCCTGCGCCGCCACGTCCTTGACCTGGAGCTTCCACACCCCGTTGGCCACCTCGCTGGACGCGTTCACCGTGTAGCTCGCGACCACGTTGGCGCCGGAGTCCGAGCTGGAGTTCTTCAGCCGGTACGCCGTGCCGTCCGGGGCGATCAGGTCGATCACCAGGTCACCGCGGTAGGTGTGGACGATGTTCACGTCGACCTTGGTGGTGGCCGGGGCGTTGCCGCTCACGCCGGAGACCGTGATCGGCGAGGTCACCGCGGCGCCGGGGGAGTCCGGGATGTTCACGTCGGCGGTGTTCTCGAACGACGGCCCCGGCGGGACCGGGACGGCCGCGCCGAGGGTCCAGACCGCGTAGGCGATGGCGTCGGAATTGCGGTCCAGGGCGGTGTCGTTGATGTTCGCCGCGGTGTCGCAGGAGGCGTGGTAGCAGGCGTCGAACGCCTTGCCGGAGGTACCGCCCCACTTCTGGGCCTGCGCCGCCGTCTTGGTGTAGTCGGCGCCGGAGAACAGGCCGCCGACCGGGACGCCCGCGTTCTTGAACGGCGCGTGGTCGGAGCGGCCGTCGCCCTCGGTCTCTATCTCCGTGGGTATGTTCAGGCCCGCGAAGTACGTCTTGAAGGTCTGCTCGATGGTCGGGTCGTCGTCGTAGACGAAGTAGCCCGGGTTCGGGGAGCCGATCATGTCGAAGTTCAGGTAGCCGGAGATCTTCGACTTCTCCGCCGCCGGCAGGCTGTTCACGTAGTACTGCGAGCCGACCAGGCCCAGCTCCTCCGCGCCCCACCAGCCGAAGCGCAGGTGCTTGGTGGGCTGGAGCTGCGCGCGCGAGACGGCCAGCGCCGTCTCCAGCACGGCCGCCGAGCCGGAGCCGTTGTCGTTGATGCCGGGGCCCGCCGTCACCGAGTCCAGGTGGGAGCCGGACATCAGGACCGAGTTCGGGTCGCCGCCCGGCCAGTCGGCGATCAGGTTGTAGCCGGTGGCGCCGCTGGAGGTGAAGGTCTGGAGGGTGGTGGTGAAGCCGGCCGCGTCCAGCTTGCCCTTCACGTAGTCGATCGAGGCCTTGTAGCCGGCCCGGCCGTGGGCGCGGTTGCCGCCGTTGGCGGTGGCGATCGACTGGAACTGCGACAGGTGCGCCTTGACGTTGGCCAGCGGGATGTCGGGCGGCGTCGGCGCGGCGGCGACGGCGGCGGGCGCGGCGGCCGCGGCCCCCGGGGGCGCGGCGAGCGCGGCGGGGGCGGTGGAGGCGAACAGCCCGGCGACCGCTATCGCGGTCACGGCGGTCAGGCGCCGGGAGACGGACAGGCTCATGTGGGGGCTCCGGGATTCCGTGGGGGATGAACCGTCGGGGATGGGACGGAACGTGTGGGAATCGTGCAGGTGAGCGTGAGTGCGTCAGTGCGAGCCTGATGTTCAGCGAGAGTGTGACTGACCGTCAAGAGTGCAATCCGGTCAGGGTCGTTCGGAATACGGACGAGCCCCCGTACGGACGTTCCGTACGGGGGCGCGTGGGGTGAAGGGGGAGCCGGGTCCCGGGCCGCGCGGCGGTTACGCGGGCTCGCGGCTCGGTGCCGGTGCGGAAGCGGCGTCCGCGGCGGCGGCCGCCCGGGCCCCGGCGCCGGCCAGCCGGGCCCGGGACCGGCGGGAGGTCCGCAGCGCGTCCCAGGTCAGCACGAGGAGCGCGACCCAGACCAGGCCGAAGCCGGCCCAGCGCTCGGGCGGCATGGCCTCGTGGAAGTAGAGGACGCCGAGGGCGAACTGGAACACCGGCGCCAGGTACTGGAGCAGCCCCAGCGTGGACAGCGGCACCCGTATCGCGGCGGCGCCGAAGCAGATCAGCGGGATCGCGGTGACCAGCCCCGTCGAGGCCAGCAGCGCGGAGTGCCCGAGCCCCTGTGAGGTGAACGTGGAGCGGCCCTCCACCCCCAGCCACAGCAGGTAGCCGAGGGCGGGCGGGAACAGCAGGGCCGTCTCGGCGGTCAGCGACTCCAGGCCGCCCATGTCGAGCTTCTTCTTGATCAGCCCGTACGTGGCGAAGGAGCAGGCCAGCGCCAGTGAGATCCACGGCGGCCGCCCGTAGCCCACGGCCAGCACCACGACGGCGGCGACGCACACCCCGACGGCCGCCCACTGGGCCCGGCGCAGCCGCTCGCCGAGCACCAGCACACCGAGCGCGATGGTGACGAGGGGGTTGATGAAGTAGCCGAGGCTGGCCTCCACCACGTGGCCGTTGTTGACCGACCAGATGTACAGGCCCCAGTTCAGGCTGATCACGGTCGCGGCCAGCGCGGTCAGCCCCAGCTTGCGGGGCTGTCGCACCAGCTCGGCCATCCAGCTCCAGCGCCGCAGCGCGAGGAGCGCCACCGCGACCACGGCCAGCGACCACACCATGCGGTGGGCCAGGATCTCGACCGCCCCGGACGGCATGAGCAGGGGCCAGAACAGGGGGACCAGCCCCCACATCCCGTACGCGCCGAATCCGTAGAGCAGACCCGTGCGCTGCTCGTTCTCCGCCTTCACGGGACCTCCAGTGCGACTTCCGGCCGGTTTCACAACCTCACGACGGTATCGCCGCACGAGGCTGCTGTCATGCCCGTCGCGTGGAGATACTCATGACATTGCGGAGCCGTGCCGGGTCGGCCCGCAGCCGTCCCGGTGTCGTGCCGGTGTCGCCCGGCAGCCGCCCTGGCCTCAGGCGAGGGCGGCGGTGATGGCCTCGGCGACCGGGGTGGTCGGGCGTCCGATCAGTCGCGCCAGGTCGCCGCTGGTCCCGGCCAGCCGGCCGCGCGAGATCGCCGCGTCCACGTCGACGATGACCGCCGCGAAGCCCTCGGGCACCCCGGCGCCGGTCAGCACGTCCAGGTGGGCCTCGCCCGGCAGCTCGGAGTACGCGACCTCGCGCCCGGACTGCCGCGCCACCTCGGCGGCGTACTCGGACAGGCTCCAGGCGGTGTCCCCGGAGAGCTCGTACACCCGGTTCAGGTGGCCCTCGCCGGTCAGCACCGCCGCCGCGGCCGCCGCGTAGTCGGCCCGCGCCGCCGAGGCGATCCGGCCGTCGCCCGCGCTGCCGATCACCGCGCCGTGCTCCAGGACGCCGGGGAGCTGGGCGGTGTAGTTCTCGTGGTACCAGCCGTTGCGCAGGAAGGTGTAGGGGAGGCCGGAGTCGAGGATGGCCCGCTCGGTGGTGTTGTGCTCGGCGGCCAGCTCGAAGTCCGCCTCGGGGCCGCCCAGGATGCCGGTGTAGGCGAGCTGGGCCACCCCGGCCGCCACGGCCGCCTCGATCACGGCGGTGTGCTGCGGGACGCGGCGCCCGAGCTCGTTGCCGGAGATCAGCAGGACCCGGTCGCCGGCCCGGAAGGCGCCGGCCAGGCTCGCGGGGTCGTCGTAGTCGCCGACCCGTACCTCGATGCCGCGCGCGGCCAGGTCGGCGGCCTTCTCCTCGCTGCGTACGAGGACGGCCAGCTCGGTGGCGGGGACCCGGGTCAGCAGCTCCTCGACGACGAGGCGGCCGAGGGACCCGGTGGCTCCGGTGACGACGATGCTCATGATGCGCTCCTGTGGTGGGTGCGGGGTGCAGCACTATCGTACAGAAAGCGCTAACTTTTAGAAAGCGTTAGGGGGAAGGGGTGAGTGAAGGGGGGCCGGACATGACGGAGCCCGGACCCCCTGGAACGGGATCCGGGCTCGTATGCCGTCGTGGGGCCGCGCCGGCTCTCAGCCGACCACGGTCCAGGTGTCGTTTCCGGTCAGCAGCGTCGCCAGGTCCCCCTTGCCGCGCTGGTCGACGGCCGTCTCCAGCTGCTCGGCCATGAGGGTGTCGTAGACGGGCCGCTCGATGCTGCGGAAGACGCCGATCGGCGTCCGGTGCAGGGTGTCGGGGTCGGCGAGGCGCGACAGGGCGAAGGCGGTGGTCGGGGTGGCGGCGTGGGCGTCGTGGACGAGGATCCGCGACTCGTTCTCCGCGGTGACGGCGACCACCTCCAGGTCCCCGGTCCGCTCGTTGCGGATCACGCCCTTGGCCAGGCCGGCCCCGAAGCGGATCTGCTGCCCGTGCTCCAGGCGGATCACGGCCTCCTCGGCCTGGTCCTTGTCCTTGAGGACCTCGAAGGCGCCGTCGTTGAAGATGTTGCAGTTCTGGTAGATCTCGACGAGGGCGGTGCCGGGGTGGTCGGCGGCCTGGCGCAGGACCTCGGTGAGGTGCTTGCGGTCGGAGTCGACGGTCCGGGCCACGAAGGAGGCCTCGGCACCGAGCGCCAGCGACACCGGGTTGAAGGGGGCGTCGAGGGAGCCCATGGGCGTCGACTTGGTGATCTTGCCGACCTCGGAGGTCGGTGAGTACTGGCCCTTGGTGAGCCCGTAGATCCGGTTGTTGAACAGCAGGATCTTGAGGTTCACATTGCGCCGCAGCGCGTGGATGAGGTGGTTGCCGCCGATGGAGAGGGCGTCGCCGTCGCCGGTGACCACCCAGACGGAGAGGTCGCGGCGGGAGGTGGCGAGGCCGGTGGCGATGGCGGGGGCGCGGCCGTGGATGGAGTGCATCCCGTAGGTGTTCATGTAGTACGGGAAGCGCGAGGAGCAGCCGATGCCGGAGACGAAGACGATGTTCTCGCGGGCGAGGCCGAGCTCGGGCATGAAGCCCTGGACGGCGGCGAGGACGGCGTAGTCACCGCAGCCCGGACACCAGCGGACCTCCTGGTCCGACTTGAAGTCCTTCATCGACTGCTTCGCCTCGGCCTTGGGCACCAGCGAGAGCAGGGTCGGGGCGTCGGTCACCTCAGTCATTGATGGCCTCCTTGAGAACCGTCGCGAGCTGCTCCGCCTTGAAGGGCATTCCGTTGACCTGGTTGTACGACTGGGCGTCGACCAGGTACTTCGCCCGGATCAGGCCGGCCAGCTGTCCGAGGTTCATCTCGGGCACCACTACCTTGTCGTAACGCTTCAGGACCTCCCCGAGATTCCCCGGGAAGGGGTTGAGGTGGCGCAGGTGGGCCTGCGCGACGGGGATCCCCGCGAGGCGCAGCCGGCGGACGGCGGCGGTGATGGGGCCGTAGGTGGAGCCCCAGCCGAGGACGAGGGTGCGGGCGCCGTCCGGGTCGTCGACCTCCAGGTCGGGGACGGTGATGCCGTCGATCTTGGCCTGGCGGGTGCGGACCATGAAGTCGTGGTTGGCCGGGTCGTAGGAGATGTTGCCCGTGCCGTCCTGCTTCTCGATGCCGCCGATCCGGTGCTCCAGGCCGGGCGTGCCCGGGACCGCCCAGGGGCGGGCCAGGGTCTGCGGGTCCCGCTTGTACGGCCAGAAGACCTCGGTGCCGTCCGCGAGCTCGTGGTTGGGGCCCGTGGCGAACTGGACGCTCAGGTCCGGGAGGTCGGCCACGTCCGGGATCCGCCAGGGCTCCGAGCCGTTGGCGAGGTAGCCGTCGGAGAGCAGGAAGACCGGCGTGCGGTAGGTCAGGGCGATCCGGGCCGCGTCGAGCGCGGCGTCGAAGCAGTCCGCCGGGGTGCGCGGGGCGACGATCGGGACCGGGGCCTCGCCGTTGCGGCCGTACATGGCCTGGAGGAGGTCGGCCTGCTCGGTCTTGGTCGGCAGACCGGTCGAGGGGCCGCCGCGCTGGATGTCCACGATCAGGAGCGGGAGCTCCAGGGAGACGGCCAGGCCGATGGTCTCGGACTTCAGGGCCACGCCGGGGCCGGAGGTGGTCGTCACGCCCAGGGCCCCGCCGAAGGCGGCCCCCAGGGCCGCGCCGATGCCGGCGATCTCGTCCTCGGCCTGGAAGGTGCGCACGCCGAAGTTCTTGTGCTTGGACAGCTCGTGCAGGATGTCCGAGGCCGGGGTGATCGGGTACGAGCCCAGGTAGAGCGGCAGGTCCGCCTGCCGGGCCGCCGCGATCAGCCCGTAGGAGAGGGCCAGGTTCCCGGAGATGTTGCGGTAGGTGCCGGTCGGGAAGGCCTTCGTGGCGGGCGCGACCTCGTAGGAGACCGCGAAGTCCTCGGTGGTCTCGCCGAAGTTCCAGCCGGCCCGGAAGGCGACGATGTTCGCCTCGGCGATGTCCGGCTTCTTGGCGAATTTCTGCCGCAGGAAGTTCTCCGTGCCCTCGGTCGGCCGGTGGTACATCCAGGACAGCAGGCCCAGCGCGAACATGTTCTTGCTGCGCTCGGCCTCCTTGCGGGTCAGCCCGAAGTCCTTCAGCGCCTCCACCGTCAGGGTGGTCAGCGGCACCCGGTGGATGCTGTAGGCGTCGAGGGAGCCGTCCTCCAGGGGCGAGGTGTCGTAGCCGACCTTGGCCATCGGGCGCTTGGTGAACTCATCGGTGTTGATGATGATCTCTGCGCCGCGCGGGACGTCCGCGATGTTGGCCTTCAGCGCGGCCGGGTTCATCGCGACCAGCACGTTCGGCGCGTCGCCCGGGGTCAGGATGTCGTGGTCCGCGAAGTGCAGCTGGAACGAGGACACCCCGGGCAGGGTTCCGGCAGGGGCACGGATCTCGGCCGGGAAGTTCGGCAGCGTGGACAGGTCGTTCCCGAAGGACGCCGTCTCCGAGGTGAACCGGTCACCCGTCAGCTGCATACCGTCACCCGAGTCACCCGCGAAGCGGATGATCACCCGGTCGACGCGGCGGATCTCCTTGCCGGCTCCATCGGTCCGAGGCGCGCTGCGCTGCTCACCGATGGCCCCGCCGGCCCCGTCGGCCTGCTCGGCCGGGCTACTGACCTGGCTGGTCACTGAACTGGACCTCCTTCGAGGCATGGGCGTTCGCTCCCAAGGCCAACCCTACGTCCGCGACGTCATCCGTCCCTGGGTCGCCCGCATTCTGGACCGCCCCACACGGGACGATCTGTCCGACAGACGACGTGCTCTACTCGAAATATTCCAAACCACCCGGCCGTCGTGCGGCGGCTTCGCCGTCGCGTGGCTCGATTGCTCCGTTGACAGAGTGTCAGCAGATCATGACCTCAGGTAGGTGAGAACCGCGAGTACGCGCCGGTGATCCCCGTCACTCGGAGACAGGCCCAGCTTCATGAAGATATTGCTGACGTGCTTCTCCACGGCCCCGTCACTCACCACGAGCTGCTTGGCCACAGCGGAATTCGTGCGTCCCTCCGCCATGAGTCCGAGGACCTCGCGCTCGCGCGGGGTCAGCCCGGCCAGCACGTCCTGCTTGCGGCTGCGGCCCAGCAGCTGCGCCACGACCTCGGGATCCAGGGCCGTACCGCCCCGGGCCACCCGCACGACGGCGTCGAGGAACTCGCGCACGTCGGCCACGCGGTCCTTGAGCAGGTACCCCACCCCGGTGCTGGAACCGGCCAGCAGTTCGGTGGCGTACTGCTCCTCCACGTACTGGGACAGCACGAGCACCCCGATCCCCGGGTAGTCGCGCCGCAGCCGCACGGCGGCCCGCACGCCCTCGTCGGTGTGCGTCGGCGGCATCCGCACGTCGGCCACCACCACGTCCGGCAGCGCCCCCTCGGCAGCCAGGTCGGCCACCGTCTTGACCAGGGCCTCCGCGTCCCCGACCCCGGCCACGACCTCGTGCCCGCGGTCGGTCAGCAGCCGCGTCAGGCCCTCACGGAGCAGCACTGAATCCTCGGCGATGACGACCCGCACCCTGTTGTCCACGTTGTGAAGCTCCCGCCCGTTCGCATACCCACTCGGCATGCAAGCATCCCAGCCGAACCTCCGATTCCGGTCCGGCCGGACCAAGAACGGGCGGGAACCCCGGGCCGGGACCGAGAACGGGCGGGCGTGAACCCCGGCACGAACCCCGGCGTAGATCCCGGCGTGAACCTCGGCGGCGGCCTAGTCCCGCCAGGGCAGCTCGGCCGTCACCATCGTGCCGCGGCCCTCCGCCGCGTCCACGACCAGGACGCCGTCCACCGCGTCCAGCCGCTCCGCGAGCCCGGCCGGAACCGCGCCCCGCCCGGCGGGGGCGGACCCGCCGTGGCCGTCGTCCGAGACCCGGATCATCAGCCGCCGCCCGGACCTCCACACGTCCACGGCGGCGCTCCGCGCCCCCACGTGCCCGGCGACGTCCCGCAGCAGCTCGGACACCGTGAAGTACGCGATCCCCTCGATCGCCGGCGCGGGACGGGACGGCAGGTCCACCTCCACCCGTACCGGGACCGCACACCGCGAGGCCACCGACGACAGCGCCGCGTCCAGCCCCCGGTCGGTCAGCACGGCCGGATGGATCCCGCGCGCCAGGTCGCGCAGCTCCTGGAGGGCGATCTTCACCTCCCCGTGGGCCTCGTCCACCAGGCGCGCGGCGGCCCGGGGGTCCTCGGCCAGCTTCTCCTTCGCCAGCCCCAGATCCATGGACAGGGCGGCCAGCCGCGCCTGGGCCCCGTCGTGCAGCTCCCGCTCGATGCGCCGCAGGTCGGCCGCGGCGGTGTCGACGACCACCCCCCGGCCGGACTCCAGCTCACTGACCCGGTCGTCGAGCCGGGAGCGGCCGAGCAGCCCGGTGACCAGCACCCGGTCGACGGTCACCAGACCCCGGACGACCCAGGGGGTGACGAGGGTGACCGCCAGCCCCGCCGCACACGCCCCGGCGATGGCCGGGGGCGAGTCCAGGTAGAAGGTGTAGTCGCCGTTCTGGAACAGCTGGAGCCCGGGCTGGTGGGTGAAGGCCGGGAAGACCCAGAACCAGAGCGGGTACAGCAGCATGCTCCACCCCCAGCTCCACAGCACGAGCGCGACGCAGGAGGAGAACACCGCCCAGGGGAAGTGGATCACCGAGTACAGCACGTGCCGCCAGGCGCTGCCGCTCTTCAGGAGCGCCCCCAGCACCGCCGGCACCCCGCGCTTCGCCGCCCGCACCGGCGCCGGATCCCGGACCGGCACGCGCAGCAGCCCCCGGACCCGGGCCCGCTCCACCCTCCCGAACCCCCGGCACATGGCGAGCACCCCGGCCAGGACCGGAACCCCGACGAAGGTCACGAGCAGCCCGGCCCCGGCGGACACCCCGGCGATCGCGAGCCCGAAGTACACCGTGCTCAGCGGCAGCCCGACCAGCAGGAACAGCAGCTCCCGCCAGGTCCGCCCGGCCACGGGCGCCAGCAACACGTCCCGACCCTTCCCCATACTCCCGACCCGCCCTTCGTCCCGTTCCACAACCCCTCCACCCTCCGCCGACCCCCCACCCCCGAACCATCCGGCGAGTCGGCGTCCGAACCGGGGGGTTAACCCCACCCACCCCCGGCCGAACCCAGCCCCGCCCCGGCCCAATCCAGCCCCGCCGGCGTTTGAGGCGCGGGGTTCGGGGCGGAGCCCCGAGGGCCTTCCAGCCCCGCCGGCGTTTGAGGCGCGGGGTTCGGGGCGGAGCCCCGAGAAACGGAGAAAGGGCGGGGCGGGGAGCAGCTCCGCGCAGCGGCACCCCCCGACCCCGCCCCCAGGCGGCCCCGCCCCCCAGGCGGCCCCGCCCGAAAGGGCCCCCGGTCAGCCCCCCGCGCGCCCGCGCCACGGCAGCTCGGCCACCACCACCGTTCCCGCCCCGGGGGCGGACTCCACCACGAACCCCCCGTCAACGGCCCGCACCCGCTCCGCGAGCCCCGCCAGCCCGCTCCCCCCGGACACCCGCGCCCCGCCCCGCCCGTCATCCGCGACGCGGATCAGCAGCCGCGCCCCCTCCCGCCACACCTCGACCCCCGCACCGCGCGCCGCCGCGTGCTTGCTGACGTTCTGCAGCAGCTCCGACACCACGAAGTACGCGATCCCCTCGATCGCCTCCGCCGGCCGCTCCTCCAGCCGCACCGACACCTTCACCGGCACCAGGCACCGCGCCGCCACCGAGGACAGCGCCGCGTCCAGCCCCCGGTCGGTCAGCACCGCCGGGTGGATCCCCCGCGCCAGGTCCCGCAGCTCCTGAAGCGCGAGCTTGACCTCCCCGTGCGCCTCGTCGACCATCGCCGCCGCGCCCTCGGGGTCCTCCAGCAGCTTCTCCTTCGCCAGGCCCAGCCCCATCGCCAGCGCCACCAGCCGCGCCTGCGCCCCGTCGTGCAGGTCGCGCTCGATCCGCCGCAGGTCGGCCGCGGCCGTGTCCACGACCACCCCGCGCCCCGACTCCAGCTCGGCGATCCGCCGCTCCAGCTCGTCGGACGGCGACAGCAGACCGCGTACCATCGCCCGGTCCAGGTTCGCCATCAGGCGGACGAGGTACGGCAGCACCGGCCACAGCAGGAACAGCCCCACCAGGGCGATACTGAAGGTCAGCACCCCCCACGGCAGCCGGACCAGCTCGAACAGCACGGTCCGCCACGCCACCGGGTCCTTGATCCCCGACCACAGCCAGGGGAAGAACCCGCCGGAGCGGCGCGGCCCCGGCAAGGGGCTCGGCTCGTCGACCCGCACACCCAGCAGGCCCCGCGCCCGGGCACGTTCCAGCACACCGAGCTGGCGGGACAGGTAGAGGCCCCCCACCAGCACCGGCAGGCCGATCACCGTCACGGCCAGCCCGCCCGCCGTCGCGAGCATGACGATCGTGTAGACGAACCCGATCAGCGCCACCGGGAAGTTGGTCAGCAGGTAGACGATCTCCTTCCAGGTGACCGCGTCGAAGGCGGGCCGGACGGGCGGGAGAGCGGGAGCTTGATCGTTCGCGGTCATGCGGTCAGCCTGTCAATTCCACCCCGCCAATGCCATGGGGTGGCCAGGCGCGAGTAAACGGGGGGTAACCCCACCCTGTGCGGACCAGGGCCTAGACTCCCGTCCGTACCAGATCAACGAGAACGTCGACAGTGGCCGAGGAGCGAGGAACGGACGTGCCCGAACCAACGGTATCGAGCGGCGCCGTGACGGGGACCGTGACCGCCGCGGACTACTTCCACGGCTATTCGGTCGTCGGCCTGCTCGCCGTCGTCGGCGTGCTCTTCGTCGCCGTGGCCTTCGGCGCCGGCCGCCTGCTGCGGCCCGTGGTCCCGACCCCCGAGAAGCTGCTGACGTACGAGTGCGGAGTGGACCCCGTGGGGGAGGGCTGGGCGCACACCCAGGTCCGCTACTACGTCTACGCCTTCCTCTACGTCATCTTCGCCGTCGACTCGATCTTCCTCTTCCCGTGGGCGACGGTGTTCGCCGCCGCCGGTTACGGCGCCACGACCCTGGTGGAGATGTTCATCTTCCTGGGGTTCCTGGCCGTCGGCCTGCTCTACGCGTACAAGAAGGGCGTCCTCGAATGGACGTGACACCGGCCGCCGCGGCACCGGAGCCCGTTTCCCTCCCGGAACCCAGGAGGCTGGGGGTCCTCTCCCGCCTGGCCCCCGAGCCGATGAAGGTGGTCCTGAACTGGGGCCGCCGCTACAGCCTGTGGGTCTTCAACTTCGGCCTCGCCTGCTGCGCCATCGAGTTCATCGCCGCGTCCATGGCGCGGCACGACTTCATCCGACTGGGTGTCATCCCCTTCGCGCCCGGCCCCCGCCAGGCCGATCTGATGATCGTCTCGGGCACGGTGACGGACAAGATGGCCCCGGCCGTGAAGCGGCTGTACGAGCAGATGCCCGAACCGAAGTACGTGATCTCCTTCGGCGCCTGCTCGAACTGCGGCGGCCCGTACTGGGACTCGTACTCGGTCACCAAGGGCGTCGACCAGATCATCCCCGTGGACGTCTACGTGCCCGGCTGCCCGCCGCGCCCCGAGGCCCTCCTCCAGGGCATCCTCAAGCTCCAGGAGAAGATCGCCCGGGAGTCGCTGGCCGAGCGGTACGCGGACCGGCCGTCCGTGGCGCAGCTGACCAGCGGCCTGGTGACGCCGCCGCCCGCCCCGGGGGCCGGCGCGTGAACCTCTACGACTCCCTCCCCGACGGCGCGGCGACCGTCTTCGGCGCCGAGGCCGTGGCCTCCGTCGCGTACGACGTCCTCACCGTGGACGTCCCGGCCGGCTCCTGGATCCCCTCGCTGGAGATCGCCCGCGACAAGCTGGGCTGCACCTACTTCGACTGGCTGAGCGCCGTCGACGAACCGGGCACCGGCTTCCGGATCTGCGCGCACGTCGTCGCCCTGGAGGGCGGCCGCGTACGCCGCCTCCTGCTCCGCACGACCGTCCCGCACGCTTCCCCGTCCCTCCCCTCGGCCGTCGCCGTCTACGCGGGAGCGGCCTGGCACGAGCGCGAGACGTACGAGATGTTCGGCGTGGTCTTCACCGACCACCCGCACCTCGTCCACCTCCTGCTCCCCGAGAACTTCGAGGGGCACCCGCTGCGCAAGGACTTCGTCCTGGCGGCGCGCGTCGCCAAGGCCTGGCCCGGTGCCAAGGAGCCGGGCGAGGCCCACGACCCGGACGCGCCCAAGCGCCGTCAGATGCTCCCGCCCGGCGTCCCGGACCCGAACGAGTGGGGCCCCCTCAAGGGCCAGCTCCCCCCGGCCCCGGCCCGCCCGGCCCGCACCCCCCGCGCCGCCGGCGCGGCGGCCCGCACCCCGCGCGAGGGCGCACCGGCCCGCCGCGTCCGCCCGGACGCGGAGCCCCCGACCCCGGACGCGCCCGCCCGCCCGCCCCGCCGCACCCGCTCGGTGACCGACGGCTCGGCAAGCCAAGCCGCCCCGGCGCCCGACGCCGCTGAGCTGGCGGGGGCCCCGGACGCCTCGGCCCCTGCACAGGGCGAACCGCCCGCCGAGCCCCCGCGCCCCGCGCGCCGCACCCGCTCGGCAGCGGACGGCTCCGCGAGCCAGGCGGCTCCGGAGCCGGACGCTGTGGCCCCCGCACCGGGCGAACCGTCGGCAGAGGCCCCGCGCCCCGCGCGCCGCACCCGCTCGGCGGCCGACGGCTCGGCGAGCCAGGCCGCCCCGGCGCCCGGCGCCGACGCCCCCCGCCCGGCCCGGCGCAGCCGGTCCGCCTCGGACGGGTCCGCGAGCCAGGCCTCCGCGCCGGAGCCGGAGGCTCCCAGGCGCCCGGCCCCGCGCAGCGCGGACGCGCCCTGGCACAACCCGAAGCCCGCCTTCGACGAGCCGGCCCCCGAGCCCCGCCCGGAGCCCGAAGCCGGGGCCGACCCCGAATCCGACCACGACCACGACACCACCGGAGGCGACGCGTGAACGACGTCCTCGACGTCGCCCTGCGACTGATCGTCGTCTTCGCCGTCTTCCTCGTGCTCCCGCTCGTCATCGGGCAGACCGAGCACAAGGTGATGGCGCACATGCAGGGCCGCCTCGGCCCCATGTACGCGGGCGGCTTCCACGGCTGGGCCCAGCTCGTCGCCGACGGCGTGAAGTTCGCGCAGAAGGAGGACATCGTCCCGGCCAACGCCGACCGGCGGATCTTCCAGCTCGCCCCCGCCGTCGCGCTGCTGCCCTACCTCCTCGTCCTCATCGCCATCCCCATCGGCCCCAGCGAGGGCGCCGTCGGCCAGGTCATCGACGCCGGCCTCTTCTACGCCCTCGCCGTCATGGGCGTCGGCGTCCTCGGCAGCCTGATGGGCGGCTGGGCTTCCGCCAACAAGTTCTCCCTCCTCGGAGGCCTCCGCACCGCCGCCCAGCTGCTCGCCTACGAGCTGCCGATGCTGCTCGCCGCCGCCTCCGTGGCGATGGCCGCCGGGACGGTGTCCCTGCCCGGCATCGTGAACGCCTTCGAGTGGTGGTGGCTGCCCTGGCAGATCATCGGCGCGCTCGTCTTCTTCACCGCCGGCCTCGCCGAACTCCAGCGGCCCCCGTTCGACATGCCCGTCGCCGACTCCGAGATCATCTTCGGCGCGTACACCGAGTACACCGGCCTGCGCTTCGCGCTGTTCCTGCTCGCCGAGTACGCCGGCATCGTCGTCCTCTGCGCCCTGACCACCGTCCTCTTCCTCGGCGGCTGGCACGGCCCCTTCGGAGCCGACGGCCTCGGCTGGGTGTGGACCCTCCTCAAGACCGCGATCCTGGCCTTCGTCGTCATCTGGCTGCGCGTGAGCTACCCGCGCCTGCGCGAGGACCAGCTCCAGAAGCTCGCCTGGACCGTACTCATCCCGCTCGCGCTCGCCCAGATCGCGCTCACCGGCATCGTGAAGGTGGCGATCCAGTAATGCCCCCGATCCCCGGATCCGGCCTCGCCAAGGGCCTGGCCGTCACCCTGCGCACGATGACCAAGCGCGCGCACACCGCCCAGTACCCCGAGGTACAGCCCGAGCTCCCGCCCCGCAGCCGCGGGGTCATCGGCCTGTTCGAGGAGAACTGCACGGTCTGCATGCTGTGCGCCCGCGAGTGCCCCGACTGGTGCATCTACATCGACTCCCACAAGGAGACGGTGCCCGCCGCCACCCCCGGCGGCCGCGAGCGCAGCCGCAACGTCCTCGACCGCTTCGCCATCGACTTCTCCCTCTGCATGTACTGCGGCATCTGCATCGAGGTGTGCCCCTTCGACGCCCTCTTCTGGTCGCCGGAGTTCGAGTACGCGGAGACCGACATCCACGAGCTCACCCACGAGCGCGACAAGCTGCGCGAGTGGATGTGGACGGTCCCGGCCCCGCCCGCGCTGGACCCCGGCGCGGAGGAGCCGAAGGAGATCGCCGCCGCCCGCAAGACGGCCGAGAAGGCCGAGGCGGCAGCCGCCGCGGCCGCCGCCGAGGCCGGGGCGACCCCGCCCGCCGACGGCACCCCCGACGGCACCCCCGACACCCCGGCGGGAGGCACCGCCTGATGTACGCCGCCCACCTGACCGCGGCAGCGGCCAAGGCAGCGACCGCCGTCGCGGCCGCCGCCCCCGCGGGCCCGGCCCCGGTGCCCGGCCCCGGCTTCCTCTCGCCGACCGGCGTCGAGATCGCCTTCGTCCTCGTCGGCCTCGCCACCCTCGGCGCGGCCCTCGTCACGGTCACCACCAAGCAGCTCGTGCACGCCGCCCTCTGGCTGGTCGTCGCGCTCGGCGGGATCGCCGTCGAGTACCTGCTGCTGACCGCCGAGTTCATCGCCTGGGTCCAGGTCCTGATCTACCTCGGCTCCGTGGTCGTCCTCCTCCTCTTCGGACTGATGCTCACCAAGGCCCCCATCGGCCGCTCCCCGGACGCCGACTCCGGCAACCGGTGGGTCGCCCTCGGCGTCGCCGGCGCCGCCGGCGCCGCACTCGTCTGGGTGGTCGCCGACGCCTTCCGCACCACCTGGATCGACCTCGACGGCCCCGCCCAGGGCTCCACCAAGGTCTCCGGCGAGATCCTCTTCCAGCACTGGGTGCTGCCCTTCGAGGCGCTCTCCGTCCTCCTCCTCGCGGCCCTGATCGGCGCCATCGTGCTCTCCCGCCGCAGCACCCCCGCCGAGGAGGCCGCCGACGCGGCCGACGCCGCCGCCCGCACGGGCACCGAGAAGGGGCAGAGCTGATGCACCTCGCCTACCCCGCGGTCCTCGCGGCCCTGCTCTTCGCCACCGGCCTCTACGGCGTGCTCGCCCGCCGCAACGCCATCCTGGTCCTGATGTCCGTCGAGCTGATGCTCAACGCCGTCAACCTCAACCTGGTGGCCTTCGACGTCTGGCTGCGCGACACCCTGCACGCCGGCCAGGCCCTCACCCTCTTCACCATCGCCATCGCCGCCGCCGAGATCGGCATCGGCCTCGCCATCGTGCTGATGGTGTACCGCAACCGGGGCACCTCGGACGTGGACAGGCTGCGCGACACCGCCGAGCGCCACGAGCCCGGCCGGCCCGACGAACCCACCGCCCGGCCGGAGGTCGCCGCGTGAGCACCACGACCCTCGCGGTCCTCGTCCCCCTCCTCCCGTTCCTGGGCGCGGTGGCAGGACTCCTCCTCGGCCGGACCGCCCCCGGCTTCGTCAGGCCGCTCGCCGTCCTGCCGGCGCTGGCCGCGGCCGTCCTGGCCGTGCTCGTCGCCGTCCGCCACGGCGGCGGCAAGCCGATCGACACCGCCACCGAGCTGACCCCGACCGGCTCGGTGCCCATCGAGCTCTCGCTCCACCTCGACGGCTTCGCCGTCCTGGTCGCGGCCCTGGTCGCAGTGGTCGCCACCTGCGTCCAGCTCTACTCGACGGCCTACCTCCGCGAGGACCCGCGCTACCCGTCGTACGCGGCTCTGGTCTCACTGTTCACCTCCGCCATGCTGCTCGTCGTCTACTCCGGCGACCTCATGGTGCTGCTGGTCGGCTGGGAGATCATGGGCATCTGCTCGTACTTCCTCGTCGGCCACTACTGGGAGACCGAAGCGGCCCGCTCCGCCTCCCTCAAGGCCTTCCTCGTCACCAAGCTCGGCGACGTCCCCTTCCTCATCGGACTGTTCGCGCTCGCCGCCGACGCCGGCTCCTTCCGGATCACCAAGATCCTCGGCACCGTCGCCGCGGGCGGGCTCGACCACCCGACGCTCATCGCGCTGCTCCTGCTCGCCGGCGTCGCCGGCAAGTCCGCGCAGTTCCCGCTGCACACCTGGCTGCCCGACGCCATGGCCGGCCCCACCCCGGTCTCCGCGCTGATCCACGCCGCGACGATGGTCGCCGCCGGCGTCTACTTCATCGCCCGCCTCCTGCCCGTCTTCACGGCCTCCCGGGCCGCCCTGGTGGTCATGGCCGTCATGGCCGCGACCACGATGGTCGGATCGGCCCTCGCCGCCCTGGCCCAGGACGACATCAAGCGCGTCCTCGCCTACTCCACGGTCGGCCAGCTCGGCTACATGACCGGCGCCCTGGCCGTCGGCGACCGCGGTGCCGCCGTCTTCCACCTCCTGTCCCACGGTGCCTTCAAGGCGCTGCTCTTCCTCGGCGCCGGCGTGATCATCCACGCCGCCGGCACGAACTCCCTCGCCGCCATGTCCCGCATGGACGGCCTGGCGGGGCGCATCCCCGACGCCTTCTGGACGATGACGATCGCGCTGCTCGCGCTCGCCGCCATCCCGCCCTTCGCCGGCTTCTTCTCCAAGGAAGCCGTCCTCGTCGCCGCCGAGCACGCCGCCGGCGGCCACTCCGACCTCGCCCCGAGCGCGGCCGGCTGGGTGGTCCTCGTCGCCGGCGTGCTGACCGCGCTGCTCACCGCCGCCTACGCCACCCGGCTGTGGCTGATGGCCTTCCGGGGCCGGGGCGCGGCCGCCCCCGACCACGGCAGGGAGCCCCTCGCCATGACCGGCGTGCTGTGGCTGCTGGCCGTCCCCTCGATCGCCTTCGGCCTGGCCGCCGGCCCCCTCGCCGACTGGTTCGACGGCAAGGAACTCACCCCGACCGTGACCACCTCGGTCCTCGGCACCGGCGCCGCCCTCGTCGGCGTGATGCTGACCTGGGCCCTGTGGCAGCGCGCCACCGCCAGGGCCGCCGCCGGCGTCCGCAACGGAGCCGCCGTCCCCGCGTCCGTCGCCGCGGCCGAATCCGCCGCCGAGACCCCCGAGGTCGCCGAGGTGACCCACGAGCACCCCGTCGTACCGGCCGCCCCCGCGGCCGACCCCGGCCGGGCCCTCCTCGGCCCGCTGCACCGGCACGCCGCCGACGGCTTCCACCTCGACGCCGTCTACGACCGCCTCTTCGTCCGTCCCGTCCGCGCGGGCGCGAGCCTGGTGCGCTTCCTCGACCGCGAGGTCGTCGACACGTACGTCCGCGGCGCGGGCGCCGGACCCCGGCTGCTCGGCAGCCTCGTCCGCCGGGCCCAGACCGGCAACGTGCAGAGCTACCTGAGCGCCCTGCTCGCCGGCGCCGTGGTCCTGGCGATCGCCATCGCCGTCCTCGCCAACCTCAACGCCGGATCGTGAGCCGAGAGTCAGCCGTGATCGATATCAGCCCGTCCGTGATGCAGTTCCTTCTGGCGTTCATCGTGGCCGCACCGCTCCTCGGCGCCGTCGCGGCCCTCCTCCCGGCCCCGCCCGGGCTCAAGGGCAGGAGCCCCGAACAGGCCGTGCTCCGCCACGGCGTCACCGTCACCGGCGTCATCCTCGCCGCGGCCGTCGCCCTCACCCTGGGCTTCGACCACGACGCCCCGTCCCGCTTCCAGGCGACGACGGACATCAGCTGGATCCAGGCGCTCAACATCCGGATCCACCTCGGCGTCGACGGCATCTCGCTCCCCCTCCTCCTGATGACCGCGCTGCTGTTCTTCCTCTGCGCGGTGTACAGCTACTTCAAGCTCCCCGAGGGCGCTTCCCCGAAGGCCTTCGTGGCACTGCTGCTCGTCCTCGAGTCCGGCACCCTCGCGACCTTCGCCGTCCTCGACCTGATGCTGTTCTTCCTCGCCTTCGAGACGGTCCTCATCCCGATGTACTTCCTCATCGCCCGCTGGGGCGGTGCTCAGCGGCAGGCCGCCGCCTGGAAGTTCATCCTCTACACCCTCCTCGGATCCGTGGTCATGCTCCTCGGACTGCTGCTGATCGGACTGAACAGCGGCACCTTCGACATGGTGGCACTCGCCTCTGACAACGGCCGCGGACTGAGCCACACCACCCAGATCCTGGCCGTCCTCGCCATCGGCGCCGGCCTCGCCGTCAAGACGCCGATGTGGCCGCTGCACAGCTGGCTGCCCGACGCCCACACCGCCGCCCCCACCGTCGGCTCCGTGCTCCTCGCGGGCGTCCTGCTGAAGATGGGCACGTACGGGTTCGTCCGCATCCTGCTCCCCGTCACCCCCGACGGCATGCACACCTTCGCCCCCTACCTCGGCGCCTTCGCCGCCGTCGGCATCGTCTACGGGTCCCTCGCCTGTCTCGCGCTGACCCGCAAGGGCGCCAAGGGCGACCTGAAGCGCCTCATCGCGTACTCCTCCGTCGGCCACATGGGCTTCGTCCTGCTCGGCATCGCGACGATGACCCCCACCGGCGTCAACGGCGCGCTCTTCGCGAACATCGCCCACGGCCTGATCACCGGCCTCCTCTTCTTCCTGGTCGGCGCCCTCAAGGACCGCTACGGCAGCAGCGACCTCGACACCCTCGCCGGAGCCACCGGCGCCGCCCTCTACGGCCGCGCCCCCCGCCTCGGCGCGCTCCTGGCCTTCGCCGCCGTCGCCTCCCTCGGGCTGCCCGGCCTGGCCGGGTTCTGGGGCGAGATGCTGGCCCTGTTCGGCGCGTTCGACCCGGCCGAGGGCCTGTCCCGACCGGCCTTCCTCACCTACATGGCCGTCGGCGCGTTCGGCACCCTGCTCACCGCCGCCTACCTGCTGATCGTCGTACGGCGCGTCTGCATGGGCGACCCGAAGGCCGGACCCGAGCTCACCCTCGCCGACGTCCACCGCTACGAGTTCGCCGCCTGGACCCCGCTCGTCGCCCTCACCGTCCTCGCCGGCCTGTGGCCCGCCACCCTCCTCGGCCTGACCGACCCGGCCGTCCAGAAGCTCCTCGCAGGAGGCAACGCATGACGGCCCTGACGGCCCTGGCCGCCGACACCCCCAGCCTGGTCCAGTCCGTCGACTGGCTCGCGATCACGCCCGTGGTCGTCCCCGCCGCCGTCGCCCTGCTCGTCCTGGTCGCCGACCTCTTCACGCCCGAGGCCCGCAAGCCGGTCCTCGGCTGGGTCTCCGTCGCCGGCCTGGCCGCCGCCACCGCCGCCCTGCTGCCGCTGCGCGCCGGCGACCGCACCACCTTCTGCCTCACCGCCGACCCCGGCGCGTGCAGCTACACCGCCGACCACTTCGCGCTCGTCGTCCAGTTCCTGGTCCTCGCCGGAGCCCTGGTCACCGCGCTGCTGTCGGTCACCGGCGTCCGCGACGGCCGCATCCCGGCCGGCGAGTACTGGTTCCTGCTGCTCTCCTCCGCCGCCGGCGCGGCCCTGCTGCCCGCCTCCCGCGACCTCGCCACCCTGATCGTCGCCCTGGAGGTCGCCTCCCTGCCCGCCTTCGCCCTCGTCGGCATGCGGCGCGGCGACCGGATGTCCTCCGAGGCCGCCCTCAAGTTCTTCCTGTCCTCGGTCACCGCCACCGCCGTCTCCCTGATGGGCGTCAGCCTCGTCTACGCCGCCACCGGCACCCTGCACCTGACGCGGGTCGCCGACCGGCTGGAGGACGTCCCAGGGCAGCTCGACACCCTGGCCATGGCGGGCGTCGCCCTCACCCTGGTCGGCTTCGCCTTCAAGACCGCCGCCGTCCCCTTCCACTTCTGGGTCCCCGACACCTACGTGGGCGCCCCGCTGCCCGTCGCCGGCTACCTGTCGGTGATCGGCAAGGCCGTCGGCTTCACCGGCCTCATCCTCGTCACGGTGATCGCCTTCCCCGCCTACTCCGACGTCTGGGGCCCCGCGCTGGCCGTCCTCGCCGCGCTCACCATGACGCTCGGCAACGCCGCCGCCCTGCGCCAGTCCCCGGACCGGCCGCAGAGCGCCGTCCGGCTGCTCGCCTGGTCCTCCGTCGGCCAGGCCGGCTACCTGCTGGTCCCGATCGCGGCGGCCGCGTACTCCGACCGCGACCAGATCGGCTCGACCGTCGCCTACGCGCTCATGTACGCCGCCGTGAACCTCGGTGCCTTCGCCGTCGCCGCGCTGGTCGCGCGGACCAAGCCGCTGCACCGGATCAGCGACTACCGCGGCCTGTACGCCGAGCGCCCCGCCGCCGCCCTGTCACTGGCCTTCTTCCTGCTCTGCCTGGCCGGGCTGCCGCCGGGCATCATCGGCCTCTTCGCGAAGGTCACCGTCTTCCGGTCCGCCGTCGACGCCGGCCTGGGCTGGCTCGCCGTGGTCATGGCCGTCAACGTCGTGGTCGCTCTGTACTACTACCTGCGCTGGACGGCCCTGCTCTTCCGCAGCCCGCAGACCGAGGGGCAGCCCACGGCCGTCGCGAAGGCCCCCTGGCCCCTCACCGCCGCCATCGCGCTCACCGCCGTGACCGCCCTGGCCCTGTCCGGCGCCCCGCAGCTGGTCCTGCGCTTCGCCTCGGGCGGCCTCTTCCCGCTGTAACCGGCCCCGCCCGCACGCCCTCACCCGTACGGAGCAACACCCGTCGCCGCCCCCGGCCCCTGCCGGGAGGGCGGCGGGGCCCCGCCCTGCCCCGGGAACCCGGCGCCCCCACCTCGCGTTGACAACAGAGGGAGGGTCCACTGGACCGAAGACCCTCAGATCCACGACGGGGCTCCCCTGACGCACCACTTGGAGGGCGTACCGTGCACCGCCGGCATAACGGGCTGAAGACCGCCGTACTCCTCGGCGGGATGTCCGCACTCATCATCGTCATCGGCAGCTTCTTCGGGCGGGGCGGCCTCGTCGTCGCGGTCCTCGTGGCCCTGGCGACCAACGCGTACGCGTACTGGAACAGCGACAAGCTGGCTCTACGCGCGATGCGCGCCCGGCCCGTCAGCGAGTTCGAGGCCCCCGAGCTCTACCGCATGGTCCGCGAGCTCTCCACGTCCGCGCGCCAGCCCATGCCCCGCCTCTACATCTCGCCGACCGAGGCCCCCAACGCCTTCGCCACCGGCCGCAACCCGCGCAACGCCGCCGTCTGCTGCACGGAGGGCATCCTGCGCATCCTCGACGAGCGGGAGCTGCGCGGGGTCATCGGACACGAGCTGAGCCACGTCTACAACCGCGACATCCTCATCTCGTCGGTCGCCGGGGCGCTGGCCTCCGTGATCATGTTCCTGGTGAACTTCGCCTGGCTGATCCCGGTCGGCCGCTCCAGCGACGACGAGGGCCCCGGCATCTTCGGCATGCTGCTGATCATGCTCCTCGGCCCGCTGGCCGCGTCCGTGATCCAGCTCGCCATCAGCCGCTCCCGCGAGTACGAGGCGGACGCCTCCGGAGCCCAGCTCACCGGCGACCCGCTCGCCCTGGCCGGCGCCCTGCGCAAGCTCGACGCCGGCACCAGACAGCTTCCGCTGCCCCCCGAGCCCCGGCTGGAGACGGCGAGCCACATGATGATCGCCAACCCCTTCCGGCCCGGCCAGGGCTTGTCCAAGCTGTTCTCGACACACCCTCCGATGGCCGAGCGCATCGCCCGGCTCGAACAGATGGCAGGCCGCAGCCAGTGAAAACCATCCTGAACGTCATTTGGCTCATACTCAGCGGGGTCTGGCTGTTCCTCGGCTACTGCGTGGCCGGCCTGATCCTCTGCATCACCGTCATCGGCATCCCCTTCGGCATCGCGGCCTTCCGCATCGCCGTCTACGCCCTCTGGCCCTTCGGCTACATCACCGTCGAGCGCCGCGACGCGGGCGCGCCGTCCTGCGTCGGCAACGTCCTGTGGCTGGTCCTGGCCGGCTGGTGGCTGGCGCTGGGCCACATCGCCACCGGCATCGCCCTGTGCGTCACGATCATCGGCATCCCCTTCGGCATCGCCAACTTCAAGATGGTCCCCCTCTCCCTCCTCCCCCTGGGCCGCGAAATCGTCCCGACGGACGCCCCCTTCGCCTCCCGGTGACGGCTCCCGGCCGGAGTTATCCACAGGCCGGGACGACTGTCAGAGGTCTGCGTCACCATGAACACATGAACGAGACCGAGCAGTTGCTGGAGCAAGTCACAGGCCGCGTACGAGACTCCGTGCGCGAGGACGGAAAGCCCCTTCCCGTGCCCCTGGCGGAAGGGGAGATCGACCGGGCGGCGCGCGACCTGGGCTTCGCCCCGCCGCCCCTGCTCGCCGCGCTCTACACGCGCGTCGGCGACGGCGGATTCGGGCCCGAGTACGGACTGCTGCCGCTGCGTCAGGCCATAGCGGAGTACGAGGCGGGCCGCGCGTCCGACTGGGGCTGGCCCGAGGGCGTCCTGCCCATAGCGGACCTCGGCTGCGGCATGTCCGCCTGCGTCGACTGCCGCTCCGAGAGCGCCCGCCTCCTGCTCTTCGAGCCCAACCCCGGGGATCCCGCCCTCGCCTGGTACCACCTCTCCCCGGGCCTGGATCACTGGCTGCGCGACTGGCTCGACGGCACCGGCTGGTTCCGCGAGGAGGACGAGTGGGACGGGGAGGAGGAGGAACAGGGCCTCTGGGCGGAGTTCAGCTCCCGGATCTGACCCGGCCCCGCACCGCGTAGGCCAGAGCGCCCAGCGCCAGTACCACCGCACCCGAGACCGCCGAAGCGGCGGGCAGGGCGCAGGCCAGCAGCACACAGCCGGACAGCCCCGCCGCTGCCACGGCACGCCCCTTGACATCTGAACCGAGAGTCCAGGCGGAGGCGTTCGCGATCGCGTAGTAGACCAGCACTCCGAAGGAGGAGAAGCCGATCGCGCCCCGCAGATCGGCGGTGGCCGCGAGCACCGCCACCACCGCACCCACGGCCAGCTCCGCGTGGTGCGGCACCTGATGCCGGGGATGTACGGCGGCCAGCGCGCGCGGCAGATGGCCGTCCCGGGCCATCGCCAGCGCGGTCCGCGACACCCCGAGCACGAGGGCCAGCAGAGAGCCCAGCGCGGCCAGCGCCGCGCCCACCCGGACGACCGGGACCAGTCCGGGCAGGCCGGCCGCGCGGACCGCGTCGGCCAGCGGGGCGGACGACCCCGCCAGCCCGTCGGCACCGAGCACCGACAGGGCCGCCACCGCCACGGCGGTGTACACCAGCAGGGCGATCCCCAGCGCGAGCGGCACCGCGCGCGGGATTGTGCGCTCCGGATCACGCACCTCCTCGCCCAAGGTGGTGATCCGGGCGTAGCCCGCGAACGCGAAGAACAGCAGGCCCGCGCCCTGCAACAGCCCGGCGGCGCCGCCCCACTCCCCGCCGGCCACCCGGCCCGCCCCCGCCGCGCCCGAGCTCAGGCAGGCCACGACGACCGCCGCCAGCACCGCCAGTACGGCCGCCACGGTCAGCCGGGCGATCCGGGCCGACTTCCGCACCCCGCCGTAGCCCGCGGCGGTCAGGGCCACCACCGCCGCCACGGCCGTCACATGCTCCCGGCCCGGCCACACGTACGCCCCGACGGTCAGCGCCATCGCCGCGCAGGAGGCCGTCTTGCCGACGACGAAACCCCATCCGGCCAGGTACCCCCAGAAGGGGCCCAGCCGCTCGCGCCCGTACACGTAGGTCCCGCCGGAGGACGGATAGCGGGCGGCGAGCCGCGCCGAGGAGTGCGCGTTGCAATAGGCCACGAGGGCCGCCACAGCCAGGGCGGCCAGGAGCCCGCCCCCCGCCGCGCGGGCCGCCGGGGCGAGGGCGGCGAAGATACCGGCGCCGACCATCGCGCCGAGCCCGACCACGACGGCGTCGGACACCCCCAGGGTGCGTTTCAGCTCGTTGTCCACGGCCGGGAGGGTAGCCGGGCTAGATGACGCCCTCCTTGCCGGGCAGCGGTGTCCTCTTGCGCTCCCAGCCCTCCAGCGCGGTCAGGCAGGCGTGGTCCAGGTGCCGCAGCCCGCTCAGGTCGAGCCGCACCGCCGGCCCGTGCGGCAAGGCCTCCAGGGAGTCCAGCAGCTTCGGCAGCCGCAGGAAGCTGGCGTTCCCCACCACCCGCACGCACAGCTCCTCGCCCTCCCACACCTCCTCGACGTGCACGTGGGAGGTCTCCCAGGCGGCCTTGGCCACGGCGAGGCCCAGCCCGACCAGCACCCCCTCGAAGAGACTGGTGGCCAGGATCGAGACGGCCGTCACCACCAGCACCACCGCCTCGCCCCGGTGCGTGCGCCACAGGGCGGCCACCGCCCGCGCCGGAAGCAGCTTCCAGCCCGCGTGCAGGAGCACCCCGGCGAGCGCCGCGAGCGGCACCACCTCCAGCACCTGCGGCAGCGCCACCGCGAACAGCAGCAGCCAGCCGCCGTGCAGGATCCGGGACGCCCGGGTGCGCGCCCCGGCCTCCACGTTGGCGGAGCTGCGCACGATGACGGCGGTCATCGGCAGGGCCCCGAGCAGCCCGCACACCGCGTTGCCGACGCCCTGCGCGACCAGCTCACGGTCGTAGTCGGTCCGCGGCCCGTCGTGCATCCGGTCGACGGCGGCGGCGCTGAAGAGGGTCTCGGCGGAGGCGATCAGCGCGAGCGCCACCACGGTCCCCACGGCCCCGACGGAGGCCAGCTCACCGAAGTCCGACCAGCCCGGCGGCGCCACCGCGTCCAGCACCCCGGTCACCCGGACGGTCTCCACAGGCAGCCGCAGAGTCATGGCCGCGGCGGTGGCGGCCGCGACCCCGACCAGAGCGCCCGGTACGACGCGCAGCCGGGCCGGCACCCGCCGCCACAGCACCAGGACGGCGATGGTCCCCGCCCCGAGCCCCACGGCGGCCCAGTCGGCCTGCGCCCCGAGCTCGTGCACCCCGCCCAGCTTGGCCAGGGTCTTCCCGGGGGCCGGCACCCCGCCCAGGGCGTACAGCTGCCCGGCGATCAGCACGAGCCCGATCCCGGCCAGCATCCCGTGCACCACGGCCAGGGAGATCGCCCGGAACCACCGCCCGAGCCGCAGCGCGCCCAGCCCCAGCTGGACCATGCCCGCGGCCAGCACGAGAACCCCCAGGGCGGGCAGGCCGTAGGCGCCCACGGCCTCGTAGACGAGCACGGTCAGACCGGCGGCGGGCCCGCTGACCTGGAGGGCGCTGCCCCGGAACCAGCCGGTGACCAGACCGCCCACCACCCCGGTGACGATCCCCAGCTCGGCAGGGACACCGGAGGCGACGGCGACCCCGACGCACAACGGCAGCGCCACCAGCGCGACGACGACGGACGCCCCGAGGTCCGCTCGGAAAGTGCCGGCCCCAGGCATGCGGGTACCCCCTCGTGAGGACGGTGACGGATGTCACCCAGCCTGTCGGGCGCGTCCGGCCGCGCCCAGTGGCCACCGGGGGGCCGGACGGGAGCGTGCGCCGTTCACGCCGGGCACACGCCACGGGCGCCGAAACGGCGAAGGGCACAACGCGGGCGCCCGCCGGAGAGGTCCCGGCGATCCGCCCCCGTTGTGCCCCACGGGGTCCGATCAGCGACGTACGCGCAGGTCAGCGGTAGTTCACGAACTGGATGGCGAAGTCCAGGTCCTTGCCCTTGAGCAGGGCCTGGACGGCCTGGAGGTCATCGCGGCTCTTGGAGCTGACGCGCAGCTCCTCGCCCTGGACCTGGGCCTTGACGCCCTTGGGGCCCTCGTCCCGGATGATCTTCGCGATCTTCTTGGCGTTCTCCTGGGAGATGCCCTCCTGGATCGTCGCGAAGATCTTGTACTCCTTGCCGGACAGCTGCGGCTCGCCGGCGTCCAGCGCCTTCAGCGAGATCCCGCGCTTGACCAGCTTGGTCTGGAACGCGTCGAGGATGGCCTTGACCCGCTCCTCGCCGTTCGCCTCCATCAGGATCTTCTCGCCGGACCAGGAGATGGAGGCACCGGTGCCCTTGAAGTCGTAGCGCTGCGAGATTTCCTTGGCGGCCTGGTTGAGGGCGTTGTCGACCTCCTGCCGCTCGACCTTCGAGACGATGTCGAAACTGGAGTCGGCCATGTGCTGTGGCTCCTTGAAGTCGGCTGTGGTGTGCCCCGGAGGGCCGCGGCCGGACATCCCCGGCCCGCTCCGCAAAGCCTAGCCACCGCACCCGCGTGAGGCGCTGATCAATCCGGTGGCGAAGCACCCCCGCACATCAGGTATCGTTTACGTCGTTGCCGAGGAACAACGCCGAAAGGCGGAGGAACCGAGGCGACATCCCATGGCGGTGTGCCCGAGTGGCCAATGGGAGCGGACTGTAAATCCGTCGGCTTAGCCTACCCAGGTTCGAATCCTGGCGCCGCCACGCGAGTGGAACCCCCGTTCATCTGCGGAAACGCAGTGGGCGGGGGTTTCTTCGCATAGCCGCGGACGGGCTAGGGAGCGGTCACCGTCAGGTGGTAGGTCGTGTCGACCCGGAAGCCGTCGGCGGCCGCCGCGTCGATCTCCAGGACGAACTGCCCCGCCGGGAGCGGGTCGAGGGCGCACCACAGCCCCCAGGCGACCTGGGGTATCCCCAGGGCGGGGAAGGGCTTCGAGGTGAACTCGCGCAGGGGGAGCGGAGAACCGTTCAGCGCCGCCGAGGCCCGCGTCGTCTCCAGCCGCAACGGCTTCGTCAGGAACGGCACCGCCGGGCGCCGGGTGTTCAGCACGGGGAAGAACAGCGGACGCCCCGTCGGGACGTCGCACCGGCGCACCACCCGGCCGCCGTAGGTGCCCGCCAGGAACCACACGTCCCCCGGCTGGCGCCGCCCGGCGTACGCGCCGGTCGTGTCCGCCACCGGGCTCTCCTCCTGCGGGGCCGACAGTGCCCACTTCCACCACCGGGCCGCCAGCCGGCCCCCCTCGGCCACGCTGACCTGCCAGTTCCCGTCACCCATGCCGCGTCCCGGTCCCCCCTGCGGCCGCCCCCTGCGGCCGGATTCCGGGTGACCCTATCGGCCCCCCGCCGCGCACCGAAGCGGACGGCCGGTCGTTCACGGGGCGTGAGATGGACTTCGGACACACGCGGAAAAGCCGCGGGCGGGGTACTGGCGGCCCTGCTCGGTGCCGGGATCCCGGCCCTGGTCGGGGCGGCGCTGCACGGCCACGCGGGGGAGCCCTACCGGGAGACGCGGCTCTACTTCGGCACCCAGCGCACCGACGGCCGCCCGCCCGTCGCCAAGGGGGAGTTCATGCGCTTCCTGGACCGCGAGATCACCCCGGACTTCCCCGAGGGCCTCACCCTGCGCGACGGGTACGGCCAGTGGCGCGACGGGGACGGCACGATCGTCCGCGAGGCCTCCTACGAAGTCGTGCTGCTCTACCCCGAGAAGGAGGCCGCCGCGCGCGGCAGCCGCGTGGAACGGATCCGGCGGGCCTACGAGGAGCAGTTCCGGCAGGACTCGGTCGGACGCTCCGACGACGAGCTCGAAGCCGACTTCTGACCGGCCCCGGACGGCTTCTGACAGCCCGTCGGGGACGCAGGCCGAGGGGCCCGGCTCAGTTGCCGGCCACGTCCTTCACGGCGACCGCCACCGGCGTCGAACCCGACAGCAGCTCCAGCGTCAGACCGGCCGTCGCCGGGGTCTCGACCAGCTCGGCGAGGACCGCCGCCACGTCGTCGCGCGTCACACTGCCCGGCCCGGTGCGCGCCTCCAGCCGGACCAGCCCCGTACCGGGATCGTCGGTCAGCACACCGGGGCGCACGATCGTCCACTCCAGACCCAGCCGGGTCCGCACGTGGTCGTCGGCCTCGCCCTTCGCCCGCAGGTACGCGTCGAAGACCTCGGCCCCCTCGTGCCGGGCGTCCGCACCCATCGAGGAGACCATCAGGAAGCGGCGCACTCGGGCCCGTTCGGCGGCGTCGGCGAACAGCACCGCCGCGCCCCGGTCCACCGTCTCCTTGCGCGCCGCACCGCTGCCCGGACCGGCCCCGGCGGCGAACACGGCCACGTCGGCGCCCTGCAGGATGCCCGCCACGTGCTCGACGGAGGCCGACTCCAGATCGCACAGCACTGGTTCGGCGTCGGCCTCGCGCAGATCGGCGCCCTGTTCCGGGTCCCGGATGATCCCGGCGACCTCGTACCCGCGCGCGGCGAGCAGGCGCTCCAGCCGCAGCGCGATCCGACCGTGTCCACCCGCGATGACGATGCGCATGTCCCGACCGTACGACGACCGGGCCGCCCCCGCCCGCGAACGCCCGGGCGCGTTCAGGGACCGGGCTCCATACGGCCCTGCCGGGGCAGGTCCAGGGCCACCGCGACCGCCGAGTCGCAGTACTCCCGTACGGCACTCGTCCGGGCTACCACCCGGCCCCGGTGGATCACGATCCGGCTGTAGGCCAGCGACAGCACCCCGGCGATCCGTTCCCCGCGCACGGCGAGGAGCTCCGCCGGGAAGCCGGCCTCCACCCGTACCTCCGGCAGGGCCATGACCTCGCGGGCGGCGGCGCTGACCGACGCGTACGCCTCGGCGGGGCGCAGCCCGCCCTGGGAGGCCAGCAGGTAGGCGGCTTCGAGGGGGTCGCCCCGCCCGACCGGGTTCCCCGCGTCCCGCAGCGCCCCGCTCCCGGCGGCCACCCGGACCCCGGCGGCGCGCAGCAGGCGTACGGGGGCGGTGCGCAGGCCGCGCCGCTCCAGCGCGGCGCAGTCGCCCTGGGGCAGGCAGGTGACGCGTACGCCGGCCGCCGCGAGCTGGTCGGCGGCGCGGGAGGCGGCGTCCAGCGGGAGCCGGGACAGGCCGCCGCAGGGGCCGATGGTCACCCCGGGCCTCAGCCCCCCGGCCATCGCCGCCAGCCGGGCGAGGCGGCCGGGATCGTCACCGTCCGTGTGCAGGTCCACGGGACAGCCGTGCTCGGCGGCCAGTTCCAGGACCGCCTCGACGAAGCCCGTCGGGTCGGGGTCCAGATCGGGGCAGCCGCCGATCACCGAGGCGCCCATCTTGACGGCGTCCCGCAGCATCGCGAGCCCGTCGGCGCCGGCCACCCCGGTCAGCAGCCGGGGCACGGCGACCGTGGTCAGGTCGGTGAGCCCCCGCAGGGAGCGGCGGGCCTGGAGGGAGGCCTCCAGCGGGGCCAGTCCGTGCACGTCGCCGATCCGGACGTGGGAGCGCACGGCGGTGGCACCGTGCCCGAGCTGGAGCAGTGCCGCCTCGGTGGCCCGGCGCTGGACCTCGTCCGGGGCGTACGAGACGGGGCCCTCGCCGTCGGCGGTCAGGGCGGTGTCCCCGTGGGCGTGCGGTTCGGCGGGGGCGGGCAGGAGCAGGTAGCCGCGCAGGTCCACCCTGGCCAGGGCGGGGGCGGGGAGGCTGCCCGCCGTGCCGACGGCCTGGATGCGGCCGCCGCCGAGCCGGACGTCGACGGTGCGGCCGTCGGTGAGCCGGGCCCCCGTGAGCAGGAGCCCCGTCGGCGGTTCCGCGTCGGGGGCGCCGCCGCCGGGAGTGCGGGCCGGACCGCGCCCGGGGCCGTCGGCGGGCCCACGGCCCGGGCCCCCGGCGGAAGCACGGCCCGGCCCCCCGGAGCCCCGGGAGGGGCCGCCGGCGGAGCCCTTCGGCGGACCACCGCCGTGGCCTGCGGCAGGGCCGCCGGACGGGCCCCCGGCCGGGTTGCGCGGGGAGGGGGACGGCTGCTGCGGCTGGCTGTCGGACATCGCGCTCCTGCGGGGGGCTCGGGCGGTTCCTGTGCCGTGGCCGCAGCCCGCGGCCCAAGATCACGCAGCGTGCTCAGAGCCTAGGGCGCGGGGCTGCCCGGTTCGCGGAAGAGCGCAATAGTCGTACCGGTGTGGTGCCCGCACGCCCCGGTGCTCCACGGACGCGCCCGCGCACGGTGGCCGGGGCGGGTTCGCGCAGTCGCGGCGCGGGGAGCGCTTGTGACCCCGGCCACAAAAAGGCCCGTTTGTGCCTCCCGGGGCGCCCGCGACTGATCGAGAAAGACGTGCGGAGGTCTTCCGAGCCCAGTCCCCCCAAAGGATTTGGGCGATCGGCGCGCAACCGTGTAATGTCTTCCTCGCTCGCCCCAATAGCTCAGTCGGTAGAGCGTCTCCATGGTAAGGAGAAGGTCTGCGGTTCGATTCCGCATTGGGGCTCTGGTGAGAGAGGTTCCCCGCCCTCGGGCGGGGAACGGATCTCATCAAAGCGGCGTAGCTCAGTCGGTAGAGCAAGCGGCTCATAATCGCTGTGTCACCGGTTCAAGTCCGGTCGCCGCTACCAACACCCAGTAGCCGATTGCGGGGTCGGTCTCCCGATCGGCTACTCTTTTATGCGTTCATCCGTCCCATAGTCCGTCAAGGAGCACTCACGTGGCTGCCACCGACGTCCGCCCGAAGATCACGCTGGCCTGCGTGGAGTGCAAGGAGCGGAACTACATCACCAAGAAGAACCGGCGTAACAACCCGGACCGCATGGAGATGAAGAAGCACTGCCCGCGCTGCAACTCGCACACCGCGCACCGCGAGACCCGCTAATCACTGGCGAAGTCTCCATATAGGCACAGTCACGAGGTCGTCCCCTTCCAGGGGGGCGGCCTCGTGTCGTTTCCGCACCGGTTCCTTGATCCGGAGTCCGTTCAAGCAGGAGGTAGTGAGCCATGGCCCTCGACCAGAGCTTCGTGGGGCGGACCTACCCGCCCACCGACCCGTACGAGGTCGGCCGGGAGAAGATCCGCGAATTCGCGGTCGCGGTGGGTGACCTGAATCCCGTCTACACCGACCCCGAAGCCGCCAAGGCGCTCGGCCACCAGGACGTGATCGCCCCGCCGACCTTCGTGTTCGCCATCACCTTCGCGGCGGCGGGCCAGGTCGTCGAGGACCCCCAGCTCGGGCTGGACTACAGCCGCGTCGTGCACGGCGACCAGAAGTTCGCGTACGTCCGCCCCGTGCGCGCGGGCGACCGGCTCACCGTGACCTCCACCATCGAGGCCGTGAAGTCCCTCGCCGGCAACGACATCATCGACATCCGCGGCGAAGTCCACGACGAGTCCGGCGAGCACGTGGTGACCGCGTGGACCAAGCTCGTGTCCCGCGCCCCCGAGGAGGCCTGAGATGACCGCGCAGATCCAGTACGCCGACGTCGAGGTCGGCACCGAGCTCCCGGCGGCGTCCTTCCCCGTGACCCGTGCCACGCTCGTCCGCTACGCGGGCGCCTCCGGCGACTTCAACCCGATCCACTGGAACGAGAAGTTCGCCAAGGAGGTCGGGCTGCCGGACGTCATCGCGCACGGCATGTTCACGATGGCCGAGGCGATCCGCGTCGTCACCGACTGGGTCGGCGACCCGGGCGCGGTCGTCGAGTACGGCGTCCGCTTCACCAAGCCGGTCGTGGTCCCGAACGACGACCAGGGCGCGCTGATCGAGGTCACCGCCAAGGTCGCGCAGAAGCTGGACGACAACCGCGTACGGGTCGACCTGACGGCGATGAGCGCCGGACAGAAGGTCCTGGGCATGTCCCGCGCGGTGGTCCGGCTGGCCTGAGCGGCCGCCGGCCGCCGGCCGCCGGGCTGAGGCGCGGGGGGAGACCCCCGCGCCCCCCGACCCCCAGCCCGCCCCCCCTCGACCCGCGCCCCCGACCCCTTGACTTAGTTAGTGATTGAGTACTAACTTCCTATGCATGGCAAGGATGAGTGCGGACGAGCGGCGCGAGAGCGTCATCCGCGCCGCGATCCACGAGTTCGCGCGCGGCGGCTACCACGGGACCTCCACGGAGGCGATCGCCAAGCGCGTCGGGGTCTCGCAGCCGTACCTCTTCCGCCTCTTCCCGGGCAAGAAGGCCATCTTCCTGGCCGCCGCCGGCCGGTGCCTGGAGAACACCCGCAGGGTGTTCGCCGAGGCCGCCGACGGGCTGCACGGCGAGGAGGCCCGCGCCGCCATGGGCGAGGCGTACGTCCGGCTGATCGCCGAGGAACCGGCGATGCTGCAGATGCAGCTCCAGATGTACGTCACCGTGGCCGCCGCCGAGGCCGCCGGGGACCGCGAGCTCGGTGACCTCGTGCGGGCCGGATGGCTGGAGCTGTGGGACACCGTCGGCATCCCGCTCGGCGACGTCCACCAGACCACGGCCTTCATGGCCCAGGGGATGCTCATCAACACCCTGTCCGCCATGGGGTTCCCCTCGGGCCACCGCATCTGGGACGGCTTCCCGGGCGGCGTCGACAAGGCGGCCGGCGCGGCCGGCGCGGCCGGTGTCGCCGAAGCGTCCGGCGGCAGCGCGGTCTGACGCGCGGGGTCCTGTGCGGCCCCGCGTTCTTCTTGGCCAGCAAAGTTAGTCAGCAATAACTAACAAACAGCTTCAGGGGGAAGCATGACCCAGCAGAAACTCGGACCGTCCGCGGTCTGGGCCCTCGTCCTCACCGGCGCAGCCGGTTTCATGGCCGCCCTCGACAACCTCGTCGTCACCACCGCCCTCCCCGCCATCCGCGCCGACCTCGGCGGCAGGCTGGAGGACCTGGAATGGACGGTGAACGCCTACACCCTGACCTTCGCCGTCCTGCTGATGTCCGGCTCCGCCCTCGGCGACCGCTTCGGCCGCCGCCGGCTCTTCACCGCCGGCCTCGCCCTCTTCACCGCCGCCTCCGCCGCCGCGGCCCTCTCTCCCGGCATAAGCGAGCTCATCGCCGCCCGCGCCGTCCAGGGCGTCGGTGCCGCCGTCATGATGCCGCTCGGCCTCACCCTCCTCACCGCCGCGGTCCCCGCCGCCCGGCGCGGCACGGCCCTCGGGATCTACGGCGCCGTCACCGGCCTCGCCGTCGCCTCCGGCCCCCTCATCGGCGGCAGCCTCACCGAACACGTCTCCTGGCAGTGGATCTTCTGGCTCAACGTGCCCATCGGCCTCGCCCTGATCCCGCTCGCCCGTCTGCGCCTCGCCGAGTCCGCCGTCCCGGACGCCCGGCTCGACGTCCCCGGCACCCTCCTCATCAGCGGCGGCCTCTTCGGCATCGTCTACGGCCTGGTCAACGCCAACGCGCACGGCTGGACCAGCGCCCCCGTCCTCACCGGCCTCATCGCCGGCGGCGCCCTCACCGGCGGCTTCATCCACCACGGGTTCCACAACGCCAATCCCGTCCTGCCCATGCGGCTCTTCCGGAACCGCGGCTTCCTCGGGATCAACCTCGCCAGCCTGCTGATGTACCTCGGCATGTTCGGGTCGATCTTCCTGCTCAGCCAGTTCCTCCAGGGCGTCGCCGGCTACTCGCCCACCGAAGCGGGCCTGCGCATGCTCCCCTGGACCGGCATGGGGATCGTCGTCGCCCCGCTCGCCGGGATCCTCGCCGACCGGATCGGCGGCCGTCCCGTCGTCGCGGCCGGCCTGGCCCTCCAGGCCCTCGGCCTCGGCTGGTTCGCCCTCGTCCTCAGCCCCGACGTCTCCTACGCCGCCCAGCTCCCGGCCCTCGTCCTCAGCGGGATCGGCATGTCCCTGTATTTCGCACCGGCCAACCACGTGCTCATGTCCACCGTGGCCCCCGCCGACCAGGGCAAGGCCTCCGGCACCAACAACGCCCTCCGCGAGGTCGGGGGCGCCCTCGGCGTGGCCGTCCTCGCCTCCGTCTTCTCCGCCCACGGCGGCTACCGGACCCCGCGGACCTTCACCGACGGCACCGTCCCCGCCCTGTGGATCGGCGCCGCCGCCGTCGCCCTCGCCGCCGCCCTGACCCTGCTGCTCCCGCGCCGGACGAACACCGCACCCGCCCCCGCGACGGACCCGGCCCCCGCCCCGGCCCACGCCGCCTGACCTGCGAGAAGGAGCCCCGCCATGCCCGACATCCCCTGGTCCACGCCCACCGCCCCCGCCCCGGACGCCGAGGTCTACGTCATGGCCTCCCGCTTCGAGACCGACACCCTCACCGGCGCCCTCAGGTTCTTCCTCAAGGCGCCCGGGATCATCGCCCAGATCCGCAAAGCACCCGGTGCCCACGGCGTCGCCCTGCGCGCCCGCGTCCTGCGCCGGACCTTCCTCACCCTCTCCGCCTGGGAGGACCGCGACGCCCTGTACCGCTTCGCCCGCAGCGAGCCCCACCGCTCCAGCTCCCGCGCCGCCGCCGCGTACATGCGGGAGTCCGCCTTCACCTTCTGGACCGTTCCCGCCGGCGAACTCCCCCTCACCTGGGCCGAGGCCGAGCGGCGACTGGCAGAGCGGAAGCAGGGCCACTGAGTGCCCCGCCGGGATGCGAGGGGGACGGACCGTACTCTTGTCCACGTGCAGGAACTCCACGACGCCCCCCTCGCCCCGCTGACCACCTTCCGCCTCGGCGGCCCCGCGGCCCGGCTGGTCACCGCGACCACCGACGCCGAGGTGATCGAAACCGTCCGCGCCGCGGACGCGAGCGGCACCCCGCTCCTGGTCATCGGCGGCGGCAGCAACCTCGTCATCGGCGACGAGGGCTTCGACGGCACCGCCCTGCGCATCGCCACCACCGGCTTCACCCTGGGGTCCCCCATGCCGGAGGCCAGGGGAGGCACCACCCTGGAGCTCGCCGCCGGCGAGAACTGGAGCGACGCCGTCACCCGCACCGTCGAGGCAGGCCTCGCCGGCATCGAGTGCCTCGCCGGCATCCCCGGCTCCGCCGGCGCCACCCCGATCCAGAACGTCGGGGCGTACGGCCAGGAGGTCTGCGACACCATCACCGAGGTCGTCGCCTACGACCGCGCCACCGGCGAGACGGTCACCCTCACCGCCGCCGAATGCGCCTTCCGCTACCGCAACAGCCTCTTCAAGGACCGGCCCGACCGCTACGTCGTCCTGCGCGTGCGCTTCGCCCTGGAGGACGCGGGCGGCCTCTCCGCGCCCATCAAGTACCCCGAGACGGCCCGCGCCCTCGGCGTCGAGGCCGGCGACCGCGTCCCCGCCGCCACCGCCCGCGAGACGGTCCTGCGCCTGCGCGCCGGCAAGGGCATGGTCCTCGACCCCGCCGACCACGACACCTGGTCCGCCGGCTCCTTCTTCCACAACCCGATCCTGACCGACGAGGCCTACGCGGCCTTCCTCGTCCGCGCCCAGGACCGCCTCGGCCCCGACACCGTCCCGCCCGCCTACCCGGCCGGCGAGGGCCGTACGAAGACCAGCGCCGCCTGGCTGATCGACAAGGCTGGCTTCACCAAGGGTTACGGCACCGGACCCGCCCGCATCTCCACCAAGCACACCCTCGCCCTCACCAACCGCGGCGAGGCCACCACCGAGGACCTGCTGACCCTGGCCCGCGAGGTCGTCGCCGGAGTCCGCGAGGCCTTCGGCGTCACCCTCGTCAACGAGCCGGTGACGGTCGGCGTCCGCCTCTGAGATGAACTGCCCCCTGCACGGGGCCGGCACGGACCCCACGCGCCTGGTGGGACGCCGGATCAGCCGCGTCGTCGCGTCCTGGCACATCTGCGAGGGCGAACGCTCCGAGGCCCCCCTCGACGTCTGGCTGATCGACAGCGCGGGCGAATCCACCCGGATCACCACCGGATCCGACTGGTGCCTCATCGTCGAGTCCGCCCCGCCCCACGAGCCCTACGACATGGGGGAGTGGGGCCGGGTCGAGGTCGGCGAGGACCTCGGCGACCACCCGTTCCTGCGCCACCTCGGCCAGACCGTCGAATCGGTCGCCGAGTTCGCCCTGCCCGAGCAGGGCCGCACCCACCTGGAGATCGGCTTCCCCGACGGCCGCCGGGTACGGGCCGACTGCCACGAAGGCGACCTGCGGCTCACCCGCTGAGCCAGTGCTCGATCCCGTCCAGCAGCTTCGCCTTGACCTCGTCCGGCGCCGCCGAACCCCGCACCGACTGGCGGGCCAGCTCCGCGAGCTCCGCGTCCGTGAAGGCGTGGTGGCGCCGCGCGATCTCGTACTGGGCCGCCAGCCGCGACCCGAAGAGCAGCGGGTCGTCCGCGCCCAGCGCCATCGGCACCCCGGCCTCGAAGAGGGTGCGCAGCGGGACGTCCTCGGGCCGCTCGTAGACGCCGAGCGCCACATTGGACGCGGGGCAGACCTCACAGGTGATCTGCCGGTCCGCGAGCCGCTTCAGCAGCCGCGGGTCCTCCGCCGCCCGGACGCCGTGCCCGATGCGGGAGGCGTGCAGGTCGTCGAGGCAGTCGCGGACCGAGGACGGGCCGGTGAGCTCACCGCCGTGCGGGGCCGCCAGCAGGCCACCGTCCCGGGCGATGGCGAAGGCCCGGTCGAAGTCGCGGGCCATGCCCCGGCGCTCGTCGTTGGAGAGGCCGAAGCCGACGATCCCCCGGTCGGCGTACCGGACGGCCAGCCGGGCGAGCGTACGGGCGTCCAGGGGGTGCTTCATCCGGTTGGCGGCGATCAGCACCCGCATCCCCAGGCCCGTCTCCCGGGAGGCCGCCTCGACGGCGTCGAGGATGATCTCCACGGCCGGGATCATGCCGCCCAGCAGCGGGGCGTACGAGGTGGGATCCACTTGGATCTCCAGCCAGCCGCTGCCGTCCCGGACGTCCTCCTCGGCGGCCTCGCGGACCAGCCGCCGGATGTCCTCGGGCTCGCGCAGGCAGGAACGGGCGGCGTCGTAGAGCCGCTGGAAGCGGAACCAGCCGCGCTCATCGGTCGCCCGCAGTTTGGGCGGCTCCCCGGCGGTCAGGGCGTCCGGCAGCCGGACGCCGTACTTGTCGGCCAGCTCCAGCAGGGTCGACGGGCGCATCGAGCCGGTGAAGTGCAGGTGCAGGTGGGCCTTCGGCAGAAGCGTGAGATCGCGTACGTGCTCCATCTGGTGATCCTGCCGCATCGGTCACCCGATTGGCAGCGCATTACCTGAACGGGACGTTGCCCGAACACGAATATGACGCCCGACGCGCCGGAGCGGCGCCGCCCCGCGTGGGGTGACGCCGCTCCGGAGGGGGTGTGCTTACGCCTTGGCCTCGGCCAGGAGGTTCTGGATCCGGGTCACGCCCTCGACCAGGTCCTCGTCGCCCAGGGCGTAGGACAGGCGCAGGTAGCCCGGGGTGCCGAAGGCCTCGCCCGGGACGACCGCGACCTCGGCCTCGTCCAGGATCAGCGCGGCCAGCTCGACCGAGGTCTGCGGGCGCTTGCCGCGGATCTCCTTGCCGAGCAGTTCCTTGACCGACGGGTACGCGTAGAACGCGCCCTCGGGGGTCGGGCAGAAGACGCCGTCGATCTCGTTCAGCATCTTGACCATCGTCTGGCGGCGGCGGTCGAAGGCCTTGCGCATCTCGGCCACGGCCTCCAGGTCGCCCGAGACGGCGGCCAGCGCGGCCACCTGGGCCACGTTGGAGACGTTGGAGGTGGCGTGCGACTGCAGGTTCGTCGCGGCCTTGATGACGTCCTGGGGGGCGATGACCCAGCCCACGCGCCAGCCCGTCATGGCGTACGTCTTGGCGACGCCGTTGACGATGATGCACTTGTCGCGCAGCGCCGGGACGAGCACGGGCAGCGAGGTGAACTTCGCGTCGCCGTAGACCAGGTGCTCGTAGATCTCGTCGGTCAGCACCCACAGGCCGTGCTCGGCGGCCCACTCGCCGATCGCCTTCGCGTCGGCCTCGGAGTACACCGCGCCCGTCGGGTTGGACGGGGAGACGAACAGGACGACCTTGGTGCGCTCGGTGCGCGCCGCCTCCAGCTGCTCGACGGAGACCCGGTAGCCGGTGGTCTCGTCGGCGACGACCTCGACCGGGACACCGCCCGCGAGGCGGATCGACTCCGGGTAGGTGGTCCAGTACGGGGCCGGGACGATGACCTCGTCACCCGGGTCGAGGATCGCCGCGAAGGCCTCGTAGATGGCCTGCTTGCCGCCGTTGGTCACCAGGACCTGGGCCGCGTCCACCTCGTAGCCGGAGTCGCGCAGCGTCTTGGCGGCGATGGCCTTCTTGAGCTCGGGCAGGCCGCCCGCCGGCGTGTAGCGGTGGAACTTCGGGTCGCGGCAGGCCGCGACCGCCGCCTCGACGATGTAGTCCGGGGTCGGGAAGTCGGGCTCGCCCGCGCCGAAGCCGATCACCGGGCGCCCGGCGGCCTTGAGGGCCTTGGCCTTGGCGTCGACGGCGAGGGTCGCGGACTCGGAGATGGCGCCGATACGGGCGGACACCCGGCGCTCGGAGGAAGGCGTTGCAGAGGTCATGCGGCCAATCGTCCCAGACGCTCCGGAGCCCCCGCACAACGTTTCAGTCACCGGACGGAGCAGGTCCGGATGTTCTCTGTTCGACGTCAGGCCCAGGACCACGTATGCTCTGCTGTCGTTGGTCCTCACCAAACGCCCCGGGGCGTGAGCACTCCGTGCACTCGTCCGGATGCGGTAGGTTGGGGAGCACAAAGGGTCGTAGCTCAATTGGTAGAGCACTGGTCTCCAAAACCAGCGGTTGGGGGTTCGAGTCCCTCCGGCCCTGCTCCACACTCCTCTCGGATGTGTGCGCAGGTACGTATTTCGATGCAACGCCGTGCGGCGCAACCGGGCGCGGCTACGGCCACGACCCGGATTCAGGTGAGAGACGTGACGGACGCCCTGGGCTCCATCGACATGCCTGATGCCGACAGCGACACTCGCGAGAAGAAGGCCCGCAAGGGCGGCAAGCGCGGGAAGAAGGGCCCTCTGGGCCGCCTCGCGCTTTTCTACCGCCAGATCGTCGCGGAACTCCGCAAGGTCGTCTGGCCCACGCGCAACCAGCTCTCGACGTACACCACCGTGGTGATTGTCTTCGTCGTCATCATGATCGGTCTGGTGACCGTGATTGACTATGGGTTCCAGGAAGCCATCAAGTTCGTCTTCGGCTGATCCCCGCGGAGGGCGGCGCCTTGATGGGTGCCGCCCGTTTTCGCATGTTCCACCACCTTTTGTATCCAGGAAGAAGCAGCCACCGTGTCTGACCCGAACCTGAACGCGAGCCACGACTCCGTCGAGTCCGTCGAGGACGAGCTCGACATCGTCGAGGCGGCAGACGCTGTGGACCCCGACGAGGTTGAGCTCGCCGACGCCGAGGCCGGCATCGCCGCCGAGGCCGCCGCGCTGCACGTCGAGGACGAGGCCGACGAGGCCGACGAGGACGAGGCCGACGCCGAGGAGGACGACGAGGACTCCGAGGACGAGGGCGACGTCGAGGACGCCGCGGCCGAGGACGAGGAGGAGGCCGAGGAGGCCGCTCCCGCCGAGCCCGTCGACCCGATCCAGGCCCTCCGTGACGAGCTGCGCCTGCTCCCGGGCGAGTGGTACGTCATCCACACCTACGCGGGCTACGAGAAGCGCGTGAAGGCGAACCTGGAGCAGCGCGCCGTCTCGCTGAACGTCGAGGAGTTCATCTACCAGGCCGAGGTGCCCGAGGAAGAGATCGTCCAGATCAAGAACGGCGAGCGCAAGAACGTCCGGCAGAACAAGCTGCCCGGCTACGTTCTCGTCCGCATGGACCTGACGAACGAGTCCTGGGGCGTCGTCCGCAACACCCCCGGTGTCACCGGCTTCGTCGGCAACGCGTACGACCCGTACCCGCTGACCCTGGACGAGATCGTCAAGATGCTCGCCCCCGAGGCGCAGGAGAAGGCCGCCAAGCAGGCTGCCGAGGAGGCCGGTCTGCCCGCGCCCGCCGTCAAGCGCACCATCGAGGTCCTGGACTTCGAGGTCGGCGACTCGGTCACCGTCACCGACGGCCCGTTCGCGACGCTCCAGGCGACGATCAACGAGATCAACCCGGACTCGAAGAAGGTCAAGGGCCTCGTCGAGATCTTCGGCCGCGAGACCCCGGTCGAGCTGAGCTTCGACCAGATCCAGAAGAACTGATCCAGATCTTCTGAGCGACGCTTCCGAAGCAGGTCAGACCGGCCCGAAAAAGGCGGTCTGACCTGCTCGGTTTTTAGCCCCGCACCGATACCCGTTATCGTGGTGCGGTATGCCTCCATCCGGATGACCGGAAGGCGGCTGGAAAACTCTCACTAGGACCCGGAGAGAGCAATGCCTCCCAAGAAGAAGAAGGTCACGGGGCTTATCAAGCTCCAGATCAAGGCCGGCGCGGCCAACCCGGCTCCGCCGGTCGGCCCCGCGCTCGGTCAGCACGGCGTCAACATCATGGAGTTCTGCAAGGCCTACAACGCCGCGACCGAGTCGCAGCGTGGCATGGTCGTGCCGGTGGAGATCACGGTCTACGAGGACCGCTCCTTCACCTTCGTGACGAAGACCCCGCCGGCCGCGCGCCTCATCCTGAAGCACGCTGGCATCGAGAAGGGCTCCGGCGAGCCGCACAAGACCAAGGTCGCGAAGCTCACGCGTGACCAGGTCCGCGAGATCGCCACGATCAAGATGCCCGACCTCAACGCGAACGACCTGGACGCCGCGGAGAAGATCATCGCCGGCACCGCCCGTTCCATGGGTGTCACGGTCGAGGGCTGATCAGCCCCCTCGCAGTTCCCCAGTGGTAGGGCCAAGCGCTGGTCCGTACCACGACTCCATGCCTGAAGCACTTACACAGGAGCAGAAGTGAAGCGCAGCAAGACTCTCCGCGCTGCGGACGCCAAGGTCGACCGGGAGAAGCTCTACGCTCCCCTCGAGGCCGTCCGTCTCGCCAAGGAGACCAGCACCACCAAGTTCGACGCCACCGTCGAGGTTGCCTTCCGCCTGGGTGTCGACCCGCGCAAGGCCGACCAGATGGTCCGCGGCACCGTGAACCTCCCGCACGGCACCGGTAAGACCGCCCGGGTCCTGGTCTTCGCGACCGGTGACCGTGCTGCGGCCGCGGAAGCCGCCGGCGCCGACATCGTCGGCGACGACGAGCTGATCAACGAGATCGCCAAGGGCAACCGCCTGAACGAGTTCGACGCCGTCGTGGCGACCCCGGACCTCATGGGCAAGGTCGGCCGCCTCGGCCGCGTGCTCGGTCCGCGTGGTCTCATGCCGAACCCGAAGACCGGCACCGTCACCATGGACGTCGCCAAGGCTGTCACCGACATCAAGGGTGGCAAGATCGAGTTCCGCGTCGACAAGCACTCGAACCTGCACTTCATCATCGGCAAGGTCTCCTTCTCCGATGAGCAGCTGGTCGAGAACTACGCGGCGGCCCTGGACGAGATCGTCCGTCTGAAGCCGTCCGCCGCCAAGGGCCGCTACATCAAGAAGGCCGCCCTCAGCACCACGATGGGCCCCGGCATCCAGCTGGACTCCAACCGCACCCGGAACCTCCTCGTCGAGGAAGACCCGGCTGCTGTCTGATGGGGATGAGCCTCACGGCTCGCCTGAACGGCTGAACCGGCCCCCCGCCTCCCTCACGGGAAGCGGGGGGCCGGTTTCGTTCGTCCCGGGGTGCCCCGGAAATCACGTGCGACTTTCCCGTCCCTTTACCGTATGGTCGGACGGTTGATCGAACGCACCAGGGGTGGGGACTCCATGCTCACGCACCACAAGAAGACCGCCGTGGCCGCACTGGCGGCCGTACTGCTCGTCGGCGGCGCCACGACCGCCTGTGAGGGCGGCAAGAAGGACGACGGGGGCAAGGCGGGGGCCGCTCCGTCCGCGGCGCCGTCCACCGGCGCACCGGCGGCGGGCAAGCCCGCGGGCGGGGCCGGCGAGGCCGCCCCGGCCGCGTACCTGGAGAAGGTGAAGAAGAAGTCCGAGGAGATCACCTCGCTCCGCTACACCATGACCGGTACCGCGCAGGGCCAGCCGGTCAACGCGGACGTCTCGCTGCGCGTCAAGCCGGCCGTGGCCATGTCCATGAAGATGACCACGCCGGGCGAGGACGCGGCGGCGGAGATCCGCCTCGTCGACGGGGTCATGTACATGGGCTCCGAAGGCGCGTGGCTCAAGCTCGACGTGAAGGGCGCGAATCCGGAGGCCGCCAAGCAGCTGGACGGCCTCGGCGCCGGTTCGGGCAACGCCGCCGAGAACCCCGGCGACCGCGCCGGTGACCTGCTGGGCGCCAAGGACCTCAAGACCGTCGGCGAGGAGACCATCGACGGCGTGAAGACCCGGCACGTCTCCGGCACGGTCACCGTCGAGCAGATGCGGGCCTCCCTCGCCTCCCTCGCTCCCGAGGCCAGGGAGCGCCAGGAGAAGTCCGTCAAGAAGCTGGAGGGCGAGGGCATCACCAGCATGAACATGGACATGTGGATCGACGAGAGCGACCACACCAAGCAGGTCCGCACCCGCGCCGAGTCGGCCAAGGGCCCGATGGACATGACGATGAAGTTCCTGGACTTCAACAAGCCGGCCGACATCGCCGCCCCGCCGGCCGACCAGGTCCTGGACTTCGGCGCCAAGGGCTCCGGCCAGGGCTGACCCCTCGGCCTCCGGACCCGTCGGGGGGCGGGTCCGGGGGGCGATTTGCTCCGCGTCGCATGCTTCGCGTACTCTTCCACAGAAGCCAAAGACCGCTGGTCGTTGCCGCGCCCGTAGAGGGTGTGGTGGCCGAAGGATCCGCTACTGCGGACGACCCGCGCAGGTGACTGTGGAATCGTTCCTGGAAAATTTTTCCGGTTGAGCTACGCCCTGGCGCCTGCGTCGGGGCGTTTTGTATGTCAGCCCCTTCTGAGCGGTCCTCATCACCCGGAAGGAGGCCGACGCTCTATGGCAAGGCCCGACAAGGCTGCCGACGTAGCCGAGCTTGAGGACAAGTTCCGCAGCTCGAACGCCGTTGTGCTGACCGAGTACCGGGGTCTCACCGTGAAGCAGCTCAAGACGCTGCGTCGTTCGCTCGGTGAGAACGCCCAGTACGCCGTGGTGAAGAACACGCTGACCAAGATTGCGGCGAACAACGCCGGGATCACCTCGCTCGACGACCAGTTCACTGGTCCGACGGGTGCCGCCTTCATCACCGGTGACCCGGTGGAGTCGGCCAAGGGTCTTCGTGACTTCGCCAAGGAGAACCCGAACCTGATCATCAAGGGCGGTGTCCTTGATGGTAAGGCGCTGTCCGCCGATGACATCAAGAAGCTTGCGGACCTCGAGTCCCGCGAGGTTCTGCTCAGCAAGCTGGCCGGCGCGTTCAAGGGCAAGCAGTCCCAGGCTGCCTCGCTCTTCCAGGCGCTGCCGTCGAAGTTCGTCCGCACCGCGGAAGCGCTTCGCGTCAAGCTCGCCGAGCAGGGCGGTGCCGAGTAATTCGGCTCGCGCACTGATCCACGCCGCCTAGTGCGTGGGTCGTAGCGGGCCGTTACGCCCGCCTCTCTAGACATATCGGCACCTGCCGAATTAGTGGAAGGATCGCCCATCATGGCGAAGCTCTCTCAGGAAGACCTCCTCGCCCAGTTCGAGGAGATGACCCTCATCGAGCTCTCCGAGTTCGTGAAGGCCTTCGAGGAGAAGTTCGACGTCACCGCCGCCGCGGCCGTCGCCGTTGCCGCCCCGGGTGCCCCCGGCGCCGGCGCCGTTGCCGAGGTCGAGGAGAAGGACGAGTTCGACGTCATCCTCACCGCCGCCGGTGACAAGAAGATCCAGGTCATCAAGGTCGTGCGCGAGCTGACCTCCCTGGGTCTGAAGGAGGCCAAGGACCTCGTCGACGGCACCCCGAAGCCGGTCCTCGAGAAGGCCAACAAGGAAGCCGCTGACAAGGCCGCTGAGGCCCTCAAGGCCGCTGGCGCCTCGGTCGAGGTCAAGTAACACCTCTGAGGCCGCCTGACGGCCTCAACCAAGGGCGATCACCCGTAAGGGTGGTCGCCCTTTGGCGTATTCGCAGTGCCTGACTTGCCCTGGTCTCGTTGGGGAGTAGGGTGATCTTCGTTGCCCCGACGCAGGGTCCGGAGATGATCCGCTCGGAGCACGGGGCCTTGACGAACGGCCAGCGGCGCGCAATTCTCAGACCCGTCGCGAGGTCGCCCGGTCGGATCCGGGATCCGAGGCATGGATCGACTACGAAGAGGGCAGTACTCATACGCGCTCTGTGTACGGGCGCTGCGGCAACGGCCGCGGTGTTGGTTGGACGCGGTGTTGGTTGAGGACGTGGGGAAGGGCCTGTTGCCGGTTTCCGGAAACCTGGTCTGGACATCAGTGAGCCAAGTGGCTACACTGACCCTTTGCGCTGCCTGTTAGCTGTCCCCTGCCCGTCGCCAGGGGCATGCCCACGCTCGAGCACACCGGATTGATACGCCCTGACCTGGTCTTTTAGTCCAGCTGGGGAGGCTCTGTCTTCTGTGTCGGCTGGGACCGGTACGCGCGTAGTGAGTCCGAGCCCTCGGAAGGACCCCCTCTTGGCCGCCTCGCGCAACGCCTCGACCAATACGAACACCGGTGCCAGCACCGCCCCGCTGCGCATCTCCTTTGCAAAGATCAAGGAGCCCCTCGAGGTTCCGAACCTCCTGGCGCTGCAGACCGAGAGCTTTGACTGGCTGCTCGGCAACGCCGCCTGGAAGTCTCGCGTCGAGTCGGCGCTTGAGAGTGGACAGGACGTCCCCACCAAGTCCGGTCTGGAAGAGATCTTCGAGGAGATCTCGCCGATCGAGGACTTCTCCGGGTCGATGTCGCTGACGTTCCGCGACCACCGGTTCGAGCCGGCGAAGAACTCCGTCGACGAGTGCAAGGAGCGCGACTTCACGTACGCGGCGCCGCTCTTCGTCACCGCCGAGTTCACGAACAACGAGACCGGTGAGATCAAGTCTCAGACGGTCTTCATGGGCGACTTCCCGCTCATGACCAACAAGGGCACCTTCGTCATCAACGGCACCGAGCGCGTCGTCGTGTCGCAGCTCGTCCGTTCCCCGGGTGTCTACTTCGACTCCTCCATCGACAAGACGTCCGACAAGGACATCTTCTCCGCCAAGATCATCCCCTCCCGGGGTGCCTGGCTGGAGATGGAGGTCGACAAGCGCGACATGGTCGGCGTCCGCATCGACCGCAAGCGCAAGCAGTCCGTCACCGTCCTCCTGAAGGCTCTCGGCTGGACCACCGAGCAGATCCTCGAGGAGTTCGGCGAGTACGAGTCCATGCGCGCCACCCTGGAGAAGGACCACACCCAGGGCCAGGACGACGCGCTGCTCGACATCTACCGCAAGCTGCGCCCGGGCGAGCCGCCGACCCGCGAGGCCGCTCAGACGCTGCTCGAGAACCTCTACTTCAACCCGAAGCGCTACGACCTCGCGAAGGTCGGCCGCTACAAGGTGAACAAGAAGCTCGGCGCCGACGAGCCGCTCGACGCCGGTGTGCTCACCACCGACGACATCATCGCCACGATCAAGTACCTCGTGAAGCTCCACGCGGGCGAGACCGAGACCGTCGGCGAGTCGGGCCGGGAGATCGTCGTCGAGACCGACGACATCGACCACTTCGGCAACCGTCGTATCCGCAACGTCGGCGAGCTCATCCAGAACCAGGTCCGTACGGGTCTCGCCCGTATGGAGCGCGTCGTGCGCGAGCGCATGACCACCCAGGACGTCGAGGCGATCACGCCGCAGACCCTGATCAACATCCGGCCGGTCGTCGCCTCCATCAAGGAGTTCTTCGGCACCAGCCAGCTGTCGCAGTTCATGGACCAGAACAACCCGCTGTCGGGCCTGACGCACAAGCGTCGTCTCAACGCCCTCGGCCCGGGTGGTCTGTCCCGTGAGCGGGCCGGCTTCGAGGTCCGTGACGTCCACCCGTCTCACTACGGCCGCATGTGCCCCATCGAGACGCCCGAAGGCCCGAACATCGGTCTGATCGGTTCGCTGGCCTCCTACGGCCGCATCAACCCGTTCGGCTTCATCGAGACCCCGTACCGCAAGGTCGTCGACGGTGTCGTCACCGACGAGGTCGACTACGTCACCGCCGATGAGGAAGACCGCTTCGTCATCGCCCAGGCGAACGCCCGCCTGGACGACGAGATGCGCTTCGCCGAGGGTCGCGTCCTGGTCCGCAAGCGTGGCGGCGAGGTCGACTACGTCGAGCCGTCCGACGTGGACTACATGGACGTCTCGCCGCGCCAGATGGTGTCCGTCGCGACCGCGATGATCCCCTTCCTCGAGCACGACGACGCCAACCGCGCCCTCATGGGCGCGAACATGATGCGTCAGGCCGTTCCGCTCATCAAGGCGGAGGCCCCGCTCGTCGGCACCGGCATGGAGTACCGCTGTGCGGTCGACGCCGGCGACTCGATCAAGGCGGAGAAGGACGGTGTCGTCCAGGAGGTCTCGGCCGACTACATCACCGTCGCCAACGACGACGGCACGTACACCACGTACCGCGTCGCCAAGTTCTCCCGCTCGAACCAGGGCACCTCGGTCAACCAGAAGGTCATCGTCAACGAGGGTGACCGCATCATCGAGGCCCAGGTCCTCGCCGACGGTCCCGCGACCGAAGAGGGCGAAATGGCCCTCGGCAAGAACCTGCTCGTCGCGTTCATGCCGTGGGAAGGCCACAACTACGAGGACGCGATCATCCTGTCGCAGCGCCTCGTGCAGGACGACGTCCTCTCCTCGATCCACATCGAGGAGCACGAGGTCGACGCCCGTGACACCAAGCTGGGCCCCGAGGAGATCACCCGGGACATCCCGAACGTCTCCGAGGAGGTCCTCGCCGACCTCGACGAGCGCGGCATCATCCGCATCGGTGCGGACGTCGTCGCCGGCGACATCCTCGTCGGCAAGGTCACGCCCAAGGGTGAGACCGAGCTGACCCCGGAAGAGCGCCTGCTCCGCGCGATCTTCGGTGAGAAGGCCCGCGAGGTGCGTGACACCTCGCTCAAGGTTCCTCACGGTGAGATCGGCAAGGTCATCGGTGTCCGCGTCTTCGACCGCGAGGAGGGCGACGAGCTTCCCCCGGGCGTGAACCAGCTGGTCCGCGTCTACGTCGCCCAGAAGCGCAAGATCACCGACGGTGACAAGCTCGCCGGCCGTCACGGCAACAAGGGTGTTATTTCGAAGATCCTTCCGATCGAGGACATGCCGTTCCTCGAGGACGGAACTCCGGTCGACATCATCCTGAACCCGCTGGGTGTCCCGTCCCGAATGAACCCGGGACAGGTCCTGGAGATCCACCTCGGCTGGCTCGCCAGCCGCGGCTGGGACGTCTCCGGCCTCGCGGACGAGTGGGCGCAGCGCCTCCAGGCGATCGGCGCCGACCAGGTCGCCCCCGGCACCAACGTCGCCACCCCCGTCTTCGACGGTGCGCGCGAGGACGAGCTGGCCGGCCTGCTCCAGCACACCATCCCGAACCGCGACGGCGAGCGCATGGTGCTCCCGACCGGTAAGGCGCGCCTGTTCGACGGCCGCTCCGGCGAGCCGTTCCCGGACCCGATCTCGGTCGGGTACATGTACATCCTCAAGCTGCACCACCTGGTCGACGACAAGCTCCACGCCCGTTCGACCGGTCCGTACTCGATGATCACGCAGCAGCCGCTGGGTGGTAAGGCGCAGTTCGGTGGTCAGCGCTTCGGTGAGATGGAGGTGTGGGCGCTTGAGGCTTACGGCGCCGCGTACGCGCTCCAGGAACTCCTGACGATCAAGTCCGACGACGTGACCGGCCGCGTGAAGGTCTACGAGGCCATCGTCAAGGGCGAGAACATCCCCGAGCCGGGCATTCCCGAGTCCTTCAAGGTGCTCATCAAGGAAATGCAGTCGCTCTGCCTCAACGTGGAGGTGCTGTCCTCGGACGGCATGTCCATCGAGATGCGCGACACCGACGAGGACGTCTTCCGCGCGGCGGAGGAGCTCGGTATCGACCTGTCCCGGCGCGAGCCGAGCAGCGTCGAAGAGGTCTGACGGGCCTGGCCGGGGGATCCGATCGATCCCCCGGCCGCCCCGGGACCGTTCAGACCATGATTGAGACTCGACCCCGAAAGAGGGATTGACGCACAGTGCTCGACGTCAACTTCTTCGACGAGCTGCGGATCGGCCTTGCCACCGCGGACGACATCCGAACCTGGTCGCACGGCGAGGTCAAGAAGCCGGAGACCATCAACTACCGCACCCTCAAGCCCGAGAAGGACGGACTCTTCTGCGAGAAGATCTTCGGTCCTACCCGGGACTGGGAGTGCTACTGCGGCAAGTACAAGCGTGTCCGCTTCAAGGGCATCATCTGTGAGCGCTGTGGCGTCGAGGTCACGCGCGCCAAGGTGCGTCGTGAGCGCATGGGCCACATCGAGCTCGCCGCTCCCGTCACCCACATCTGGTACTTCAAGGGCGTCCCGTCGCGCCTGGGCTACCTGCTGGACCTCGCGCCGAAGGACCTCGAGAAGGTCATCTACTTCGCCGCGTACATGATCACGTTCGTCGACGACGAGCGCCGTCAGCGCGACCTGCCGTCGCTGGAGGCCCACGTCTCCGTCGAGCGCCAGCAGATCGAGAACCGCCGCGACGCCGACCTCGAAGGCCGCGCCAAGAAGCTCGAGAGCGACCTGGCCGAGCTCGAGGCCGAGGGTGCCAAGGCCGACGTGCGCCGCAAGGTGCGCGAGGGCGCCGAGCGCGAGATGAAGCAGCTCCGTGACCGCGCCCAGCGCGAGATCGACCGCCTCGACGAGGTGTGGAACCGCTTCAAGAACCTCAAGGTCCAGGACCTCGAGGGCGACGAGCTCCTCTACCGCGAGCTGCGTGACCGCTTCGGCACGTACTTCGACGGCTCGATGGGTGCCGCGGCGCTGCAGAAGCGCCTGGAGTCCTTCGACCTGGAGGAGGAGGCCGAGCGCCTCCGCGAGATCATCCGTACCGGCAAGGGCCAGAAGAAGACCCGTGCGCTCAAGCGCCTCAAGGTCGTCTCCGCGTTCCTGCAGACCAGCAACAGCCCCAAGGGCATGGTGCTCGACTGCGTGCCGGTCATCCCGCCGGACCTGCGTCCGATGGTGCAGCTCGACGGTGGCCGCTTCGCGACCTCCGACCTGAACGACCTGTACCGCCGCGTCATCAACCGCAACAACCGCCTGAAGCGCCTTCTCGACCTCGGTGCCCCCGAGATCATCGTGAACAACGAGAAGCGCATGCTCCAGGAGGCCGTGGACGCGCTCTTCGACAACGGTCGTCGCGGCCGCCCGGTGACGGGCCCCGGCAACCGCCCGCTGAAGTCCCTCAGCGACATGCTGAAGGGCAAGCAGGGTCGATTCCGTCAGAACCTTCTCGGTAAGCGTGTGGACTACTCCGCGCGTTCCGTGATCGTCGTCGGTCCGCAGCTGAAGCTGCACCAGTGTGGTCTGCCCAAGGCCATGGCGCTGGAGCTCTTCAAGCCGTTCGTGATGAAGCGCCTGGTCGACCTGAACCACGCGCAGAACATCAAGTCGGCGAAGCGCATGGTCGAGCGCGGCCGCACGGTCGTGTACGACGTGCTCGAAGAGGTCATCGCCGAGCACCCGGTCCTGCTGAACCGTGCGCCCACGCTGCACCGTCTCGGCATCCAGGCCTTCGAGCCCCAGCTGGTCGAAGGCAAGGCCATCCAGATCCACCCGCTCGTCTGCACCGCGTTCAACGCGGACTTCGACGGTGACCAGATGGCCGTCCACCTGCCGCTCTCCGCGGAGGCGCAGGCCGAGGCCCGCATCCTGATGCTGTCCTCGAACAACATCCTCAAGCCGGCCGACGGCCGTCCGGTCACGATGCCGACGCAGGACATGGTCCTGGGTCTGTTCTTCCTGACCACCGACGGTGAGCTCCGTGACGTCAAGGGCGAGGGCCGCGCGTTCGGCTCGACCGCCGAGGCGATCATGGCGTTCGACGCCGGCGAGCTCGCGCTCCAGTCGTCCGTCGACATCCGCTTCCCGGTGGGCACCATCCCGCCGCGCGGCTGGGTGCCGCCGGTCGCCGAAGAGGGCGAGCAGGAGTTCCAGCCGGGCGACAGCTTCCGTCTGAAGACGACCCTGGGCCGTGCGCTCTTCAACGAGCTGCTGCCCGAGGACTACCCGTTCGTCGACTACTCGGTGGGCAAGAAGCAGCTCTCCGAGATCGTCAACGACCTGGCGGAGCGCTACCCCAAGGTCATCGTGGCGGCGACGCTCGACAACCTGAAGGCGGCCGGCTTCCACTGGGCGACCCGTTCGGGCGTCACCGTGGCCATCTCCGACGTCGTCGTGCCCGAGGCCAAGAAGGCCATCGTCGCGGGCTACGAGGCGATGGACGAGAAGGTCCAGAAGCAGTACGAGCGCGGTCTGATCACCAAGGACGAGCGCACGCAGGAGCTCATCGCGATCTGGACCAAGGCGACCAACGAGGTCGCCGAGGCGATGAACGCGAACTTCCCCAAGACGAACCCCATCTTCATGATGGTTGACTCGGGTGCCCGAGGAAACATGATGCAGATGCGACAGATCGCCGGTATGCGTGGTCTGGTGTCGAACGCGAAGAACGAGACCATCCCGCGTCCCATCAAGGCCTCGTTCCGTGAGGGCCTCACCGTTCTGGAGTACTTCATCTCCACGCACGGTGCCCGTAAGGGTCTGGCGGACACCGCCCTGCGTACCGCCGACTCGGGTTACCTCACCCGTCGTCTGGTGGACGTCTCGCAGGACGTCATCATCCGCGAGGAGGACTGCGGTACCGAGCGCGGCCTCAAGCTCAAGATCGGCACCAAGGACGAGACGGGTGTCCTCCGCAAGGCGGACGACGTCGAGACCTCCGTGTACGCCCGCATGCTGGCCGAGGACGTCGTCATCGACGGCAAGGTCATCGCGCCGGCGAACGTGGACCTCGGTGACGTGCTCATCGACGCCCTCATCGCGAACGGCGTCGAGGAGGTCAAGACCCGCTCGGTCCTGACCTGTGAGTCCGCCGTCGGCACCTGTGCCTTCTGCTACGGCCGCTCGCTGGCCACCGGCAAGCTGGTCGACATCGGTGAGGCGGTCGGCATCATCGCCGCCCAGTCCATCGGTGAGCCCGGTACCCAGCTGACGATGCGTACCTTCCACACCGGTGGTGTGGCCGGTGACGACATCACGCAGGGTCTGCCGCGTGTCGTCGAGCTCTTCGAGGCCCGTACCCCGAAGGGTGTCGCCCCGATCTCCGAGGCCGCCGGCCGCGTGCGGATCGAGGAGACCGAGAAGACGAAGAAGATCGTCATCACGCCCGACGACGGCAGCGAGGAGACGGCGTTCCCGATCTCCAAGCGCGCCAAGGTCATCGTGCACGAGGGCGACCACGTCGAGGTGGGCCAGAAGCTCACCATGGGTGCCACCAACCCGCACGACGTGCTGCGCATCCTCGGCCAGCGTGCCGTCCAGGTCCACCTGGTCGGCGAAGTCCAGAAGGTCTACAACTCGCAGGGCGTGTCGATCCACGACAAGCACATCGAGATCATCATCCGGCAGATGCTCCGCCGCGTGACGATCATCGAGTCCGGCGACGCGGAGCTCCTCCCGGGCGAGCTCGTCGAGCGCTCCCGCTTCGAGACCGAGAACCGTCGTGTGGTCACCGAGGGCGGTCACCCCGCCTCCGGCCGTCCGCAGCTGATGGGTATCACCAAGGCCTCGCTGGCGACGGAGTCCTGGCTGTCGGCCGCCTCCTTCCAGGAGACGACCCGAGTCCTGACGGACGCGGCGATCAACGCCAAGTCCGACAGCCTCATCGGCCTCAAGGAGAACGTCATCATCGGTAAGCTCATCCCGGCCGGTACGGGTCTGTCCCGCTACCGCAACATCCGGGTGGAGCCGACCGAGGAGGCCAAGGCCGCGATGTACTCGGCCGTCGGCTACGACGACATCGACTACTCCCCCTTCGGCACCGGCTCCGGCCAGGCTGTCCCGCTGGAGGACTACGACTACGGCCCGTACAACGGCTAACAGCTCGTAAGAGGAAGCCCCCCACCGCTCCGAGAGGAGAGGTGGGGGGCTTCTTCGTGTCCGGGGGAGGGAGGGCCGCGGGGGGTGGGAGGGGCAGGGGTGGGAGGGGCGGTGGCCGCCCCTCCCACCCCTCCCGTCAGAGGCGCTCGCGGCGGCGGCGGAGGTGGGACGCCGTGGTGACCGAGGTCAGGGTCAGGAGGGCCAGGGTGGCCGCTGCCAGGCCCGGGGTGAGGCCCTTGGGGGTGTAGGTGCAGGAGAGGTGGCGGGTGCCCGGGGTGAGGGGGATGGCCAGGAGGCCGTGGAAGTCCGTGGTGGGGGAGGAGCACTGCCAGCCGGGGATGTCCGTCGTGGCGAAGACGGCCGTGCCGGTGGCGGCCGGCGGGAGGGTGGCCTCGATGGTGTGGCCGCCGACGCGGACGTCGGTGGCGCCCGTGGTGGTGAGGTCCCGGACGCGGGTGTCCAGGGCCGTGCGGTTCAGGCAGCCGATCGGGTGCGGGCCCGCCGTGGCGTTCTCGGTGCGGGTCTCCACCGTCGCCGTGACCGTGCCGGACGCGGGGACCGGGCCCAGGGGGAGGACGCCGGTCATCCGGTCCTCCAGGGGGAGGGAGCGGTCGCCGGTGCGGAGGGTGCCGTAGAGGGCGGGGGAGTACCAGTAGGCCTCCGAGCCCGGGGTGCAGGCGGCCGTGTAGGTCTGGGAGGCCTCCGTGCCCGTGCGGGCGGCCGCGGGGACCTCGTAGACCGTCGCCCCCAGGACGTTCTCCTGGCGGGCGTAGACGCTCTCCGCCGGGTTGGGGGAGGTGTACGGGGCCGGGCGGACCGTCACCAGGGGAGGGGCGGCCTGCCTGGTCGCCGTCCAGGTGCCCGGGGCGGTGCCCGGGCGGACCCGGGCGCCGATGGAGAAGATCGCGTCGAGCACCGGGTTGTCGGCGCCGAAGAAGGTCCGGCCGTCGTTCTTGTAGCCGTAGCCCAGCGGCTCCAGGGCCTTGTACGTGGCCTCCGGCAGGTAGCTGCTGTAGTACTGCGGCCCCTCCGAGCGCAGGGCCAGGGCGTCGTTGTACGAGGTCTGCGGCGCGCCCGAATCCGTCCGGTAGGCGGGCCAGCCGTCCACCTGGCGGACCGCTTCGTAGTGGTTCGTGATCGAGCGGTTGGAGGTCGGCGCGGGCGCCGCCCAGCGTTCGCGGGACCGGCGGGCGTCCGCGTTCGCCGCCGCGACCGTGGACTCGGCGAAGACCACGCCGATCATGAGCAGCGCGGCGACCGGGATCAGCACGCGCCGCTTCTCGCCCAGCGCGAGCAGGGTCAGGGCCAGCAGGGACAGGGCGCCGCCGCCCAGGACCGCCGGCCAGGTCCAGCCGCCGAAGTCGTTCGTGTGGCGGAGCACGAAGGTGGCGACGACGAGGAGGCCGGCCGCCAGGGCCAGGTGCGGCGGGCGCGGGCGGTTGGCCAGGGCCAGCCAGGCCAGGACCACGACCATCCCGCTGAACACGAAGGTCTCGCGGTACGGGTTGCCGTTCGGCACCGCCAGGCCGTGCCACACGTACTGGGTGGGCGGGAACTGGAAGGAGACCAGGACCAGCAGGGCGGCGCCCGCCCAGACCAGGCGCGTGCGGGCGGCGATGCGGCTGTTGAGGAGGAAGGTTCCCGCCAGGATCAGGCCCAGCGAGGCCACGTACAGGCGCGGCCGGCCGCCCCACAGGTGGGTGGCCGGGAGCATGCCGGCCAGGAAGACCTCGATGCGCACCGGGTCGAAGGCCGCGGCCTTCGTGGGCTGCGAGGCGCCGCTGGAGAGGAAGGAGGGGAGGAGGAGGGGGAGGGTCAGGAGGATGCCCGTCGCCGCGGCGGTGGCCGCGCGCCACAGGGCGCGCAGGCGCTGCGCCCCCGTCATGTCGAGGGTCAGCATCCGGACGGCCAGCAGGACGCACGCGGCCATCGTGGCCATCATCGCCGTGTAGAAGTTCCCGTACCAGGCGAGAGCGACGAGCAGGGCGGCGCCCGGCCAGCGCCGGCCCTCCAGGCACCACTCGACGGCGATGCCCAGCAGCGGCAGGGCCACCAGGCCCCACAGCCACATCGGGATGTACGAGGCGTCGCTGAGCGCCCAGCCGCACAGGCCGTAGCAGGCGCCGAGGACCCCGCGCTGCCACCACGGGCCGGCCTGGAGCTTCCCCAGGTAGACGGTCATCAGCGCGGCGGCCGCGCCCATCGTCACCGGGGTGATCAGGAAGACGGCCAGGTCGACGTGGGCGCGCGGGACGAGGACGGCGAGCCAGGAGAACGGGTTGCCGAGGTAGGTGTAGTAGTCGGACAGGAACTGCTGTCCGAAGCCGCCGCGCCAGCTGAAGAGGACGTCGCCGGCGGCCTGGCCGTGCAGCAGGTCCCACAGGGCGCGGTGGAAGGGCACGTACTGGTTGGCCTGGTCGTTGATGGCCCGGCCGGTGTCGCCGAAGGGGAAGCTGCCGCGGGCCGCCCAGGCCGCGCAGAAGGCGCCCGAGGTGACGAGGAAGGCCAGCAGGGGACCGTACAGGCGGGAGAGGGCGCCGCCCCGCCGGGGCGACGGGGCGCCTCCGCCGGGGGGCGGGGATGCGGCCGTCTTCGGCTCCGAGGTGACCGTCCCCAATGTCCTGCTCCTGGCGCTCGTACGTTTTGAACTGACTCGCTGGGATTCGCTGGCAGTGTAGTTCGCCCGCACTACCACGCCGGTGTGACCTGCGCGCGCCCGCCCCGGCGACGACACGCCACACCCAAGGGGCGCCTGAGCTGCGCGGCCGTGCGGACGGTGGCGGCGAGGCTTATGTTTTGACCGGAGTGGATGCGGTGGGTACGCTCAGACCTTGTGCCTGGGGTGTGCCTGGGCTCCCGCGCGTGTCCATCAACCGCGTGGCGAGCCGCATCGGCCACCGAGATTCATGCGTCTCCGCGCTTGCGCGGAGCTCCGCCGGATCCGACACACCCGACCGCGTGGGTCGGAAAAGTTCCAGGTTAGCTTCACTACACGGCACACAGAAACCGGAGAAGTAGTGCCTACGATCCAGCAGCTGGTCCGGAAGGGCCGGCAGGACAAGGTCGAGAAGACGAAGACCCCCGCGCTCGAGGCCTCGCCTCAGCGTCGTGGTGTCTGCACGCGTGTGTTCACGACCACCCCGAAGAAGCCGAACTCGGCGCTCCGTAAGGTCGCGCGTGTGCGTCTGACCTCCGGCATCGAGGTCACCGCTTACATTCCGGGTGAGGGACACAACCTGCAGGAGCACTCCATCGTGCTCGTGCGTGGTGGCCGTGTGAAGGACCTGCCGGGTGTTCGTTACAAGATCATCCGCGGTGCGCTTGACACCCAGGCTGTCAAGAACCGCAAGCAGGCCCGCAGCCGCTACGGCGCCAAGAAGGAGAAGTAAGAATGCCTCGTAAGGGCCCCGCCCCGAAGCGCCCGGTCATCATCGACCCGGTCTACGCCTCTCCTCTGGTGACCTCGCTCATCAACAAGATCCTCCTGAACGGCAAGCGCTCCACCGCCGAGCGCATCGTTTACGGCGCCATGGAAGGCCTCCGCGAGAAGACCGGCAACGACCCGGTCATCACGCTGAAGCGCGCGCTGGAGAACGTCAAGCCGTCCCTCGAGGTCAAGTCCCGCCGTGTCGGTGGCGCGACCTACCAGGTTCCCGTCGAGGTCAAGCCGGGTCGTCAGTCGACCCTGGCCCTCCGCTGGCTCGTGGGTTACTCCCGCGCCCGCCGCGAGAAGACCATGACCGAGCGCCTGATGAACGAGCTTCTCGACGCCTCGAACGGCCTCGGTGCGGCCGTCAAGAAGCGCGAGGACACGCACAAGATGGCCGAGTCCAACAAGGCCTTCGCGCACTACCGCTGGTAGTCGCAACCCACATCGAGACCGAGAGAAGACTGAAGCCTTATGGCTACCACTTCGCTTGACCTGGCCAAGGTGCGCAACATCGGCATCATGGCCCACATCGACGCGGGCAAGACGACCACCACCGAGCGCATCCTGTTCTACACCGGTGTGTCGTACAAGATCGGTGAGGTCCACGACGGCGCCGCCACGATGGACTGGATGGAGCAGGAGCAGGAGCGTGGTATCACCATCACGTCTGCCGCTACCACCTGCCACTGGCCGCTCGAAGATGTTGACCACACCATCAACATCATCGACACCCCGGGTCACGTCGACTTCACCGTCGAGGTAGAGCGTTCGCTCCGCGTCCTCGACGGCGCCGTCACCGTGTTCGACGGTGTGGCCGGCGTCGAGCCCCAGTCCGAGACCGTTTGGCGTCAGGCGGACCGCTACGGCGTGCCGCGTATCTGCTTCGTCAACAAGCTCGACCGTACGGGCGCCGAGTTCATGCGCTGCGTCGACATGATCAAGGACCGCCTCGGCGCGGTTCCGATCGTCATGCAGCTGCCGATCGGCTCCGAGGCGGACTTCAAGGGCGTCGTCGACCTCGTCCGCATGAAGGCCCTCGTGTGGTCCGCCGAGGCCACCAAGGGTGAGATGTACGACGTCGTCGACATCCCGGACACCCACACCGAGCTGGCCGAGGAGTGGCGCGCCACCCTCGTCGAGCAGGTCGCCGAGAACGACGAAGAGATGATGGAGCTCTTCCTCGAGGGCACCGAGCCCACCGAGGAGCAGCTGCACGCGGCCGTCCGCCGCATCATCCTGGGTTCCGGCAAGGGCAAGGGCGAGCCCACGATCACCGCGGTGTTCTGCGGTACGGCGTTCAAGAACAAGGGCGTCCAGCCCCTGCTCGACGCCGTCGTGCGTTACCTCCCGTCGCCGCTCGACATCGAGGCCATCGAGGGCCACGACGTCAAGGACGCCGAGGTCGTCGTGAAGCGCAAGCCGTCGGACGAGGAGCCCCTCGCCGCGCTCGCGTTCAAGATCATGAGCGACCCGCACCTCGGCAAGCTCACCTTCGTCCGGGTTTACTCGGGCCGCCTGGAGGCCGGCACCGCGGTGCTGAACTCCGTCAAGGGCAAGAAGGAGCGCATCGGCAAGATCTACCGCATGCACGCGAACAAGCGTGAGGAGATCGACGCGGTGGGCGCCGGCGACATCGTCGCCGTCATGGGCCTGAAGCAGACCACCACCGGTGAGACGCTGTGTGACGACAAGGCGCCCGTGATCCTGGAGTCCATGGACTTCCCGGCTCCGGTCATCCAGGTCGCCATCGAGCCCGCTTCCAAGGGTGACCAGGAGAAGCTGGGTGTCGCCATCCAGCGTCTCGCGGAAGAGGACCCGTCGTTCCACGTCCACTCGGACGAGGAGACCGGCCAGACCATCCTCGGCGGTATGGGCGAGCTGCACCTCGAGGTGCTGGTCGACCGTATGAAGCGCGAGTTCAAGGTCGTCGCCAACGTCGGCAAGCCGCAGGTCGCGTACCGCGAGACGATCCGCAAGGCCGTCGAGCGTCACGACTACACCCACAAGAAGCAGACCGGTGGTACCGGTCAGTTCGCCAAGGTGCAGATCGCGATCGAGCCGATCACGGACGCCGATGGTCCGGCGTACGAGTTCGTGAACAAGGTCACCGGTGGCCGCGTGCCGAAGGAGTACATCCCTTCGGTCGACGCCGGTGCGCAGGAGGCCATGCAGTTCGGCATCCTCGCCGGCTACGAGATGACGGGCGTCCGCGTCACGCTTCTCGACGGTGGCTACCACGAGGTCGACTCCTCCGAGCTCGCCTTCAAGATCGCCGGTTCGCAGGCCTTCAAGGAGGCCGCGCGCAAGGCTTCTCCCGTGCTCCTCGAGCCGATGATGGCCGTCGAGGTCACCACGCCGGAGGAGTCCATGGGTGACGTCATCGGTGACATCAACTCCCGCCGTGGCCAGATCCAGGCCATGGAGGACCGTCACGGAGCCAAGATCGTCAAGGGCCTCGTGCCGCTTTCGGAGATGTTCGGCTACGTCGGAGACCTCCGCAGCAAGACCTCGGGTCGCGCCAGCTACTCGATGCAGTTCGACTCCTACGCCGAGGTTCCCCGGAACGTCGCTGAGGAGATCATCGCGAAGGCCAAGGGCGAGTAACTCTTCCGAGTACACGCTTTAGGCTTGCCACCGGAGCCTCTGGGGCAACAGGAGCAACCCTCCCGTTGCCCCGGGGGAGCCGGCTATCCAGCAAAGATCACCTGGCGCCGACGATCAAGGCGTACAGAACCACTCTCAGGAGGACCCCCGTGGCGAAGGCGAAGTTCGAGCGGACTAAGCCGCACGTCAACATCGGCACCATCGGTCACATTGACCACGGTAAGACGACCCTCACGGCCGCCATTACCAAGGTGCTGCACGACAAGTACCCGGACCTGAACGCGGCGTCGGCGTTCGACCAGATCGACAAGGCTCCTGAGGAGCGCCAGCGCGGTATCACCATCTCCATCGCGCACGTCGAGTACCAGACCGAGGCGCGTCACTACGCCCACGTCGACTGCCCGGGTCACGCGGACTACATCAAGAACATGATCACCGGTGCCGCGCAGATGGACGGCGCCATCCTCGTGGTCGCCGCCACCGACGGCCCGATGCCGCAGACCAAGGAGCACGTGCTCCTGGCCCGCCAGGTCGGCGTTCCGTACATCGTCGTCGCCCTGAACAAGGCCGACATGGTGGACGACGAGGAGATCCTGGAGCTCGTCGAGCTCGAGGTCCGTGAGCTGCTCTCCGAGTACGACTTCCCGGGCGACGACCTGCCGGTCGTCCAGGTCTCCGCGCTGAAGGCGCTCGAGGGCGACAAGGAGTGGGGCGACAAGCTCCTCGGCCTGATGGACGCCGTGGACGAGGCCATCCCGACCCCGCCGCGTGACACCGACAAGCCGTTCCTGATGCCCGTCGAGGACGTCTTCACGATCACCGGTCGTGGCACCGTCGTCACCGGCCGCATCGAGCGTGGTGTCCTGAAGGTCAACGAGACCGTTGACATCATCGGCATCAAGCAGGAGAAGACCACCACCACGGTCACCGGCATCGAGATGTTCCGCAAGCTGCTCGACGAGGGCCAGGCCGGTGAGAACGTCGGTCTGCTCCTCCGTGGCATCAAGCGCGAGGACGTCGAGCGCGGCCAGGTCATCATCAAGCCCGGTTCGGTCACGCCGCACACCGAGTTCGAGGCCGCCGCGTACATCCTGTCGAAGGACGAGGGTGGCCGTCACACCCCGTTCTTCAACAACTACCGCCCGCAGTTCTACTTCCGTACCACGGACGTGACCGGCGTCGTGACCCTCCCCGAGGGCACCGAGATGGTCATGCCGGGCGACAACACCGACATGTCCGTCCAGCTGATCCAGCCGGTCGCCATGGAGGAGGGCCTGAAGTTCGCCATCCGTGAGGGTGGTCGTACGGTCGGCGCCGGCCAGGTCACCAAGATCACGAAGTAATTCGTGTTCTGACCTGGTAGCCCGCACCAGCGGGCACCATGTTCGACGCGAGGGCCCCTTCCCCACCGCCAGCGGTGGGGGAGGGGCCCTCGTCATGTGAGGACGCGTACAGGGGTGGGGAGCATGGACCGGCAGATATCCGACGAGGAGTGGGCGCGCTTCAGCGAGGAGGTCGCGCGGGAGAGCGCCGACGCGCCGAAGGAGCCGTCGGCGCGGGCGCGGATGGTCACCGAGCGGCTGCGGCGCGAAGAGGCGGAACGGGCACGGGCCGGGCGCCGCCGGTTCGGCCGGGCGCCGAAGCCGGGGGCGGGGGACCCGCCCGGCTGGCGTACGGGGCCGGCCTGGCAGGAGATGCGGGGCCGCGGGCGCGCGAAGCGCCGCGTCAAGGCCGCGGCGGCGATCGTCGTCATCGCGGGGCTCGCGCTGGTCGCCCTGCGGCCGGAGCTGGTCATCGACAAGCTGACCGGGAAGGCCACGGCCCGCCAGGAGGCCCGGGACGCCGGTCCGCTGGCCGCGGAGACGGCGCGTCCGACGGCGGCACCGGGCGCGGTGCCCGCGGACCGCCCGACGCTGAAGGAGCCCTTCCGGGGCTCGCCGGCCGCGCAGTGGGCCGACGGCGCCGCCGCGATCGAGGTGCCCCCGGCCGAGGGTGTGAACGGGGTGCCCAAGGAGGGCGTCGCGCAGGGGCTGGCCATGGCGAAGCAGTTCCTGGTGGCGGCCAACCTGGACCCGGCGGTCCTGCGGGGCGAGCGGCCGACGGCGGCGCTGGACCTGCTGGACCCCAAGGACACCAAGCGGCGCCAGGAGACGGCGCGGGCGTACGAGCACCCGAGTCGGGAGAACGACCCGCTGGAGCTGTTCACCCGCTACAACCCCGCCGAGCTGAAGCCGGTCGGCGAGGTCGTGAAGGTGCGGGGCCGGATGTGGGTGGAGGCGGGCGAGAAGCCCGGCCAGGCCGACGTGAAGGTGGACTACAGCTTCGTCTACCCGTTCGTGAAGATCGGCGGCAACCCGGAGGACGTCGCCAGGACCATCGTCCGCCGCGAGATCACCTTCCAGGTCTTCCACGGCCGCGGATGGGACATGACCGAGGGCAGGCTCTGGCTGTACGGGTCCGCTCAGGACATCGCCAACAGCGACTGCGGCCGGTTCGACGGCTACGTGCACCCGAGCTTCTTCTCCGACCCGCGCGACAGCGGACCGGCGCCTTCCGGCAGCCCGGTGGACCCGTACGACCGCTCCAAGAGCATCGGGACGGACAGGACCGAGGAGTGCGGGACCGCATCCCGGTCCTGACCAGGGATCCCCGCCGCGTGCCGCGGTTTGACGTGATCGCTCGGCGGGGTATTCTCTTCGGCCCGATTGGCCAGGTACGTGTCTCGTATGGCAGACTACTCAAGTTGCTCGGCTGTGTGCCGATGCTGCGCGCCTCCCGCCGGGAGGACCGGAAGCGAGTCCCACAGTACTCGTCGTCCTTAATCTGCCTCTCGGGGCAGCAATGAGGGCGGACGTACGGGAATCTTCTGGGAAGCGTCAGCACGGTCCGCACCAGGCACTCGGTGGGTGTTTCTCCCCCCGATGCGCGGTCCAGGCCGCACCCCCTTTGATGAGGGAGTTCCCGTATGGGGATTTTCTCGGAGGGAGTGCGACACGCCCGACCGCGTGGGTCGGAGGAGAGGCCGCGGAACCCCGTTCCGCAGCCGGCCGGGAGCCAGAGCGTTTCCACATAGAGACAGGACTACGGAGTAGCCATGGCGGGACAGAAGATCCGCATCCGGCTCAAGGCCTACGACCACGAGGTCATCGACTCCTCGGCGAAGAAGATCGTCGAGACGGTGACCCGCACTGGTGCGTCGGTCGCGGGCCCGGTGCCGCTGCCCACTGAGAAGAACGTGTACTGCGTCATCAAGTCGCCGCACAAGTACAAGGACTCGCGCGAGCACTTCGAGATGCGCACGCACAAGCGCCTGATCGACATCCTCGACCCGACGCCCAAGACCGTTGACTCGCTGATGCGCCTGGACCTTCCGGCCGGCGTTGACATCGAGATCAAGCTCTGAGAGGCGTCGAGAAGATGGCTAAGCAGATCAAGGGCGTCCTGGGCGAGAAGCTCGGCATGACCCAGGTCTGGGACGAGAACAACCGTGTCGTCCCGGTGACCGTCGTCAAGGCCGGGCCCTGTGTCGTTACCCAGGTCCGTACCAACGACATCGACGGCTACGAGTCGGTCCAGATCGCCTTCGGCGAGATCGACCCGCGCAAGGTGAACAAGCCCCTCAAGGGCCACTTCGCCAAGGCCGACGTGACCCCGCGCCGCCACCTGGTGGAGCTCCGTACCTCCGACGCCAGCGAGTACACGCTCGGCCAGGAGATCACGGCTGCCGTGTTCGAGTCCGGCGTCAAGGTTGACGTCACGGGCAACAGCAAGGGCAAGGGCTTCGCCGGTGTCATGAAGCGCCACAACTTCCGGGGCCTCGGCGCCGGTCACGGTGTGCAGCGCAAGCACCGCTCCCCCGGTTCGATCGGTGGCTGCGCCACCCCTGGGCGTGTCTTCAAGGGCATGCGCATGGCCGGTCGCATGGGTAACGAGCGCGTCACCACCCAGAACCTGACCATCCACGCGGTTGACGCGGAGAAGGGTCTGCTCCTCATCAAGGGCGCGGTCCCCGGTCCGAACGGCGGCCTCGTCCTGGTCCGTACCGCGGCCAAGGGGGCTTGAGGTAATGAGCACCATTGACATCCTTTCGCCGGCTGGCGACAAGGCCGGTACCGTCGAGCTCCCCGCGGAGATCTTCGACGCGAAGACCAGCGTTCCGCTGATCCACCAGGTCGTCGTCGCCCAGCTGGCCGCTGCCCGTCAGGGCACGCACAAGACCAAGACCCGTGGCGAAGTCCGTGGTGGTGGCAAGAAGCCTTACCGCCAGAAGGGCACCGGCCGCGCCCGTCAGGGTTCGACCCGCGCTCCGCAGTTCGCCGGCGGTGGCGTCGTCCACGGCCCGCAGCCGCGTGACTACTCGCAGCGCACCCCGAAGAAGATGAAGGCCGCCGCCCTCCGCGGTGCCCTCTCGGACCGTGCGCGTCACTCCCGCATCCACGTCGTCACCGGCGTGGTCGAGGGTGCCGCCTCCACCAAGGCCGCGAAGACGCTGTTCGGCAAGATCTCGGAGCGCAAGAACCTGCTCCTGGTCGCCGAGCGCTCTGACGAGCTGGCGTGGCTGTCCGCCCGCAACCTGCCCCAGGTTCACATCCTGGAGCCGGGCCAGCTGAACACGTACGACGTGATCGTCTCTGACGACGTGGTCTTCACCCAGGCCGCGCTCGAGTCCTTCGTGTCTGGCCCCAAGGCCGATGAGACCGAAGGGAACGAGGCCTGATGTCTGAGGCGACCGTTACCAGCAAGACCTTCACCGACCCGCGCGACCTGCTGATCAAGCCGGTCGTCTCGGAGAAGAGCTACGCGCTGCTGGACGAGAACAAGTACACGTTCATCGTCGCGCCCGGCGCCAACAAGACCCAGATCAAGCAGGCCGTCGAGGCGGTCTTCTCGGTCAAGGTCACCGGGGTCAACACGATCAACCGTCAGGGTAAGCGCAAGCGCACCAAGACCGGTTTCGGCAAGCGCGCCAACACCAAGCGCGCCATCGTGACCCTTGCCGAGGGCAACCGTATCGACATCTTCGGCGGCCAGGCCTCCTAACGGAGGTCTAGTCGTCCGGAATCGGACGAGGACTGAGAAATGGGTATCCGCAAGTACAAGCCGACGACCCCGGGCCGTCGTGGCTCCAGCGTCGCCGACTTTGTCGAGATCACGCGGTCCACGCCGGAGAAGTCGCTGGTCCGCCCCCTGCACAGCAAGGGCGGCCGTAACAACACCGGTCGTGTGACCGTTCGCCACCAGGGCGGTGGCCACAAGCGCGCCTACCGCGTGATCGACTTCCGTCGTCACGACAAGGACGGCGTGCCGGCCAAGGTCGCGCACATCGAGTACGACCCCAACCGCACCGCGCGCATCGCGCTGCTGCACTACGCCGACGGCGAGAAGCGCTACATCATCGCGCCGCGCGGTCTGCAGCAGGGTGACCGGATTGAGAACGGCCCCACGGCCGACATCAAGCCGGGCAACAACCTCGCGCTCCGCAACATCCCGGTCGGTACCACGATCCACGCGATCGAGCTCCGCCCCGGTGGCGGCGCCAAGTTCGCGCGTTCGGCTGGTGCCTCCGTGCAGCTGCTGGCGAAGGAGGGCGTGATGGCCCACCTCCGCATGCCGTCCGGTGAGATCCGTCTCGTCGACGCGCGCTGCCGCGCCACGGTCGGCGAGGTCGGCAACGCCGAGCAGTCGAACATCAACTGGGGCAAGGCCGGCCGCATGCGCTGGAAGGGCGTTCGCCCGACCGTCCGCGGTGTCGCGATGAACCCGGTTGACCACCCGCACGGTGGTGGTGAGGGCAAGACCAGCGGTGGTCGCCACCCGGTCTCCCCGTGGGGTCAGAAGGAGGGTCGTACTCGCTCGCCGAAGAAGGCTTCGAGCAAGTACATCGTCCGCCGCCGCAAGACGAACAAGAAGCGCTAGGAGCGGGTTTAGATGCCGCGCAGTCTCAAGAAGGGGCCCTTCGTCGACGACCACCTCGTAAAGAAGGTGGACGCCCAGAACGAAGCCGGCACCAAGAACGTCATCAAGACCTGGTCCCGTCGCTCGATGATCATCCCCAGCATGCTGGGTCACACGATCGCGGTGCACAACGGCAAGACCCACGTCCCGGTGTTCGTCACCGAGTCGATGGTCGGCCACAAGCTCGGCGAGTTCTCGCCGACTCGCACCTTCCGCGGCCACGTCAAGGACGACCGGAAGTCGAAGCGCCGCTAATCGCGGGGTGGTTACGACTATGACTAACACCGAAGGGACAACCATGGAAGCCAGGGCCCAGGCGCGGTACATCCGCGTCACGCCCATGAAGGCCCGCCGCGTGGTGGACCTCATCCGTGGCATGGATGCCACGGAGGCTCAGGCGGTCCTGCGTTTCGCCCCGCAGGCCGCGAGCGTGCCGGTCGGCAAGGTGCTTGACAGCGCCATCGCCAACGCCGCGCACAACTACAACCACCCGGACGCCTCCACGCTGGTCATCAGCGAGGCGTACGTGGACGAGGGCCCGACCCTGAAGCGGTTCCGTCCGCGTGCCCAGGGCCGTGCCTACCGGATCCGCAAGCGGACCAGCCACATCACCGTGGTCGTCAGCAGCAAGGAAGGTTCCCGGTAATGGGCCAGAAGGTAAACCCGCACGGGTTCCGACTCGGCATCACCACGGACTTCAAGTCCCGCTGGTACGCCGACAAGCTGTACAAGGACTACGTCAAGGAAGACGTCGCCATCCGTCGGATGATGACGTCCGGCATGGAGCGCGCCGGCATCTCGAAGGTTGAGATCGAGCGCACCCGTGACCGCGTGCGTGTGGACATCCACACCGCTCGTCCCGGCATCGTCATCGGCCGCCGCGGCGCCGAGGCCGACCGCATCCGCGGTGACCTCGAGAAGCTCACGGGCAAGCAGGTCCAGCTGAACATCCTCGAGGTCAAGAACCCCGAGCTCGACGCTCAGCTGGTTGCTCAGGCCGTCGCCGAGCAGCTCTCCTCCCGCGTCTCCTTCCGTCGTGCCATGCGCAAGAGCATGCAGGGCACCATGAAGGCCGGCGCCAAGGGCATCAAGATCCAGTGCGGTGGCCGTCTCGGCGGCGCCGAGATGTCCCGCTCCGAGTTCTACCGCGAGGGTCGTGTGCCGCTGCACACGCTGCGCGCGAACGTGGACTACGGCTTCTTCGAGGCCAAGACCACCTTCGGCCGGATCGGCGTGAAGGTCTGGATCTACAAGGGCGACGTCAAGAACATCGCCGAGGTTCGCGCCGAGAACGCTGCGGCCCGTGCGGGTAACCGCCCGGCCCGTGGTGCCGGCGCTGGCGACCGTCCCGCCGGCCGTGGTGGCCGTGGTGGCGAGCGCGGCGGCCGTGGTGGCCGCAAGCCGCAGCAGGCTGCTGGTGCCGAGGCCCCCAAGGCCGACGCCCCCGCCGCCGCTCCGGCTGAGAGCACCGGAACGGAGGCCTGACCGACATGCTGATCCCTCGTAGGGTCAAGCACCGCAAGCAGCACCACCCGAAGCGCAGCGGTATGGCCAAGGGCGGTACTGAGGTCTCGTTCGGCGAGTACGGCATCCAGGCGCTCACCCCCGCCTACGTGACGAACCGCCAGATCGAGGCGGCTCGTATCGCGATGACCCGCCACATCAAGCGTGGCGGCAAGGTCTGGATCAACATCTACCCGGACCGCCCGCTGACGAAGAAGCCCGCCGAGACCCGCATGGGTTCCGGTAAGGGTTCCCCCGAGTGGTGGATCGCGAACGTGCACCCGGGCCGGGTCATGTTCGAGCTGTCCTACCCGAACGAAAAGATTGCGCGTGAGGCTCTCACTCGTGCGGCCCACAAGCTGCCGATGAAGTGCCGCATCGTCAAGCGCGAGGCAGGTGAGTCGTGATGGCGACGGGAACCAAGGCGTCCGAGCTCCGCGAGCTCGGCAACGAGGAGCTCGTTGCCAAGCTTCGCGAGGCCAAGGAAGAGCTGTTCAAGCTCCGTTTCCAGGCGGCCACCGGTCAGCTGGAGAACAACGGCCGGCTCAAGTCCGTCCGTAAGGACATCGCTCGCATCTACACCCTGATGCACGAGCGTGAGCTCGGTATCGAGACGGTGGAGAACGCCTGATGAGCGAGAACAACGTGACTGAGAAGACCGAGCGCGGCTTCCGCAAGACCCGTGAGGGTCTGGTCGTCAGCGACAAGATGGACAAGACCGTCGTCGTCGCCGTCGAGGACCGCGTCAAGCACGCGCTGTACGGCAAGGTCATCCGCCGTACGAACAAGCTCAAGGCTCACGACGAGCAGAACGCTGCCGGTGTCGGCGACCGCGTCCTCATCATGGAGACGCGTCCGCTGTCGGCGAGCAAGCGCTGGCGCATCGTCGAGATCCTCGAAAAGGCCAAGTAATTAGTCCGAGGGGCCTTCCCTCGGATTCGTTCCGCCAGGCTCGGCCGGGGCTCCGTGAAGGAGCCCCGGCCGGGAACCGGCAGACAAACAGGAGATAGACGTGATCCAGCAGGAGTCGCGACTGCGTGTCGCCGACAACACTGGTGCCAAGGAGATCCTTTGCATCCGTGTTCTCGGTGGCTCCGGTCGCCGCTACGCGGGCATCGGTGACGTCATCGTCGCCACCGTCAAGGACGCGATCCCCGGCGGCAACGTGAAGAAGGGTGACGTCGTCAAGGCGGTCATCGTTCGCACCGTCAAGGAGCGCCGCCGCCAGGACGGCTCGTACATCCGCTTCGACGAGAACGCCGCCGTCATTCTGAAGAACGACGGCGACCCTCGCGGCACCCGTATCTTCGGCCCCGTCGGCCGTGAGCTGCGCGAGAAGAAGTTCATGAAGATCATCTCGCTCGCGCCGGAGGTGCTGTAAGCATGAAGATCAAGAAGGGCGACCTGGTCCAGGTCATCACCGGTAAGGACAAGGGCAAGCAGGGCAAGGTCATCGCGGCCTTCCCGACCGAGTCCCGCGTCCTGGTCGAGGGTGTCAACCGGGTCAAGAAGCACACCAAGGCTGGGCAGAACCAGGCCGGCGGCATCGTGATCACCGAGGCCCCCGTCCACGTGTCCAACGTCCAGCTGGTCGTGGAGAAGGACGGCAAGAAGGTCGTCACCCGCGTCGGTTTCCGCTTCGACGACGAGGGCAACAAGATCCGCGTTGCCAAGCGCACGGGTGAGGACATCTGATGGCTGCCACTCCGCGTCTGAAGACGAAGTACCGCGAGGAGATCGCGGGCAAGATGCGTGAAGAGTTCTCCTACGAGAACGTCATGCAGATTCCCGGCCTCGTCAAGATCGTCGTGAACATGGGTGTCGGCGACGCCGCCCGTGACTCGAAGCTGATCGACGGTGCCATCCGCGACCTGACGACGATCACCGGTCAGAAGCCGGCCGTCACGAAGGCCCGCAAGTCCATCGCGCAGTTCAAGCTGCGCGAGGGTCAGCCGATCGGCTGCCACGTCACCCTCCGTGGTGACCGCATGTGGGAGTTCCTGGACCGTACGCTGTCGCTCGCGCTGCCGCGTATCCGTGACTTCCGTGGTCTGTCGCCGAAGCAGTTCGACGGCCGTGGCAACTACACCTTCGGTCTCACCGAGCAGGTCATGTTCCACGAGATCGACCAGGACAAGATCGACCGTACCCGGGGTATGGACATCACCGTGGTGACCACGGCGACCAACGACGCTGAGGGCCGCGCGCTCCTCCGTCACCTCGGCTTCCCCTTCAAGGAGGCGTAAGCGAGATGGCGAAGAAGGCTCTCATCGCGAAGGCTGCCCGCAAGCCCAAGTTCGGTGTGCGTGCGTACACCCGCTGCCAGCGCTGCGGTCGCCCCCACTCCGTGTACCGCAAGTTCGGCCTCTGCCGCGTGTGCCTCCGTGAGATGGCTCACCGTGGCGAGCTGCCGGGCGTGACCAAGAGCTCCTGGTAAACCCCCTTCACCCTTTGGGTGTTGAGGTTTTCCAGACGCTCTCGGTAAGCATCAGGTCGGCGGACCGCCCTGCCCGCATGCCGTAGGCTTGTGGGGTTGGGCGTCCGCCGCCCTATCGACTTACTACGCCGTAGGTCCCCGTGCCGCACCCGTCCCGCCACCGAGTGGGGAGAGGGATGGCACATACAGGAAACCCCGGCGAGAGAGGCCGAAGGCCACTTTCATGACCATGACTGACCCGATCGCAGACATGCTCACGCGTCTGCGTAACGCTAACTCGGCGTACCACGACACCGTCGTGATGCCGCACAGCAAGATCAAGTCGCACATCGCGGAGATCCTCAAGCAGGAGGGTTTCATCACCGGCTGGAAGGTCGAGGACGCCGAGGTCGGCAAGAACCTCGTCCTCGAGCTGAAGTTCGGGCCGAACCGTGAGCGCTCCATCGCGGGCATCAAGCGGATCTCGAAGCCCGGTCTGCGCGTGTACGCGAAGTCCACCAACCTGCCGAAGGTCCTCGGTGGCCTGGGCGTGGCGATCATCTCCACGTCGCACGGTCTCCTGACCGGTCAGCAGGCAGGCAAGAAGGGCGTAGGTGGGGAAGTCCTCGCCTACGTCTGGTAGTCGGGAACGGAGGAAAAGCAATGTCGCGAATCGGCAAGCTCCCCATCCAGGTTCCCGCCGGTGTGGACGTCACCATCGACGGCCAGACGGTCGCGGTGAAGGGCCCCAAGGGTTCCCTCACGCACGTCGTCAAGGCGCCGATCGAGATCGTCAAGGGTGAGGACGGCGTTCTGAACGTCACCCGCCCGAACGACGAGCGTCAGAACAAGGCCCTGCACGGCCTGTCCCGCACGCTGGTGGCGAACATGATCACCGGCGTGACCGCGGGTTACGTCAAGGCTCTCGAGATCAGCGGTGTCGGTTACCGCGTGGCCGCGAAGGGCTCCGACCTGGAGTTCCAGCTCGGCTACAGCCACCCGATCCTCGTCGAGGCGCCCGAGGGCATCTCGTTCAAGGTCGAGTCGCCGACCAAGTTCTCGGTCGAGGGCATCGACAAGCAGAAGGTCGGCGAGGTCGCCGCCAACATCCGCAAGCTGCGGAAGCCCGACCCGTACAAGGCCAAGGGTGTCAAGTACGCCGGCGAGGTCATCCGCCGCAAGGTCGGAAAGGCTGGTAAGTAGCCATGGCATACGGTGTGAAGATCGCCAAGGGCGACGCGTACAAGCGCGCTGCCAAGGCTCGCCGCCACATCCGCATCCGCAAGAACGTCTCGGGTACGGCGGAGCGTCCGCGCCTCGTCGTGACGCGTTCGAACCGCAACATCGTTGCGCAGGTCATCGACGACCTCCAGGGCCACACCCTGGCGTCCGCGTCGACCCTGGACGCTTCGATCCGCGGTGGCGAAGGCGACAAGAGCGCCCAGGCCCAGGCCGTCGGCGCGCTCGTCGCCGAGCGTGCGAAGGCTGCCGGCGTCGAGACCGTCGTCTTTGACCGCGGTGGCAACCGATACGCCGGGCGCATTGCCGCTCTGGCTGACGCCGCCCGCGAAGCCGGGCTGAAGTTCTAAGCCCCGGTTCCGGGACTCACGGACGTAACAGAGAGAGGTAATCCAATGGCTGGACCCCAGCGCCGCGGCAGCGGTGCCGGTGGCGGCGAGCGGCGGGACCGGAAGGGTCGCGACGGTGGCGCTGCCGCCGAGAAGACCGCTTACGTTGAGCGCGTTGTCGCGATCAACCGCGTCGCCAAGGTTGTCAAGGGTGGTCGTCGCTTCAGCTTCACCGCGCTCGTCGTGGTGGGTGACGGTGACGGCACCGTAGGTGTCGGTTACGGCAAGGCCAAGGAAGTTCCCGCGGCCATCGCCAAGGGCGTCGAGGAAGCCAAGAAGAACTTCTTCAAGGTTCCCCGCATCCAGGGCACCATCCCGCACCCGATCCAGGGCGAGAAGGCGGCCGGCGTTGTCCTGCTGAAGCCTGCTTCCCCCGGTACCGGTGTTATCGCCGGTGGCCCGGTGCGCGCCGTTCTGGAGTGCGCCGGCGTTCACGACATCCTGTCGAAGTCGCTCGGCTCCGACAACGCGATCAACATCGTGCACGCGACCGTGGAGGCCCTCAAGGGCCTGCAGCGTCCCGAGGAGATCGCGGCTCGCCGTGGTCTGCCGCTCGAGGACGTCGCCCCCGCGGCCCTGCTTCGTGCGCGTGCTGGGGCGGGTGTCTGATGGCCCGCCTCAAGATCACGCAGACGAAGTCGTACATCGGCAGCAAGCAGAACCACCGCGACACCCTTCGTTCGCTCGGGCTCAAGCGCCTGAACGACGTGGTCGTCAAGGAGGACCGTCCCGAGTTCCGCGGCATGGTGCACACCGTCCGCCACCTCGTGACGGTTGAGGAGGTTGACTAATCATGGCTGAGAACAGCCCGCTGAAGGCTCACAACCTCCGTCCGGCCCCCGGTGCCAAGACCGCGAAGACCCGTGTCGGTCGTGGTGAGGCGTCGAAGGGTAAGACGGCTGGTCGTGGTACCAAGGGTACGAAGGCCCGCTACCAGGTTCCGCAGCGCTTCGAGGGTGGGCAGATGCCCCTCCACATGCGCCTGCCGAAGCTGAAGGGCTTCAAGAACCCGTTCCGCACCGAGTTCCAGGTTGTCAACCTGGACAAGCTCGGTGCCCTCTACCCCGAGGGTGGAGAGGTCACGGTGGCCGACCTGGTCGCCAAGGGCGCGGTTCGCAAGAACAGCCTCGTCAAGGTCCTGGGCCAGGGCGAGATCTCCGTGGCGCTGACGGTTTCGGTTGACGCCGTCTCCGCCTCCGCCAAGGAGAAGATTGCCGCCGCCGGCGGCACCGTGACCGAGCTCGTCTAAGACGAACTCTGTGACAAATAGCTAGAAACCCGACCGGGGATGCCTCACATATGGGGCATCCCCGGTTGGTCGTTCCACGGGGGGCGCAGTCGCCGGTAAGGTGGCCTGCACCTTTGCTTGTACGTAATCGTCGATCCTCAGACCGTCACCTCTGACGCAGTAGCGCGGGGGTCGCAGGAGGCACCGTGCTCACCGCGTTCGCCCGGGCGTTCAAGACGCCCGACCTGCGCAAGAAGCTGCTCTTCACACTCGGCATCATCGTGCTGTATCGGCTCGGGTCCCACATCCCGGTACCCGGCGTGAGCTACAAGAACGTCCAGATCTGTGTGGACCAGATGGGGAGCAGCAACAGCCTCTTCGGTCTGGTCAACATGTTCAGCGGCGGCGCGCTGCTGCAGATCACGATCTTCGCGCTCGGCATCATGCCGTACATCACCGCGAGCATCATCCTGCAGCTGCTGACCGTGGTCATCCCGAAGCTGGAGAACCTCAAGAAAGAGGGACAGGCCGGCACCTCGAAGATCACTCAGTACACGCGTTATCTGACGGTCGCGCTCGCGATCCTCCAGGGCACCGGCCTGGTCGCCACCGCGCGTACCGGCGCCCTGTTCGGCACCTGCCCCGTCGCTCGCGAGATCGTCCCGGACCGCTCGATCTTCACCACGGTCACCATGGTGGTCACCATGACCGCCGGTACCTGCATCGTCATGTGGCTCGGTGAGCTGATCACCGACCGCGGCATCGGCAACGGCATGTCGATCCTGATGTTCATCTCGATCGCGGCCGGCTTCGTCACCGCTCTCTGGACGATCAAGCTCCAGGGCAAGATCGCTGATGGCTGGGTGGAGTTCGCCGTCGTCATCCTCGTCGGACTCGCGATGGTGGCCCTCGTGGTCTTCGTCGAGCAGGCCCAGCGCAGGATCCCCGTCCAGTACGCGAAGCGCATGATCGGCCGCCGTGCCTACGGCGGTACGTCCACCTACATCCCGCTCAAGGTGAACCAGGCCGGTGTCATCCCGGTCATCTTCGCCTCGTCGCTGCTGTACATCCCGGCCCTGATCGTGCAGTTCAGCGGCTCGACCGCCGGCTGGGCGACCTGGATCCAGAAGCACTTCGTCAAGGGCGACCACCCGTACTACATCGCCGCCTACTTCCTCCTGATCGTCTTCTTCGCGTTCTTCTACGTGGCGATCTCGTTCAACCCCGAGGAAGTTGCCGACAACATGAAGAAGTATGGTGGGTTCATCCCGGGCATCCGCGCCGGCCGGCCTACCGCTGAGTACCTGAGCTACGTACTCAACCGGATCACCTGGCCGGGCTCGCTGTACCTGGGTCTCATCGCTCTAGTGCCGACAATGGCGTTGGCCGGCTTCGGAGCGAACCAGAACTTCCCGTTCGGCGGGACGAGCATCCTGATCATCGTGGGTGTGGGTCTGGAAACCGTGAAGCAGATCGAGAGCCAGCTCCAGCAGCGCAACTACGAAGGGTTCCTCCGCTGATGCGAATCGTCCTCGTCGGACCCCCCGGGGCGGGCAAGGGAACGCAGGCCGCGTTCCTTGCCAAGAACCTGTCGATCCCGCACATCTCCACGGGCGACCTCTTCCGCGCCAACATCAGCCAGGGCACCGACCTGGGTGTGCGCGCCAAGGCGTTCATGGACGCCGGCGAGCTCGTCCCGGACGAGATCACCATCGGCATGGCCAAGGACCGCATGGAGCAGCCGGACGCCGCGAACGGCTTCCTGCTCGACGGCTTCCCGCGCAACGTCGCCCAGGCCGAGGCCCTGGACGAGATGCTCACCGGTGCCGGCATGAAGCTGGACGCCGTCCTCGACCTGGAGGTCGAGGAGGACGAGGTCGTCAAGCGGATCGCCGGCCGGCGCATCTGCCGCCAGGACTCCGCGCACGTGTTCCACGTGATCTACGCGGCCCCGAAGACCGAGGGTGTCTGCGACCACTGCGGTGGCGAGCTGTACCAGCGCGGTGACGACTCCGAGGACACGGTCCGCAACCGCCTCGAGGTCTACCACACGCAGACCGAGCCGATCATCGACTACTACAAGGCCCAGGGTCTGCTGGTGACCATCTCCGCCCTCGGTGAGGTGCACGAGATCACCAAGCGGGCGATGGACGCCCTGAAGAAGTAGTCACCCCCCAGTAGTGCCGGTACGGCCGCGATGTCCCCAGGACATCGCGGCCGTACTGTTGAAGCGACCCGTTTTCGAAGGTGGAAGGTCCGTCCATGGTTCAGCTGAAGACCCCCGAGCAGATCGCGAAGATGCGCGAGGCAGGGCTGGTCGTCGCCGCGATCCACGCGGCGACCCGTGAGGCGGCCGTGCCGGGCGCCACGACGCGGGACCTGGACATGGTGGCCCGCAAGGTCATCGCGGACGCCGGGGCCAAGTCGAACTTCCTCGGTTACGGCGGTTTCCCCGCGACCATCTGCACCTCGGTGAACGAGGTCGTCGTCCACGGCATCCCGGACGACAAGACGGTCCTCAAGGACGGCGACATCATCTCCATCGACGCCGGCGCGATCGTTGACGGCTGGCACGGGGACGCGGCCTACACGGCCTTCGTGGGCACCGGTCACGCTCCGGAGCTGGTCGAGCTCTCCCGGGTCACCGAGGAGTCGATGTGGGCCGGCATCGCGGCCATGAAGGCGGGCAACCGCCTCGTGGACATCTCGAAGGCCATCGAGGGCTACATCAAGCGCCAGCCCCGCCCGTCCACCGGTGAGCACAGCCTCGGCAAGTTCGGGATCATCGAGGACTACGGCGGCCACGGCATCGGCACCGAGATGCACATGGACCCCCACCTGCTGAACTACGTCTCGCGCAAGCGGGGCAAGGGCATCAAGCTGGTCCCGGGCCTCTGCCTGGCGATCGAGCCGATGGTGTCCCTGGGCACCGCCCAGACGGAGGTACTCGCCGACGACTGGACGGTCATCACCACGGACGGCACCTGGTCCTCGCACTGGGAGCACTCGGTGGCCCTCACGGAGGCCGGCCCGATCGTCCTGACCAGCCCGGACTGCGGCAAGGCGAAGCTCGCGGAGTACGGCGTGACGACGGCGCCGGACCCCCTCGGCTGATCCGGGACCCCCTCCGGCATCCGCCGGTTAATGATCTAGACTCTGGGGCAAACTTTCCGGATTCGTCTTTCTGGGTGCCCTGACGTAGACTGACTCGTCGGCTCACGTGCATTCGCATGTCCGTGGGCTGATCAAGGTAGCCGATTCGAAAGGCGAAGCGTGGCCAAGAAGCAAGGTGCCATCGAGATCGAGGGCACCGTGATCGAGTCCCTCCCGAACGCCATGTTCAAGGTGGAACTCCAGAACGGTCACAAGGTCCTCGCGCACATCAGCGGCAAGATGCGTATGCACTACATCCGCATCCTTCCCGATGACCGGGTCGTTGTGGAGCTGTCTCCGTACGACCTGACGCGTGGCCGGATCGTCTACCGATACAAGTAGATCTTGCCCCCGCACCCCGCTCCGGCGCGGGTGGTGGCACTGACCCGGAGAACCTCACCAACATGAAGGTCAAGCCGAGCGTCAAGAAGATCTGCGACAAGTGCAAGGTGATCCGCCGTCACGGCCGGGTCATGGTCATCTGCGACAACCTGCGCCACAAGCAGCGCCAGGGCTGACGCACGCCGACCGACCTGCCTTCCGCAGTTCTTCGCGCGACGTAAGAAAACGTACATAAGCAGAACCCGCCCAGCCCTCAGGGGCCGGCGGCACCTCCGGCGGGGGCCGGGGACCCGGACGTACCACCGCCCATCAGGGTGGTCGGCGGTCGGGAGCGGTTCTGTTGCAGACCCCCGAACACACAGGAGCCATTGAATGGCACGCGTTTCCGGTGTTGACATCCCGCGCGAAAAGCGTGTGGAGATCGCACTCACCTACGTCTTCGGTATCGGGCGCACCCGGTCCAAGGAGATCCTCGCCTCCACCGGCGTGAACCCGAACACCCGCGTTCGTGACCTGGCCGAAGAGGACCTCGTCAAGATCCGCGAGTACGTGGACGCCAACCTCCGTACCGAGGGTGACCTCCGCCGCGAGATCCAGGGCGACATCCGCCGCAAGATCGAGATCCAGTGCTACCAGGGCATCCGCCACCGTCGTGGCCTGCCCGTGCACGGTCAGCGCACCAGCACGAACGCGCGTACCCGCAAGGGCCCGCGTCGCGCGATCGCCGGCAAGAAGAAGCCGGGCAAGAAGTAGTCCTGTTCAGCGGTCTTGCGCTGTAGGACCGACCACCTCCCGTAGGAGTAAGAGATGCCCCCCAAGGGTCGTCAGGGCGCTGCCAAGAAGGTGCGCCGCAAGGAAAAGAAGAACGTCGCTCACGGGCACGCCCACATCAAGAGCACGTTCAACAACACCATCGTTTCGATCACGGACCCGTCCGGCAACGTGATCTCCTGGGCCTCCGCCGGCCACGTCGGCTTCAAGGGCTCGCGCAAGTCCACCCCCTTCGCCGCGCAGATGGCCGCCGAGTCGGCCGCCCGCCGCGCGCAGGAGCACGGCATGCGCAAGGTCGACGTCTTCGTCAAGGGTCCCGGCTCCGGCCGTGAGACCGCGATCCGCTCCCTCCAGGCCACCGGCCTCGAGGTGGGTTCGATCCAGGACGTCACCCCCACCCCGCACAACGGCTGCCGCCCGCCCAAGCGTCGCCGCGTCTGACGCAGCGGACGCACCCGTGCGTTCTTGAGTGTCCGGGCGGCACGAACCCTTCGGGGGACGTGCCGCCCGTACCCTTGTAAGACCGCGGCCTCCGGGCCGCACCCCGTCGGGCGTCAAATAGTGGGCGTCCACGACTTGAAGGAACAGACATGCTTATCGCTCAGCGTCCTTCGCTGACCGAAGAGGTCGTCGACGAGTACCGCTCGCGGTTCGTGATCGAGCCGCTGGAGCCGGGCTTCGGCTACACCCTCGGCAACTCCCTGCGCCGTACCCTCCTGTCCTCCATCCCGGGTGCCGCTGTCACCAGCATCCGCGTGGACGGCGTCCTGCACGAGTTCACCACCGTGCCGGGCGTCAAGGAAGACGTCACGGACATCATCCTCAACATCAAGCAGCTGGTCGTCTCCTCGGAGCACGACGAGCCGGTCGTGATGTACCTGCGCAAGCAGGGTCCCGGCCTGGTCACCGCTGCCGACATCGCGCCCCCGGCCGGTGTCGAGGTGCACAACCCGGACCTGGTCCTCGCCACGCTCAACGGCAAGGGCAAGCTGGAGATGGAGCTGACCGTCGAGCGCGGTCGCGGCTACGTCTCCGCCGTCCAGAACAAGCAGGTGGGCCAGGAGATCGGCCGTATCCCGATCGACTCCATCTACTCGCCGGTTCTGAAGGTCACCTACAAGGTCGAGGCGACCCGAGTCGAGCAGCGCACCGACTTCGACAAGCTCATCGTCGACGTCGAGACCAAGCAGGCCATGCGCCCGCGCGACGCCATGGCGTCCGCCGGTAAGACCCTGGTCGAGCTGTTCGGTCTGGCCCGCGAGCTCAACATCGACGCCGAGGGCATCGACATGGGCCCGTCCCCCACGGACGCCGCCCTGGCCGCCGACCTGGCGCTGCCGATCGAGGAGCTCGAGCTCACGGTCCGCTCGTACAACTGCCTCAAGCGCGAGGGCATCCACTCCGTGGGTGAGCTCGTCGCCCGCTCCGAGGCCGACCTGCTCGACATCCGCAACTTCGGTGCGAAGTCGATCGACGAGGTCAAGGCGAAGCTCGCCGGCATGGGCCTGGCCCTGAAGGACAGCCCGCCCGGATTCGACCCGACCGCCGCCGCCGACGCCTTCGGCGCCGACGACGACGCGGACGCCGGTTTCGTCGAGACCGAGCAGTACTAAGAGAAGACTTTCCCGGGGCGTCCGCCCCGGGGGAACTGACACCGGTACCTGACACGGCCGGTGCAGATATGAAGGAGTAACACCATGCCGCGTCCCGCTAAGGGTGCCCGTCTGGGCGGCTCCGCCGCGCACGAGAAGCACCTTCTCGCGAACCTCGCGAAGGCGCTCTTCGAGCACGGCCGCATCACCACCACCGAGGCCAAGGCCCGCCGCCTGCGTCCCTACGCCGAGCGTCTGGTCACCAAGGCCAAGAAGGGCGACATCCACAACCGTCGCCTGGTGCTGCAGACGATCACGGACAAGAGCATCGTGCACACGCTGTTCACCGAGATCGCCCCGCGCTACGAGAACCGCCCCGGTGGTTACACGCGCATCACCAAGATCGGCAACCGTCGTGGCGACAACGCCCCGATGGCCGTGATCGAGCTGGTCGAGGCCCTCACGGTCGCCCAGCAGGCCACCGGTGAGGCCGAGGCCGCCACCAAGCGCGCCGTGAAGGAGGCCGAGGCCGCTGCCGAGGCCCCCGCCGCCGAGGAGACCAAGGAGGCCTGATCCCCCGGGATCACGCTTGCTTGATCGGCTCTGAACGGGCCCGCCCCTTCCCGGGGCGGGCCCGTTCTGCATTTCCGAGCGTCTGAGAGGATCTGTCACGTGAGTGACGAGGTGGAACCCGGGCACGTCCGGGTACGGCTGGACCTGTCGTACGACGGCAAGGACTTCTCCGGCTGGGCGAAGCAGCGGACGCTGCGGACCGTCCAGGGCGAGCTGGAATCGGCCCTGAAGACCGTGATGCGGCTGCCCGACCCGGTCGAGCTGACCGTCGCCGGGCGCACCGACGCCGGTGTGCACGCCCGCGGGCAGGTCGCGCAGTTCGACATCGCGGAGGAGGTGTGGGCCGAGCACGAATCCCTGCTGCTGCGCCGCCTCGCCGGGCGCCTCCCGCACGACATCCGGGTGTGGAAGGTCGCGGAGGCCCCCGAGGGGTTCAACGCGCGGTTCTCCGCCATCTGGCGCCGCTACGCCTACCGCGTCGGCGACCACCAGGGCGGGGTGGACCCGCTGCGCCGCGGGCACGTGCTGTGGCACCAGTGGCCGCTGGACGTGGACGCCATGAACGAGGCCTCCCGCGCGCTGCTCGGCGAGCACGACTTCGCCGCGTACTGCAAGAAGCGCGAGGGCGCCACGACCATCCGCACCCTCCAGCAGCTCAGCTGGGAGCGGGGCGAGGACGGGATCGTCACCGCGACCGTCCGCGCCGACGCCTTCTGCCACAACATGGTCCGCTCGCTGGTCGGCGCCCTGCTGCACGTCGGCGACGGCCACCGGCCCGTGGAGTGGCCCGGCCGGGTCCTGGCCGCGGCCGTACGGGACTCCTCGGTGCACGTGGTCAAGCCGCACGGGCTGACCCTGGAGGAGGTCGGCTACCCGGCGGACGAGCTGCTCGCCGCCCGCAGCAAGGAGGCGCGGAACATGCGCACCCTGCCGGGCAAGGGCTGCTGCTAGCGGTTAACGCGTTTGGGTCCGGAGCCGCCGGACCGGGAGAATGCCCGGCATGGGACATCTCGAAGCCAGCCACCTGGAGTACTACCTTCCCGACGGGCGGGTCCTGCTCCCCGACGTCTCCTTCCGTGTGGGGGAGGGGTCGGTGGTGGCCCTGGTCGGCGCCAACGGGGCCGGCAAGACCACGCTGCTCAAGATGATCTCCGGGGAGCTGCAGCCGCACGGCGGCGCGGTGACCGTGACCGGCGGGCTCGGCGTGATGTCGCAGTTCGTGGGCTCGGTCCGGGACGAGACGACCGTCCGGGACCTGCTGGTCTCGGTGTCCCAGCCGCGGATCAGGGAGGCGGCGAAGGCCGTGGACCGGGCCGAGGAGCTGATCCTCACCGTCGACGACGAGGCCGCGCAGATGGCGTACGCCCAGGCGCTCAGCGACTGGGCCGACGTCCAGGGCTACGAGGCGGAGACGCTCTGGGACGTCTGCACGATGGCCGCACTGGCCATCCCCTACGACCAGGCCCAGTTCCGCGAGGTGCGCACGCTCTCCGGCGGTGAGCAGAAGCGGCTGGTCCTGGAGGCGCTGCTGCGCGGGCCGGACGAGGTGCTGCTGCTCGACGAGCCGGACAACTACCTCGACGTCCCGGGCAAGCGCTGGCTGGAGGAGCAGCTGCGGGCGACCCGCAAGACGGTGCTGTTCGTCTCCCACGACCGGGAGCTGCTGACCCAGGCCGCCGAGAAGATCATCAGCCTGGAGGCGAGCCCGACGGGCTCCGACGTCTGGGTGCACGGCGCGGGCTTCGGCACCTACCACGAGGCCCGCAAGGAGCGCTTCGCGCGTTTCGAGGAGCTCAAGCGGCGCTGGGACGAGGAGCACGCGCGGCTGAAGGCCCTGGTGCTGCGGCTGCGCAACCAGGCGGCGAGCAGCCCCGACATGGCCTCGCGCTACCACGCGATGCAGACCCGCTTCAAGAAGTTCGAGGAGGCCGGCCCGCCGCCGGAGCCGCCGCGCGAGCAGGACATCACGATGCGGCTCAAGGGCGGCCGTACCGGCGTGCGCGCGCTCACGGTGGAGAACCTGGAGCTGACCGGCCTGATGAAGCCGTTCTCCCTGGAGGTCTTCTACGGGGAGCGGGTCGCGGTGCTCGGCTCGAACGGCTCCGGCAAGTCGCACTTCCTGCGGCTGCTGGCGGGCGAGGACGTCAAGCACACGGGTGTCTGGAAGCTGGGCGCACGGGTGGTTCCCGGCCATTTCGCGCAGACCCACGCCCATCCGGAGCTGTTCGGCCGCACGCTCGTCGACATCCTGTGGACGGAGGCGGCCAAGCCCCTGGGCCAGGCGATGGGTGCCCTGCGCCGCTACGAGCTGGAGCGGCAGGCGGAGCAGCCGTTCGAGCGGCTGTCGGGAGGCCAGCAGGCCCGGTTCCAGATCCTGCTGCTGGAGCTGGCCGGCACCACGGCGCTGCTGCTGGACGAGCCCACCGACAACCTCGACCTGGAGTCCGCGGAGGCCCTCCAGGACGGCCTGGAGTCGTACGAGGGCACGGTGCTGTGCGTGACCCACGACCGCTGGTTCGCCCGCACGTTTGACCGTTACTTGGTCTTCGGTTCAGACGGTGTTGTCCGGGAGACTCAGGAGCCCGTCTGGGACGAACGTAGGGTCGACCGCAAGCGCTAGGGGGCCGACCTCCCCGCGCGGGTCGACGGGGAGGCTTCGTGGGGCTTCGGCCTAGCATCTGGCTCATGCGCATCTGGCTCACGCGGAGTGGCCGGCCGGTCACGGGCGACCGGCTCGCCGCCTGGCTGCTCGGGCCGGCGCCGCGGTCCTGGCGGGCGGTGGCGCTGGTGCTGCTGGTGTCCGTGTCGGTGTCGACGAGCCTGCGGGGGAACTGGGGCTCGGACAACGCCTTCGTGGTCAAGGCGGCGGACGCGCTGCTGGAGGGGGTCTCCCCGTACGAGGACCGGCGCTTCCTGTACCCGCCGAGTGCCGTGCTCATGGCGGTGCCGGAGGCGCTGGTGCCCACGGGGGTGCTGCGCTGGCTGCTGCCGGCCGGGATCTCGGGTCTGGTCGCCCTCGGCTGGTGGGCGGCGCTGCGGCTGTTCTCGGTGCCCTCGCGCTCGCGGTTCGCGGTCGGGGGGCTCGCGCTGCTGGGGCTGCTGTACAAGCCGTACCTGAACCTGGTGCTGATCGGGAACTGGACGGCGGTCTCGGCGGCGGCCCTGCCGGTGGCGCTGCTGCTGGCGCACCGCAGGTCCTGGGCGGCGGCGGGGCTGGTGGTGGGGCTGGCGATCGCCTGCAAGCCGATGCTGGTGCCGGCCGGGCTGCTGTTCGTGCTGGCCCGCCGGTGGCGGGGGCTGGCCGTGGCGGTGGCGGTTCCGGCGGGGCTGTCGCTGGCGGGGGCGCTGCTGATGCCGAGCCCGACGCTGTTCTTCACCAAGACGCTGCCCTTCCTGTTCCAGGGGCAGGACGGGTACGCGCTGCCGTGGGACGCCTCGCCGATCGCGGTGCTGCCACGGCTGGGGGTGCCGCAGCCGGTGGCGGTGGCGGTGGCCTTCGCGGGGGCCGGGGCCGGGCTGTGGGGGGCCTGGCGGCGCTGGCGCCGGCCGGATTCCGCCGAGGTGGACGGGGGTGAGCTGCGGCTCGCGGAGACGGCCTGCATGGTGATGCTCGCCGCATTCCTGGTCTCCCGTCCCTCCTTCGACCACTACCTCCTGGTGGTGCTCCCGCTGCTGCTGGCCTCGGGGGTCCGGCCGGGCTCGATGCCCCGCTCGCCCTGGTTCTGGCTGGCCCTCACGCCTCAGCTGGCCCTGGTCCCGTGGCCCTCGGAGCTGGCCCACAAACGGCGTGCGTTCAAGGACGCGGCGACCCTGTGCGGGCTCGCGTATCTGCTGGGGCGTCGTGCGCTGCGCTCCGGTCGGGTTATTCTGGGGCCAGTAACAACTGCGGGGTCCCCACCCAGGACCGAACCGGAGTGCGCCGCGACGCCAGCAGAATCGGCATCGCGGACCGCGTTTTGACCCGTACGGGTCTGAATGGGTATCCTGCTGGTTTGTTATGCGTATTGGCTTTCTCATTCTCACGTGAAAGGGCCTTACGCCGGTCCACCGGACCGATGACCAGCGGTTTTCGCTCGGGTGCGTCCCCGATGTGAACGAGGGCTGTCGTGATCGTCCGTGGTGACCCTGTCAGGACCCTTCCCGCGGGGCTCAGGCCCTATGGGATGACCCACCACTGAAGAAGCGAAGGCATACGCGTGCGTACGTTCAGCCCCAAGCCCGGCGACATCTCGCGCCAGTGGCTCGTCATTGACGCCCAGGACGTCGTCCTCGGCCGTCTGGCGACCCAGGCCGCCACCCTCCTCAAGGGCAAGCACAAGCCGACTTACGCCCCCCACATGGACATGGGCGACTTCGTCATCATCATCAACGCCGACAAGGTTCACCTGTCCGGCAACAAGGCCTCCCAGAAGATGGCCTACCGCCACTCCGGCTTCCCGGGCGGTCTGCGCTCCGTGCGTTACGACGACCTGCTGGCGAACAACCCGGAGAAGGCCGTCGAGAAGGCCGTCAAGGGCATGCTCCCCAAGAACTCCCTGGGCCGTCAGATGCTCTCGAAGCTGAAGGTCTACTCGGGCGACCAGCACCCCCACGCTGCCCAGCAGCCGGTGCCGTTCGAGATCACCCAGGTCGCGCAGTAGTTCCGGCCACCCCCTAAACACAGAGAATTCTGAGGAGCATCGTGGCCGAGACCACCGCCGAGACCCCCGTCGACGAGTTCGAGGGCGTCGAGGAGTACACCACCGAGTCGGACGTCGTCGTCGAGGGCGACTACACCTCCGAGTCCCTTGCCGGTCGCTTCGGTGACCCCCAGCCGGCCGCCGGCCTGGGCCGTCGCAAGAACGCCATCGCCCGCGTCCGGATCGTTCCGGGCACCGGCAAGTGGAAGATCAACGGTCGCACCCTTGAGGACTACTTCCCCAACAAGGTGCACCAGCAGGAAGTCAACGAGCCCTTCAAGCTCCTCGAGCTTGACGGCCGCTACGACGTCATCGCCCGCATCTCGGGTGGCGGCGTCTCCGGTCAGGCCGGCGCCCTGCGCCTCGGCGTGGCCCGCGCGCTGAACGAGGCGGACGTGGACAACAACCGCCCGGCGCTGAAGAAGGCCGGCTTCCTCTCCCGCGACGACCGTGCGGTCGAGCGCAAGAAGGCCGGTCTCAAGAAGGCCCGTAAGGCTCCGCAGTACAGCAAGCGTTAATCTGCGCCTGCTGTTCAGCAACGAAACCGCCCCGGCAGCACTCTCTGTGCTGTCGGGGCGGTTCGTTTACCGCCAAAAGCGGCAAACAACTGTCACTAGCGGTTACCAAGCGAAGCGTGAACTCGGGAGGACAACAGTGGGACGACTCTTCGGGACGGACGGTGTACGAGGCGTCGCCAACGCGGATCTGACGGCTGAGCTCGCGCTCGGCCTCTCCGTGGCGGCCGCGCACGTACTGGCCGAGGCGGGCACCTTCGCGGGCCACCGCCCCACCGCGGTGGTCGGCCGCGACCCCCGCGCCTCTGGCGAGTTCCTGGAGGCCGCCGTCGTCGCGGGCCTCGCCAGTGCCGGCGTGGACGTCCTGCGCGTCGGTGTGCTGCCCACCCCGGCGGTGGCGTATCTCACCGGTGCGCTGGGCGCCGACCTCGGCGTGATGCTCTCCGCGAGCCACAACGCCATGCCCGACAACGGCATCAAGTTCTTCGCGCGCGGCGGCCACAAGCTCGCCGACGACCTTGAGGACAGGATCGAGTCCGTCTACGAGGAGCACCGCACCGGCGCCCCCTGGGACCGGCCCACCGGCTCCGGCGTCGGCCGGGTCTCGGAGTACGACGAGGGCTTCGACAAGTACGTCGCCCACCTGATCGGCGTCCTGCCCAACCGCCTCGACGGCCTGAAGATCGTCCTGGACGAGGCGCACGGCGCGGCCGCCCGCGTCTCGCCGGAGGCCTTCGCCCGGGCGGGTGCGGAGATCGTCACCATCGGCGCCGAGCCCGACGGCCTGAACATCAACGACGGCTGCGGCTCCACCCACCTCGGCCTGCTCAAGCAGGCCGTCGTCGAGCACGGGGCGGACCTCGGCATCGCCCACGACGGCGACGCCGACCGCTGCCTCGCGGTGGACGCCGAGGGCAACGAGATCGACGGCGACCAGATCCTCGCCGTGCTCGCCCTCGCCATGCGCGAGGCCGGCCAGCTGCGCGAGAACACCGTCGTCGCCACCGTCATGTCGAACCTGGGCTTCAAGCTGGCCATGGAGGCCGAGGGCGTCCACTTCGTCCAGACCGCCGTGGGCGACCGGTACGTCCTGGAGGCGATGAAGGAGCACGGCTACGCGCTGGGCGGCGAGCAGTCCGGCCACGTGATCATCCTCGACCACGCCACCACGGGCGACGGCACCCTCACCGGCCTCATGCTGGCCGCGCGGATCGCCGCCACCGGCCGCTCCCTGGCCGAGCTCGCCGGGGTCATGACGCGGCTGCCGCAGGTCCTGATCAACGTCAAGGACGTCGACAAGTCCCGCGTCTCCACCTCCGCCGAGCTGGCCACCGCCGTCACCGAGGCGGAGCGCGAGCTCGGGTCCACCGGACGGGTGCTGCTGCGTCCCTCGGGCACCGAGCCGCTCGTCCGGGTGATGGTGGAGGCCGCCGACATCGAGCAGGCCCGCGCGGTCGCCGGCCGCCTCGCGGACGTGGTGAAGTCGGCCCTCGGCTAGGACGCACCCCGCCGCGGCCGCCCGGGGGATGCCCCGCGGCGGCCGCGGCGGCGTTCTCAGAGCTTGCGCAGGCTCAGCTTGGTGACCTTGTGGTCCGGTCCCTTGCGGACGATCAGGGTGGCGCGGCCGCGGGTGGGGGCCACGTTCTCCAGCAGGTTGGGCTTGTTGATGGTGCGCCACATCGTCTTCGCGTACTCCAGGGCCTCCTCCTCGGAGACCTGGGTGTACTTGCGGAAGTAGGAGAACGGGTTCTGGAACGCCGTCTCGCGCAGCTTGCGGAAGCGGTTGAGGTACCAGCGCTCGATGTCCTCGGGACGGGCGTCCACGTACACGCTGAAGTCGAAGTAGTCGGCGAGGCCGACCCGGGTCCGGCCGTCCTTGCCCGGCAGGGCCGGCTGGAGGACGTTGAGCCCCTCGACGATGAGGATGTCCGGGCGGCGGACGACGAGCCGCTCGTCCGGGACGATGTCGTAGATCAGGTGCGAGTAGACCGGGGCGGTGACCTCGTCCTTGCCGGCCTTGATGTCGGCCACGAACTTGGTGAGCGCGCGCCGGTCGTAGGACTCGGGGAAGCCCTTGCGGGAGGTCAGGCCGCGGCGCTGGAGCTCCTTCATCGGGTAGAGGAAGCCGTCCGTCGTGATCCGCTCGACGCGCGGGTGCTCGGGCCAGCGGGCCAGCAGGGCCTGGAGCAGGCGGGCCACGGTGGACTTGCCGACGGCGACCGATCCGGCGACGCCTATGACGAACGGGGTGCCCTGCTGGGCGCCGTGGCCGTTGCCGCCGGCGTCGCCGAGGAAGGTGTTCAGGGTGCCGCGCAGGTTGCTGGTGGCGCCCACGTACAGGTTGAGCAGGCGCGAGAGCGGCAGGTAGACGTCGCGCACCTCGTCGAGGTCGATGACGTCACCGAGGCCGCGCAGCCGCTCGACCTCCTCCGCCGTCAGGGGCAGGGGGGTGCGCTCGCGCAGGGCGCTCCACTCCGCCCGCGTGAGGTCGACGTAGGGGGAGGGCTCCGGTACCCGGCGGGGACCGGGACGCTCCGTCGCGTGCTCCGGAGTACAGCGCGTCGGCGATGTGATCACACCGCCCATTGTCGGGGCTCGGGGGCCCTCGTGGGTGGTGGGGTCGGTCACGTGGCGGGTCCGGGGCGCCGTAACGCCCAGGTGGCGCGGTTGTGTACGACCGGGTCTCGATCGGAAGCCCGTCCTGTCTCGTCCGGATCACGATTTCCCGGTGTGACCGGGAAGATCCCGCGGAAGTGCCTTTAACACCGGTCGCTTGATCGAGCAAGTCGTACATTGTTCGTCACCGCGACGTTGACCGGCGTCAGGCGGTGATCTGCTTCCTGGGGGAGAGCTTCACGTGGGTACCACGTCTGTGCGCCGCGGCGTCCTGGCCGCGGCCGCCGTTTCCTTGTGCCTGCTGGCCGCCGGCTGCGACTCCGGCGGTCCCGGTGCGTCGGCCGGCGGCGGGAGCGGCGCGCGTACGGAGGCCGCCCCGGGGGACAAGGCGAAGTCGGCGGCGGCGCTCACCAGGATGCTGGTCGCCCCGGCCGACCTGCCGGAGTACACGGTGGAGGAGGAGTTCCGGAAGGCCGATCCGGAGCGGAAGGCGGAGACGGACAAGGCGGCTTGCGAGCCGCTCGTGCGGGCCCAGGCGAACATGCCGGTCGGCAAGGTGGGGGGCACCGCGGCCGTCGCCGTCCTGGGGAAGGCCAAGCAGGCCGCCGCCGACGCCAGTGAGGACGAGAAGCTCGACGCGCTGCGCCAGAGCGCGGGGAGGACGGGGACCACCGTGTTCCTCGACTCCTACGCCGGCAAGGGCGCCGAGGAGGCCTTCGCGACGCTCAGGAGCGCCGTCACGTCCTGTACGGGCGGCTACACGGCCTTCGGCGGGTCCAAGAGCGTCAGGGTCGAGCAGGTGCTGCCGGTCACCCAGGACCCGGCCGGGGACGAGTCGCTGGCCTGCCGGCTGGTGCTGGGCATGAGGGACGGCCAGAAGATCAACATGCAGTTCGTGTTCGTCCGCAAGGGCGACGTCCTGGCCACCTTCGAGGTGCTGAGCGTGCTCGGCGACGCCCCGCTGCCGCCCAGGGCGGTCGTCGACGCGCAGTCCCGGAAGCTCGGATGAGAGCCGTCCGCGCGCGGCGTGCGGCCGCGCTGACCCTCTCAGGGCTCGTACTGGCCGTGCTGGCCACCGGATGCGGGACCGGCCGGCCCACGGTGATCGTGGTGGAGGCCGACGGCCCGGCCGCCGAGGTGCCCTCCACCACCGGACCGGCCCGCAAGGGGCAGCAGGCCGTCTCCCCGCCGAAGGGGTGGCCCCAGGAGGCGCCGGAGCGCCTGCTGGTGGCGCAGGGGGACCTGCTGGACCACAAGGTCACCGTGGAGCTCCACGACGGAGCGGCGGCGAGCACGGACCGGCCCGAGTGCCGGGAGCTGGCCCGTGCCGTCTCCGGGTTCCTGCCGGCGGGACGGACCGGCTGGGCCCGGGCCTCGGTGGTCGCGGTGGCGTCGGCGCTGCCCGACGACGCGTCGGAGAAGCAGAAGCGGGCGGCCGCGCTGGACACGGCGAGCTCGACGGTGACGGTGGTGACCCTCGCCTCGTACGCGGGGGAGGCCGCGCACGGGCACTTCCTCGAGGTGCAGACGGCCGGGCGGGCCTGTGAGGGCGGGTACGCGGCGACGGTGAACGGGGAGACCGTCACGGTCACCCGGATCGTCCCGCACGCGGCGTACGGCGGTGACGAGGCCCTCGCGTACACCGTGGAGGCGGAGCGCGACGGGGAGCCGTACGAGACCGAGCTGATGGTGGTGCGCAAGGGCGGCACCCTGGTGAACTTCCACGCCAGCCGGCTGTCCGGCGAGGCGCGGCTGGCGGCGCCCGCGATCGAGGCACAGGTCAGGAAGCTGGGCTGACGCCCTGACGCCCTGACGCCCTGACGCCCTGACGCCCTGACGCTCCGAAAAGGGTCAACCCCGCGCCGGTGGATTCCCCGGGCGGGGTTTTTCGTCCTGTTCGGGTACCCGACAGACACCCAACTCAGGCGTACCCTGCGGCCTATGTGCGGAATTGTGGGATACGTGGGAGCGCAGTCGGCGCTCGATGTGGTCATCGCCGGACTGAAGCGGCTGGAGTACCGCGGCTACGACTCGGCCGGGGTCGCGGTCCTCGCCGACGGGAAGCTCGTCAGCGCCAAGAAGGCCGGGAAGCTCGTCAACCTGGAGAAGGAGCTCGTCGCGCAGCCGCTCCCGGCGGGCTCCACGGGCCTCGGGCACACCCGGTGGGCGACCCACGGCGGGCCCACCGACGTCAACGCCCACCCCCATCTGGACAACTCCGGCCGGGTGGCCGTCGTCCACAACGGCATCATCGAGAACTTCGCCGCGCTGCGCGCCGAACTGGCCGAGCGCGGGCACCGGCTGGAGTCCGAGACGGACACCGAGGTGGTCGCGCACCTGCTGGCCGAGCGCTTCGAGGCGGTCCGGGGGGCCGGGGGCGCGGCGGGGCTGGCGGAGGCGATGCGGCAGGTGTGCCGACGGCTGGAGGGCGCGTTCACGCTGGTCGCGGTGCACGCGGACGAGCCGGACGTGGTGGTCGGCGCGCGCCGGAACTCCCCGCTGGTGGTGGGCGTTGGGGAGGGTGAGAACTTCCTCGCCTCGGACGTGGCCGCGTTCATCGCCCACACCCGGTCCGCGATCGAGCTGGGGCAGGACCAGGTCGTCGAACTCCGCCGCGACGGGGTCTCGGTGACCGGCTTCGACGGTGCGCCCGCGGCCGTGCGGGCGTACCACGTGGACTGGGACGCCTCGGCGGCCGAGAAGGGGGGTTATGACTACTTCATGCTCAAGGAGATCGCCGAGCAGCCGAAGGCGGTCGCCGACACCCTCCTGGGCAGGATCGACGCGAGCGGCCTGCTGACCCTCGACGAGGTGCGCATCCCCGCCTCGGTGCTCCGTGAGGTCGACAAGGTCGTGATCGTGGCGTGCGGTACGGCGTACCACGCGGGCATGATCGCGAAGCTGGCCATCGAGCACTGGACCCGCATCCCGTGCGAGACCGAGCTGGCCAGCGAGTTCCGCTACCGCGACCCGATCCTGGACCAGCGGACGCTGGTGATCGCGATCTCGCAGTCCGGCGAGACGATGGACACCCTGATGGCGCTGCGCCACGCCCGCGAGCAGGGTGCCCGGGTGCTGGCCGTCTGCAACACGAACGGCTCGACGATCCCGCGCGAGTCGGACGCCGTGCTGTACACGCACGCCGGGCCGGAGGTGGCCGTCGCCTCGACCAAGGCGTTCCTGACGCAGCTGGTGGCCTGCTACCTCGTCGCCCTCTACCTCGGGCAGGTGCGGGGCACGAAGTGGGGCGACGAGATCGAGGCGGTGATCCGGGAGCTGTCGGACATCGCCGCGGCCGTGGACCGGGTCCTGGAGACGATGGAGCCGGTACGGGCCCTCGCGCGGTCGCTGGCCGACAAGGACACGGTGCTGTTCCTGGGCCGGCACGTCGGGTACCCGGTGGCGCTGGAGGGTGCGCTCAAGCTCAAGGAGCTGGCGTACATGCACGCCGAGGGCTTCGCGGCGGGCGAGCTCAAGCACGGGCCGATCGCGCTGATCGAGGAGGACCTGCCGGTGGTGGTCGTCGTCCCGTCGCCGCGCGGCCGCTCGGTCCTGCACGACAAGATCGTCTCGAACATCCAGGAGATCCGGGCGCGCGGGGCGCGGACCATCGTGATCGCGGAGGAGGGCGACGAGGCCGTCGTCCCGTACGCCGACCACCTGATCCGCATCCCGGCGACGCCGACGCTGCTCCAGCCGCTGGTGGCGACGGTCCCGCTCCAGGTGTTCGCGTGCGAGCTGGCGACCGCGCGCGGCAACGAGGTGGACCAGCCGCGTAATCTCGCGAAGTCCGTCACTGTGGAGTAGTAGGGGTTGTTGCTGTGATTGTCGGTGTGGGGATTGACGTGGCCGAGATCGCGCGGTTCGGCGCGGCGCTGGAGCGGACGCCGCAGATGGCGGAGCGCCTCTTCCTCCACACCGAGTTGACGCTGCCGAGCGGCGAGCGGCGCGGAGTCGCCTCGCTCGCCGCCCGGTTCGCGGCCAAGGAGGCCCTGGCCAAGGCGCTGGGCGCGCCCGGCGGGCTGCTGTGGACGGACGCCGAGGTGTACGTCGAGGACAGCGGGCAGCCCCGGCTGCGGGTGTCCGGCACGGTCGAGGCGCGGGCCCGGGCGCTCGGGGTGAAGTCCTGGCACATCTCGCTGAGCCACGACGCGGGGATCGCGTCGGCGGTGGTGATCGCCGAGGGCTGATCCCCCTCGGGTGCGGCACGCTGGGGGCATGCGTACTGCTTACAGCGTGGAGACCGTACGGGCCGCCGAGCGCGAGCTGATGGCCCGTCTGCCGGAGGGCGCCCTGATGGCGCGGGCGGCGGCCGGGCTGGCCGCCGTGTGCGCGGAGCTGCTGGCGCGGGGCCGGGGACGGGTCTACGGGGCCCGGGTGGTGCTGCTGGTCGGGCCCGGGGACAACGGTGGTGACGCCCTGTACGCCGGCGCGCGGCTGGCGCGGCGCGGGGCCGGCGTGACGGCGGTCCCGATGGACCCCGAGCGGATGCACCCGGGCGGGCTGGCCGCGCTGCGGGCCGCCGGGGGCCGGGTCGCGGCGTCGGTGCCGGGGCGGGCCGACCTGGTCGTGGACGGGCTGCTCGGGATCGGTGGGCGGGGCGGGCTGCGGCCGGCCGCGGCCGCGCTGGTGGAGCGGATCCCGGCGGGGGCGGCGGTGGTCGCGGTGGACCTGCCGAGCGGGGTGGACGCGGACACCGGGGAGGTGGCGGGCCCGGCGGTGACGGCCGACGTCACGGTGACCTTCGGGGCGTACAAGCCGGGGCTGCTGACCGACCCCGGGGCCTCACGGGTGGGGGCGGTGCGGCTGGTGGACATCGGGCTGGACCTCGACGGGGCGGCCGTCGCGCTGGAGGCCCCGCAACACGCCGATGTGGCAGCGCTGTTGCCGGTGCCGACGGCGTCGAGCGACAAGTACCGGCGGGGCGTGGTCGGGGTCGTCGCCGGGTCGGAGCAGTACCCGGGCGCGGCGGTGCTCGCCGTGGCGGGGGCCCTGCGCGGCGGTGCGGGTGCGGTGCGGTACGTGGGGCCGGCGGCGGACGCCGTGCTGGCCCGCTTCCCGGAGGTGCTGGTCGGGCGGGGCCGGGTGCAGGCCTGGGTGGTCGGGCCGGGGCTGGGTTCGGGGCGCGAGGCGGAGGTCGGGCGGGCCCTGGCGGACACCGACGTGCCGGTGCTGGTCGACGCGGACGGGCTGCGCGGGCTGGACGCCGGGGTGGTGCGGGGGCGCCGGGCCGCGACCCTGCTGACCCCGCACGCGGGGGAGGCGGCCGCGCTGCTGGGGGTCGCGCGGGAGACCGTGGAGGCCGGCCGGCTGGCCGCCGTACGGGAGCTGGCGGGGCGGTACGGGGCGGCGGTGCTGCTGAAGGGGTCGACGACGCTCGTCGCCCCCGGCGGGGGCGGGGCCGTGCGGGTGAACCCGACGGGGACGCCGTGGCTGGCCACCGCCGGGAGCGGGGACGTGCTGTCGGGTCTGGCGGGGGCGTTGCTCGCCGCAGGGCTCGGCGGGGTGGACGCGGGTTCGGCGGCGGCCTATCTGCACGGGCTCGCGGGGCGGTTCGCCGCCGGCGGGGCGCCGGTGGTGGCCCAGGAGGTGGCGGCCGCACTGCCGCGGGCCTGGCGGTCGGTGCGGGACTAGCCCGTCGGGGTGGGGGCGCCGCCCGCTGCCGCCAGGGGTGCCACCGGCCGCCTCGGACGCCGCCGGGGCGGCAACCGGCACGGGTTCTGAGAGACTGTGGGCGATGAACGAGACACCGACGCGCGTGTACGCCGAGATCGATCTTGACGCGGTACGGGCGAACGTGCGCGCACTGCGCGCACGGGCGCCGCGGTCCGCGCTGATGGCCGTCGTCAAGTCGAACGCCTACGGGCACGGCGCCGTCCCGTGCGCCCGCGCGGCCCAGGAGGCCGGGGCCGCCTGGCTGGGCACCGCCACCCCCGAGGAAGCGCTGGAGCTGCGCGCCGCCGGGATCCAGGGGCGGATCATGTGCTGGCTGTGGACCCCCGGCGGGCCCTGGCGGGAGGCCATCGAGGCCGACATCGACGTCTCCGTCAGCGGGATGTGGGCGCTGGAGGAGGTCCGCGCGGCCGCCCGCGCGGCCGGCCGTACCGCCCGGATCCAGCTCAAGGCCGACACCGGCCTCGGCCGCAACGGCTGCCAGCCCGCCGACTGGGCCGAGCTCGTCGGCGCGGCCGTCGCCGCGCAGGCCGAGGGCACCGTCCAGGTCACCGGCGTCTGGTCGCACTTCGCCTGCGCCGACGAGCCGGGCCACCCCTCCATCCGGCTCCAGCTCGACGCCTTCCGCGACATGCTGGCCTACGCGGAGAAGGAGGGCGTCGACCCCGAGGTCCGGCACATCGCCAACTCGCCCGCGACCCTCACCCTCCCCGAAACCCACTTCGACCTGGTCCGCACCGGCCTGGCCGTCTACGGCGTCTCGCCGTCGCCCGAGCTCGGCACCCCCGCCCAGCTCGGCCTGCGGCCCGCGATGACCCTCAGGGCCTCCCTCGCGCTGGTCAAGACCGTCCCCGCCGGCCACGGCGTGAGCTACGGCCACCACTACGTCACCGAGTCCGAGACGCACCTCGCGCTCGTGCCCGCCGGCTACGCCGACGGCATCCCGCGCAACGCCTCCGGCCGCGGGCCCGTGCTCGTCGCCGGGAAGATCCGGCGGGCCGCCGGGCGGATCGCCATGGACCAGTTCGTCGTGGACCTCGGCGAGGACCTCGCCGAGGCGGGCGACGAGGCCGTCATCCTCGGCGACGCCGAGCGAGGCGAGCCGACCGCCGAGGACTGGGCTCAAGCGGCGCATACGATCGCGTATGAGATCGTCACCCGTATCGGAGGTCGGGTGCCCCGGGTCTACCTCGGCGGCTGAGCTGAGTGAGGACGGCGACGTCGTGAGCGGGAACGGGTCGTGAGCGAGAACTGGCGCAAGGCCGGCTGGGCCGGCGCCGCCATCGGCGTCATAGCGGCGGGCGCCGCGGCCGGTGTCGCCGTCGAACGGATCACCGTGGGCCGGGGCATCCGCCGCAAGGCCCGCCTCGCGCTGGACGCCGCCGGGGACTACGGCTCCCTGCGCGGCACCGAGGGCACCTGCCGGGCCGAGGACGGCACCGAGCTCTACTACGAGGTCGACGACCTCGACCCGCCCTCCCCGGGCGGCAAGCGCAGACCGCGCCGCAAGGGCCCCGCCCCGGCCACCGTCGTCTTCTGCCACGGCTACTGCCTCAGCCAGGACTCCTGGCACTTCCAGCGCGCGGCCCTGCGCGGAGTCGTCCGCTCCGTCTACTGGGACCAGCGCAGCCACGGCCGCAGCGCCCGGGGCCTGGCCCAGGCCGACGGCGAGCCCGTCACCATCGACCAGCTCGGCCGCGACCTCAAGGCCGTCATCGACGCCGCCGCGCCCGAGGGCCCGCTCGTCCTCGTCGGCCACTCCATGGGCGGCATGACCGTCATGGCCCTCGCCGAGCAGTTCCCGGAGCTGGTGCGCGAGCGCGTGCTCGGGGTGGCCCTGGTCGGCACGTCCAGCGGGCGGCTCGACGAGGTCACGTACGGGCTGCCGTCCATCGGTCAGGGCGCCGTGCGCCGCCTGCTGCCGGGCGTGCTCAAGGCCCTCGGCTCCCAGGTGGAGCTGGTGGAGAGGGGCCGCCGTGCCACCGCCGACCTCTTCGCCGGCATGATCAAGCTCTACTCGTTCGGCTCCCGCGAGGTGGACCCGGGCGTCGCGCGCTTCGCCGAGCGGCTGATCGAGGCCACCCCGATCGACGTGGTCGCCGAGTTCTACCCGGCCTTCCAGACCCACGACAAGAGCGCCGCCCTCCAGCGGTTCGCGGAGCTGCCGGTCACCGTCGTCGCCGGGGACCGCGACATGATCACCCCGGCCGCCCACAGCGTGGCGATCAAGGAGGAACTCCCGGCCGCCGAGCTGGTGGTCCTGGAGGAGACCGGGCACCTGATGATGCTGGAGCGCCCCGAGATCGTGACGGGGCTGCTCACCGGCCTGCTGGCCCGCGCCGGAGCCGTCCCCGCACCGACTAACGTTGGGGCGCATGGAAGACGTACAGCGGGAAGCGCCGCGCAGCCCGGCCGCTGAGGCCCTGGCCGAGGCCGCCGCCGAGACCCTGATCACCGTCGACTCGCCCGCCTCCATGCAGGAGCTGGGCCGCCGGATCGCCGGACTGCTGCGCCCCGGCGACCTGGTCCTGCTGACCGGTGAGCTCGGCGCGGGCAAGACCACCCTGACCCGGGGGCTGGGGGAGGGGCTGGGCGTGCGCGGGGCCGTGACCTCGCCGACCTTCGTGATCGCCCGGGTGCACCCGTCCCTGGGCGACGGGCCGCCGCTGGTGCACGTGGACGCGTACCGGCTCGGCGGCGGGCTGGACGAGATGGAGGACCTGGACCTCGACGTCTCGCTGCCCGAGTCCGTCGTCGTCGTGGAGTGGGGCGACGGCAAGGTGGAGGAGCTCTCCGACGACCGGCTGCACGTGGTCATCGGCCGGGCCGTCGGCCACGAGGAGGTCCTGGACGACGTCCGCGAGGTCGCGCTGCGCGGCGTCGGCGCGCGGTGGGCGCAGGCCGGGCCGGAGCTGGCACGGCTGTCAGCGGGCGCGTAACGGCCGCGGGCGCGTAACGGCCGCGGTGCGCGGCAGGTCCGGCCGCCACGAGGTACCGACAACTCGTCGGGAAACCGTTGCGCCGGTGCGGGCCCGCGTGATGACATGGTACCGAGCGCTGGTTAGGTGTGCCTAAGTACGGCGTCCCGGGGTCTCAGGAGGCAGCCATGTCGGCAGCAGGAGCAGAGCGAGCGCCCGTCGTGTCCATGCGGGCCCTGCTCGCGGCGGGCGTGGCCGCCACCGCGGTGTCCACACCGCCCGTACGTTCGGAGCCGGGCCCGCGGGATCCCGCGGCCGAGGACGCGGCGGACACGGAACAGGCCGCCTCCGCTGAGCCGGAAGCGGCCTGACGCCCTGCGGGACCCCGCGCGCCGTCCTCCGTACGGATGAAGGACCCGACCGGACGGCCCGGTCCCCCGGACGGCCTACGGGACGACGACGACCTTCGAGTTGTAGAGCGCGAACGCCCACATGGCGTCCCCGTCCGCACGCGACATCCGGATGCCGCCCGTCTTCTTCGCCGGGTCCGGCTGCGGCAGCGCGCCGTCCGCGCGGGCGCTGAACCCGATCGCGATGCCCTCGGCGCTGCTGGCGAACCGGACGACGTGCTCGATCGGCACCCCGTCCGAGCCGGTGACCGTACCCGCCCGCGAGTTGACGAGGTAACTGCCGGGCGCCGGGTGCACCGTGCTCGGCACCACCGTGAACGTCTTCGGCTCCTTGCCGTCCTCCGCGACCAGCCACACCCGCTTCTGCGACACCGAGTACACCACCCGCTGCCCGCTGCCCGACTCCGCCGGCAGCACCGCCGGCTTCGCCGCGTCCTGCTGCGCCGGAGCCTGGTTCTGCGGGTTCGCCGGGGCCTGCGCGGCCGGCTTCGCGGGGTGCGCGGGAGCGGTCGCGTGCGCCTGGTAGCCGAGGAAGCCGATGGCGGCGATCGCCGCGACGGTGAGCCCGGCCACGATTCCCGAGCTGCTGCGTGCCACCTTGCTCCACCTCTCCGCGCCTGCGCGTTCCGGATCCCGCTGCCTCGCCGCGCCGTTGCTGCCCGCCGCCGCGTCGTACTCCCGGTCGAAAGGTAGCAGCCGGGCCCCGCTGCGACCGGCCGCAAGGCCCGGGGGCCCGGGAGTCGTAGGCTGTTCGCGTGCTCTTGCTCGCCGTAGATACCGCCACGCCCGCCGTCACCGTCGCCCTGCACGACGGGGAGTCCGTCCTGGCCCGGTCCCACCAGGTCGACGCCCGCCGCCACGGGGAGCTGCTGCTCCCGTCCGTGGACCGGGTCCTCGCCGAGGCCGGGGTGAAGCTCGAAGCCGTCACCGGCATCGTCGTCGGCGTCGGGCCCGGCCCGTACACGGGGCTGCGCGTCGGCCTCGTCACCGCCGCCTCCTTCGCCGCCGTCCTCGGCGTCCCCGTGCACGGCCTGTGCACCCTCGACGGGCTCGCGTACGCCGCGGGCGCCGCCGGGATCGAGGGCCCCTTCACCGTCGCCACCGACGCGCGGCGCAAGGAGGTCTACTGGGCCCGCTACGAGGACCCGCGCACCCGCGTCGGCGAGCCCGCCGTCGACCGCCCGGCCGACATCGCCGAGCAGGTCGCCGGCCTTCCCGCGGTCGGCCAGGGCGCCCGGCTCTACCCCGAGGTCTTCCCCGACGCCCGCGACCCCGAGCACCAGTCGGCCGCCGCCCTGGCCGCCCTGGCCGCGGAACGCCTCGCGGCGGGCATCCCGTTCGAGAACGCCGACGGCGTGCCCCCGGCCCCCCTCTACCTGCGCCGGCCCGACGCCCAGGTGCCGAAGAACTACAAGGTGGTCACCCCGCAGTGACGGCCCCGACCGCAGTGCTCCGCGAGATGCGCTGGTGGGACATCGCACCGGTGCTGGAACTGGAGCACGAGCTCTTCCCCGAGGACGCCTGGTCGGCCGGGATGTTCTGGTCGGAACTCGCCCACGCGCGCGGCCCGCACGCCAGCCGCCGCTACGTCGTCGCCGAGCTTCCTCCCGACAGCGGCTCCGCCCCGGGCGCCTCCGGCCGCCTGGTCGGCTACGCGGGGCTCGCGGCCTCCGGCGACCTGGGCGACGTACAGACCATCGCGGCGGCCAAGGACCAGTGGGGCACCGGACTCGGCGCCCGGCTGCTCACCGAGCTGCTGCGCGCCGCGACCGACTTCGAATGCGCGGAGGTGCTGCTGGAGGTCCGGGTCGACAACACCCGCGCCCAGCGGCTCTACGAGCGCTTCGGCTTCGAGCCGATCGGCTTCCGGCGCGGCTACTACCAGCCGGGGAACGTCGACGCGCTGGTGATGCGCCTGACGGACCCGGCCCGGACGGCCGCCCCCGCCACCCCGACCACAGAGAACCCCGAACACCCTGAGAGCAGTGAGACCCATGGCTGACGAACCGCTCGTCCTCGGCATCGAGACCTCCTGCGACGAGACCGGCGTCGGCATCGTCCGCGGCACCACCCTGCTCGCCGACGCGGTCGCCTCCAGTGTCGACGAGCACGCCCGCTTCGGCGGCGTCGTCCCCGAGGTCGCCTCCCGGGCCCACCTGGAGGCGATGGTCCCGACCATCGAGCGCGCCCTGAAGGAAGCCGGCGTCAGCGCCCGCGACCTCGACGGCATCGCCGTCACCGCCGGACCCGGCCTCGCGGGCGCGCTGCTCGTCGGCGTCTCGGCGGCCAAGGCGTACGCCTACGCGCTGGGCAAGCCGCTCTACGGGGTCAACCACCTCGCCTCGCACATCTGCGTCGACCAGCTGGAACACGGCCCGCTGCCCGAGCCGACCATGGCCCTGCTGGTCTCCGGCGGCCACTCCTCGCTGCTCCTCGCCCCCGACATCACCAGCGACGTACGGCCGCTCGGCGCGACCATCGACGACGCGGCCGGCGAGGCCTTCGACAAGATCGCCCGTGTGCTCCAGCTGGGCTTCCCCGGCGGCCCGGTCATCGACCGGCTGGCGAGGGAGGGCGACCCCAAGGCCATCCACTTCCCGCGCGGGCTCACCGGCTCGCGCGACCCGGCGTACGACTTCTCCTTCTCCGGCCTCAAGACGGCCGTGGCCCGCTGGATCGAGGCGAAGCGGAACGCGGGCGAGGAGGTGCCGGTGCGCGATGTGGCGGCGTCCTTCCAGGAGGCCGTGGTGGACGTGCTGACGCGCAAGGCGATCCGCGCCTGCAAGGACGAGGGCGTGGACCACCTGATGATCGGCGGCGGCGTGGCGGCCAACTCCCGGCTGCGCTCGCTGGCGCAGGAGCGGTGCGACGACGCGGGCATCATCCTGCGCGTGCCCCGGCCCAAGCTGTGCACCGACAACGGCGCCATGGTCGCGGCCCTCGGCGCGGAGATGGTCAAGCGGAACCGTCCGGCTTCGGACTGGGACCTCTCGGCGGACTCCTCCCTCCCGGTCACGGACCCCCACGTCCCGGGTACGTCCCAGGGCCACGGCGAGGGAGAGGGGCACGGCGAGGGCCACGCCCACTCCCACTCCCACGGGCACGCGCACACGCACTCGCACGACCACGTGCACGAGCTGAGCAAGGACAACCTCTACTCGTGAGCACCGTCGTCGCGCTGATGTGGGAGGCCCGGGCCGTCGAAGGCCGGGGCAACGAACTGCTGGAGTGGGCGCGCGCCCAGGTCCTGGCCCGCGAGCCGCTGCGCCGCGAGGTGCTGCGGGCCGCGCAGGACCGGGTGCTCGTGATCACCTGGTGGCAGACCCCGGAGGGCGGCCCTGCGGCGGACCTGCCCGAGCTGCCGGAGCCGGCGGCGGACCTGATCACCCGGGCCGTGCACCGCTGGCGTTTCGAGTCCGTCGAGGTCACGCCGGGCGGCTGAGCGAGGGTCGAGGAGCGCTGCGGTGATGCTCCACGGGCCGCCGCTAGGGTCATGCGCATGCCTAGCCGCCGTGACCTGCCGCCCCCGCCGCCGCCCGCGCACCTGCGCGAGTGGCTGGACGAGAGCGCCGTACGGGCCGACCGCGCGCGCTTCCTCGCGGACCTGAGCCGCCGCACCCTGGGCCTGGGGCGGCTGGTCCTGCTCTGGCTGACCGCGGCGGTCTTCGCGCTCGGCTGGACCTTCGTCAGCACGGCTGTGATGACCTTCGAGTCCGGCGAGGGCGTGGAGTACCTCTTCGGGGCCGTCTTCGCCCTGATGGGGCTCGCGGTGCTGGTACCGGCCGGGCGGTACTTCGTCCGGGGCGCCCGGCAGGAGCGCCGGGTGCACCGGCTGCTGTGCGCGTGGGCCGTCGAGGACCGGGACCCCGGGGCGGACACGGGGCTGCGGGCCCCGGTACGCAGCCTGGTCTGGCTGGTGGCCTCGCTGGCCCTGGGCGCCCTCGGCCTCTGGACGGCCTTCACCTCGGCGGCGGGGGCCCGTCCGGGCACGGAGACGGTGGGGCAGATCGCCTACTTCATGGGCCTCGGCATGATCCTGTGGATCACCGCCCTCCTGGGCCTGGCCAAGGCCGCCACCCACTACAGCTGGTCCCTCCGGGCGCGCAGGCCCCACCCGAAGCGGGCCCAGGCCGTCGCCACCACCACCCCGATCCACTCCCGCCCGGCGAAATCCAGCCTCGCCGGCGTGTGAGGTGCGAGGGCGTGGCACTTGGCCGCCGAGGCCGGCCAGAATCCAGCCCCGCCGGCGTTTGAGGCGCGGGGTCCGGGGCGGAGCCCCGGAAGCCCGGGCGCAGCCCGGGGCCGCTCGCGCGACGGCGCCACCCTGCACCCTGCCCACCCCGCAGGGTGCGGGGCGGCGGCGCCCCGCACCCCCTCAGGCCGCCGGCGAGCCGATCAGCATCGCCGGCGCCCCCGCGACCCGGGTGAGGAACACCGTCGCGGAATTCGGCCCCGACGGCTTCACCTTCCGCCGCAGCTCCTCCGGCTCGATCGCCGACCCCCGCTTCTTCACCGTCAGCACCCCCACCTCCCGCTCGCGCAGCAGCGCCTTCAGCTTCTTCAGCCCGAACGGCAGCACGTCCGTGATCTCGTAGGCCGTCGCGTACGGGGTGTCCCGCAGCTCGTCGGCCGTGATGTACGCGATCGTCGGGTCGATCAGCCGCCCGTCCAGCCGCTCCGCCACCTCCGCGACCAGGTGCGCCCGGATCACCGCCCCGTCCGGCTCGTACAGCCAGCGCCCCACCGGCCCCGCCTGCGGATCCGGCAGCGGCTCGGCGGTGTGCAGCCCGACCGGCCCCGGCAGCAGGGTGGCCCGTACCGTCCCGGGGGCGGTGCCGAACCACAGCACGGCCTCCTTCACGTCCCCGTGGTCCGAGATCCACTCCGCCTCGGCCTCCGCCGGCACCGCCTCGTGCGGGATCCCCGGCGCGATCTTGATGGCCGCGTACTTCGCCGTCCGCGCAGCCCCCACCGCCCACGACAGCGGCGGCGAGTACGACTCCGGGTCGAAGATCCGCCCGCGCCCGCCGCGTCGCGCCGGGTCGATGAAGACGGCCTCGTACGAGGAGACGTCGACGGTCGTCACGTCCGCCTCCCGGACCTCGATCAGGTCCGCCAGCCCCAGCGCCTGCGCGTTGGCCCGCGCGACGGCCACCGTCAGCGGGTCGAGGTCCACCGCCAGCACCCGGATCCCGCGCCGCGCCAGCGCCAGGGCGTCGCCGCCGATGCCGCAGCACAGGTCCGCGACGCTCCGTACGCCCAGGCCGGCGAGGCGCTCGGCCCGGTACGAGGCCACGGACGCGCGGGTGGCCATCTCCCCGCCGCCGGGGGTGAAGAACATCCGGAACGCGTCCTCGGCCCCGAACTTCGCCACCGCCCGCTGCCGCAGCCGGGCCTGCCCCAGCGCCGCCGACACCAGAGCGGCGGGGTGCTCGCGGCGCAGCCGGGTGGCCACGGCCAGCTCCTGGGCGGGGTCGTAGTCGCGGAGCGAGTCGAGGAGCGCGCGGCCCTCGGGGGTGAGGAGCGCGGCGAAGTCTTCGGGAGTCACGGCTCCATTGTCGGCCAGTCGGTGGAAGGGAGGGCTCCGGCCGTGGTGTCGACCGGGGCGCCGGGCTGGGTGGTGCAAAGATCCGCTGCTATGCAGCTAGTACGACAAAAGGGAAATCCCACGCAGTTTGGTCACCGGTCCGCGGCACGCCCGCGCGGCCGGTACGGGGTGGCCGCGGCCGCGCTGCTGGTCGCCGCCCTGGGTACGGGGTGCGGCGCCGCGGATTCGGCCGCGCCGGTCAAGGGCAAGCCGGACCGTCCCGCCGCCGAGGCCGGCCCCGGCGCGGCCGGCGCCCTCGCCAACTCCGCCGAGAAGCTCAAGGCCGCCCAGGCGGCACGCGCCGTCATGGCGAAGAAGTGGGGACTGGCCAAGACCCCGCTGATGGCCCCGGCCGGGCCCAGGACCAAGCCCGAGATCACCACCCGCGAGGGCTTCGAGGTCGAGGGCCAGGACGAGCTGCCCCCGGTCTTCACCACCGTCCCCACCGAGGACAAGGTGGTCTTCCTGACCGTCGACGACGGCGCCGAGAAGGACCCCGAGTTCATCCGGATGATGCAGGAGCTGAAGATCCCGTACACGGCGTTCCTCAGCGACTACCTGGTACGGGACAACTACCCGTACTTCAAGGAGATGCAGGCCGCCGGCGTCACCCTGAACAACCACACCCTCAACCACCGCTACATGCCCGGCCTCAACTACGAGCAGCAGCGCGAGGAGATCTGCGGGCAGCAGGACACCATCCAGAAGCAGTTCGGCGCGCGGCCCCGGCTCTTCCGGCCCCCGTACGGCAACTACAACCAGGACACCCTGCGCGCGGCGAAGTCCTGCGGCATCAAGGCGGTCCCCCTGTGGAACGCGGAGGCCTTCCCGAACCGGATGGACTACCGTGAATGGGACAGGGACCTGCACCCCGGGGACATCATCCTCACGCACTTCCGGGGTCGCGAGGACTGGAAGGGCACCATGCCTGACATGATCCGTCATGTCATGAAGACCGTCACGGACAAGGGGTATGCCGTGGCCCGCCTGGAGGATTACCTGTGAAGTACGCGCGTCGGCTGGTAGCCGGGACGCTGACGGCCGGCGCGCTCGCGCTGTCCCTGTCGGGATGCGGGAACAGCGTGGATCCCATCGAGCGGCTGGGCCGCAAGGCCGGACAGTCGGGGAGCCCGTCGGCCTCCCCGTCCGCCCGGCCCTCCGCGGCCCCCTCCGCGCAGGCGGGCACCCCGGGCGACGAGGCGTACCGCAAGTGGGGGCTGACCGCCCCGCTCCAGTACGCCCCGAAGCCCGCGCAGAAGCCCCAGCTCCCCAAGGCGGCGGGGCCGGGCAAGCCGGTGGTGGTGGACCGAATACCCGTGGCCCCGAACGACAAGGTCGTCTTCCTGACCTTCGACGACGGCGCGGAGAAGGACCCCGAGTTCCTGAAGATGGCGGCCGACCTCAAGCTGCCGATCAGCATGTTCCTGACGGACAACGTGGCGTCGTCGGACTACGGCTACTTCGAGAAGCTCCGCGACAACGGCTCCAACAGCACGGTGAACAACCACACGCTGACGCACCCCAACATGCGCACGCTGGCGTTCGCGGCGCAGAAGCAGGAGATATGCGGCCAGCAGGAGCGCCTGGAGAAGCGCTTCGGCAAGCGGCCCGTTCTGTTCCGCCCGCCGTTCGGCAACTACAACGACGACACCCTGAAGGCCGCCTCGGAGTGCGGCATCAACACGGTCGTGCTGTGGCGGGCGTCGATGCAGATAAACGACTTCCAGTACGCCGAGGGCTCGGCCCTCAAGCCCGGCGACATCATCCTGGCCCACTTCCGCGGCCCGTCGGAACTCAAGGGCGCGACGGAGATCCACATGGTGACCCGGATGCTCCAGCACATACAGGAGCAGGGGTACAAGGTGGGCCGGCTGGAGGACTACCTGTAGGGGTAGGGGGCCCGGGGCCTGGGGCCCGGGGGAGGGCGGGGTCTCGGCCGGGCGGTCTCAGGGAGGGTTGGGGGTTTCCCGTCAGTCTCATCGTCCTTCCGCGTCGGGCCGGCCTGTCAAGGGCGCTCCCTTCGGTCGCGTCGCTTCGCGATGTCGCTGCGCTCCACCCTTGACAGACCGCCCCGCCACGAAAAGCCGAAGACTGCCGGGAACCCCCCAAAGGAACGGGACGGACGTTCCTTGGACATGAGCCGGGATCAGCGCCCAGCCGGGCAGACCGGGACACGGCAGACCAGCCATCCGGCCCCGTCAACCAGCAAGCCATGCCACCCCACGCACCAGATCACTACGCGCTCCTCATTTCTCAGCGTCCGGCCGCCGTCCGGGGCCGCTACCCGCCCCAAAAGCCGACGAGATCGGCATCCGGGACCGGCGGGCGCATCAGATCGCTACGCGCTGCCCACATTTCAGCGTCTCGCCGCCGTCTTGGGTTGCTACCCGCACCCCATGACGAACAGGGCCCCATCGGGCGCGTGAGGACGGTGGTCGGGGTCGTCAACCGGCGAGTCGGGCGTCCTGCCGGGAAGCCATGACAGGCAGTGGCTGCCAGGTGGCGGGGACGTTGCGCATGACCAGGGCACAGTCCAGGGTGGCCGTTCCCGGCGGGAAGAGGTCCGGGTCATCGAAGAACGACGAGGTGGCGGAGACGGCGCGGCCCGCTTCCACCCGCCAGGCGTTCGTGCTCAGTCGCATGCCCTCCAGGTGGCGGCCGTTGCTGGTGGGGGAGAGGCCCTTCGACCCCTGCTGGAAGAAGCGGGAGGCCTCGGCGAGGTCGGCGAACAGCTCGCTGCCCCGCAGTTCGTCGGACAGGTCGACGGTCACGTCGACCTGGGTGTCGCCGTCGCGTGTCGCCAGTGCGACGCGCACCCGGTCGGGGGTCTCGTCCACCTCGAAGTCCGCGCGGCCGTGTTCACCGGGGAAGAGGCGGCCCCCGGCCCAGGCGTTGAGCCGGGAGGCGGTGTCGCGCCGGGGGATGTAGACACCGGTTTCGACGCCTTCCGGTCCGTCCCATTCGACGGCGATGCGGTGTGCCACGTTCTCGCTGCGCATGCCGACCGCCGCGGGTGCCCAGGTGGGCCGGACGCTGCCCAGGCGCAGCAGGCAGATGCCCGCGACGGCGTAGCCGTTCACCAGCTGCGGGCGCAGCGGCTCGGGCAGCAGACGGGCCGCCGCCTCCGGTGCGACCCGGTAGTTCACCAGGAGGCGCCGCTCGATGACGCTGGACATGGCCGGCTGCTTCATGATCCCTCGCTCTGCGCCCCGGGGCGCCATTTGGTGTGGCGGAGCACGATCTGTTCAGGGCATACGGCGCTCAGGAACCGGCCGATCGAGGTGGCCAGCCGGTCCTCGGCGAGCGAGTAGAGGATCCGGTTCCCCTCCCGCCGCTCGGTGACCAGCCCGGCGCCCTTGAGCACGCCGAGATGCCGTGAGATGGAGGGCGCGCTGATCGAGAACCTGGCCGCGATCTCCCCGGCGGCGAGCTCGCCGCCCCTGAGGTCCTCCAGGATCTGTCGCCTCGTCGGATCGGCGAGGGCGCGGAAGGCCCCCGCCTCGTCATGAGCTTCCGTCATGCTCGCAACTTAGCTCATTAGCTAAACAGCTAACAAGGTTGAGGTCGGGTCTCGTTCTGTGACTAGGCTGCCCGCATGTCGATTCGCGCTGTGGTCTTCGACGTGGGCGAGTGCCTGGTGGACGAGACGCGCGACTCGCCATCGCTCGATCGTGCCCGGCCGGTGGGGTGAACCCGAGGGCCTCGACGATCCGGGGGTGACGCCGGCTATCCCGGCACACCACCGGGGTCGCGTCCGCGACATCGCCTGCGGCGTCTCGGACACCGGCATTGAGCACTGGACGGAGCTGGCCTACATCCGGAACGCGTCCGGCCGGGAATTCACCACCGCCGTCGCCAACGTCCACCCCGCCTATGACCAGCCCCAGACGGCCGCGAGACGCTGAGATGAGAGAAGCGCGTAGCGATCTGATGCGCCCGCCGGTCCCGGATGCCGATCTCGTCGGCTTTTGGGGCGGGTAGCGGCCCCGGACGGCGGCCGGACGCTGAGGCGGGAGGAGCGCGTAGCGATCTGATGCGTGGGGTGGCGCCGATTGCCTATTGCGGGGGCCGGACGTGTGGTCTGCCGTGGCCCGGTCTGCCCGGCTGGGCGCTGATTCCGGCTCATGTCCAAGGAACGTCCGTCCCGTTCCTTTGGGGGGTTCCCGGCAGTCTTCGGCTTTTCGTGGCGGGGCGGGCTGTCAAGAGTGGAGCGCAGCGACATCGCGTAGCGACGCGACGAAGGAGCGCTCTTGACTGGCCGGCCCGACGCGGAAGGACGATGGGACTGACGGGAAACCCCCAGCCCTCCCTGAGACCGCCCGGCTCAGGCCCCGCCCTCCCCCGGCCCCGCCGCACCGTGCCACCCCCGCCCCGCCCACACCCCGGTCGGGCGGGTGGGCAGCCACCGCCCGGCCCCCGGCGCCTCGCGGGGGTGATGGCTGGCCCCCACCGAGCCCCGTGCCCCTACCGCACCGCCCCCACCACCGGGGTGATCGTCGTCTCCACCGGGCCCCGGGCGTCCGCCTCCCGCTGGCGTTCCGCGCTGTCGCTGATGCGGAGCAGCAGGGCGATCATGATCCAGTTGGCCAGCAGGGACGAGCCGCCCTTCGCCAGGAAGGGGAGGGCCTTGCCGGTGAGGGGGATCAGGCCCGTGACGCCGCCCGCGACCACGAAGACCTGGAGGGCCAGCGCCGACGCCAGGCCCACCGCCAGCAGCTTGCCGAACGGGTCCCGCGCGGCCAGTGCCATCCGCAGGCCCCGCTGCACGAGGAGGGCGTAGAGCAGCAGTACGGCCATGACCCCGGCCAGGCCGAGCTCCTCGCCCACCGTCGTCAGGATGAAGTCGCTGCGCCCCGCGAACTTGATCAGCTCGGGGTGGCCCATCCCCAGGCCCGTACCCGAGACGCCGCCCGTGCCGAAGCTGAACAGGGCCTGTGCCGACTGGTCGGAGGTGACGCCGGGCGGGCGGTTCTCCCAGTAGTAGGACAGCGGGTTGAGCCAGGCCGCGACGCGCGCCTTGACGTGCGGCTCGGTCGAGCCGACCACGAAGGCGCCGCCCGCCGCCATGACCAGGCCGCAGGCGATCCAGCTGGTGCGCTCGGTGGCCACGTACAGCATCACCACGAACACGCCGAAGAAGATCAGCGAGGTGCCCAGGTCGCGCTCGAAGACCAGCACCAGCAGCGAGATGATCCACACCGTGATGATCGGCCCGAGCTGGCGCATCGGCGGCAGCCGCATGCCCAGGAACTTCCGGCCGGTCAGTGCCAGCGAGTCGCGGTGGATGACCAGGTATCCCGCGAAGAAGATCGCGATCATGATCTTCACGAACTCGCCGGGCTGGAGCGAGAACCCGAACAGGATGATCCAGCGCTTCGCGCCGTAGGTGTCCGCGCCGAAGAACGCCGGCGCGATCAGCAGCACCAGCGCGACGGCCATCGTGATGTAGATGAACCGCTGGAGCAGCCGGTGGTCCCGCAGCAGTGCCACCACCAGCAGGCAGGCGGCGACCCCGACCACCGTCCACATCAGCTGGCCGGGCGCGTTCGCGTCGGAGCCGTAGCGCTCGATGTACCCCTGGTCGAGCCGGTGGATCAGGACCAGTCCCAGCCCCGTCAGCAGCATGGCGAGCGGGAAGATCAGCGGGTCCGCGTATGCCGCGAAGCGGCGGATGCCCAGGTGTCCCACCAGCGAGAGCAGGGTCATGCTGATCACGAAGCTGGTCAGGTGCTGCGGCAGCTCGCCGTTCATGGCCAGGCCCGCGCTCACGTGTCCGAACACGGCGATGCCGACGACGAAGACCAGCAGGAGCGCTTCGGTACGGCGGCGGGCCCCCGCCGCCGTCAGCGGCCTCAGTCCACGCACGGAACGCCGCCGCCGTCGATGGTGTCCGGCTCGGACTCGGGCGACGGCTGCGCCCCCGGCGGCGACGGCGGAGGGGCTGACGGCGATGAGGGGAGGGAGGAAGGAGATGCGGCGCCCGGTGCACTCGGGGTCGCAGCGGCGGTCTGGGGACCGATCTGCTCGGCAATGAGGCGCTTTATCTTCATATCATCTACGACGTTGATGTCCTCCCCATGGTTCCTTGCGAAGCCCTCGATGGGGAGTGTCGAAAATTGCACTTTTCCGCCGGACAGGTTTTTCGCCTGCTTCACGAACGACAGCAGATCCCACCCGGCGTCCGTCACGACGTCCTGTTTCGCCGTGTCGATCAGCTTGATCAGCTTTACCGGATCGGTGAAGGTCCCGGCCGAATTCAGCTTCTGCGTGGCCCCCGCCAGGAATGCCTGCTGCCGCTTCGTCCGGTCCAGGTCGCCCCCGTCCAGGCCGTGCCGCTGCCGTACGAACGCCAGCGACTGCCTGCCGTTCAGCGTCTGCCGGCCGGCCGGGAAGTCCGCCCCCGAGTACCGGTCCTTCACCGGCTTCCGCAGGCACACCGGTACGCCGCCCAGCGCGTCCGCGAGGTGGTGGAAGCCGGCCAGGTTCAGCTCGGCGAAATGATCGACCGGCACGCCCAGGAAGTTCCGCACCGTTTCGATCTGCGCCTTGCGCCCCGCCTCGCGGCCCTCTCGTTCCAGCTGCCGCCGGTCCTTGACCCCCTGCGCGGAGAGCCGTTCCTCCTCGGCCGACTTCGCCAGCCCGTACGCCTTCTTGATCTTGTCCTTGTGGCCCGCGCCGGCCCCCGCCCCCGCTATCTCGACGAAATCGTCCCGGGGTATCGAGAAGGCCTTCGCGCGACCGCCGTCACCGGGCACGTGCAGCAAGATCATGGTGTTGGCGTTGTAGCCCCCGATGTCGGAGCTCCCCGCGTGCAGCTGGTCCAGCACCGCCTCCGGCAGCGGGTCGCCGTTCTGGTCGCGGCGGCTGTCCAGGCCGATGAGCAGGACGTTCACATCGCCGTGCGCCGACTTCCGCGCACCCTCCAGCGCCTTCGAGCTGCCGATGCTCGACGCCAGGTCCCGGTAGACGTACCAGACGGTGCCGGCGGCCGACAGCGCCAGCGCGCAGCCCGTGACCAGCAGCGTGCGGCCGATCCGCCGGGGAGCCTGCCTGCGGTGACCGGTGCCGGTGCCAGGGCCGGTGCTGGTGCCGCTGCCGGTGCCGGGTTTCCTCCGTCGCGCGCTCATGCCGCCCGATCCTGACGCAGGGGCGCTGAAGGAAACCTGAGAGCCGGCCGCTCAGCCGCCCCCCGACGGGATCCGCAGCTCCAGCAGCGCGCCCCCGCCCGGCGCGCCCAGCGCGCGTACGCCGCCGCCGTGCGCCCGCGCGATCTCACGGGCGATCGCCAGGCCCAGCCCGGTGCCGCCGCTGGCCCGGCCCCGGTCCGCGTCCAGCCGTACGAACCGCTCGAAGACCCGGTCCCGGTCCGCCTCCGGGATCCCCGGGCCGTCGTCGGCCACCTCCAGCACCGCCCACCCGTCCCGCGCGGCGGCCCGCACCACGACCCCGCCCCGCGCGTACCGCAGGGCGTTGTCCACCAGGTTGGCCAGGGCCCGCTCCAGCCGCGCCGCGTCCCCGTACGCCGGCACCGGCTCCGGCGCCTCCACCCGCAGCGGCACCCGGGGCGCGGGCCGGCGCGCCGCGTCCTCCGCCGCCAGCAGGGCCAGGTCCACCGGCTCGGGGCGCGGCGCGGGCCCGCCGTCGAGGCGGGCCAGGAGCAGCAGGTCGGCGGCGATCCGCTGGAGCCGCTCGGTGTCGGCCAGCGCGGCGGCCACCGACGCCCGGTCGGGCCGCTCCATGGCCAGGGCCACCTCCAGCCGGGAGCGGACGGCGGCCAGCGGGTTGCGCAGCTCGTGCGAGGCGTCGGCGGTGAACTGGCGCTGCCGGGCGTCGGAGCGCTCCAGCCGGTCGAGGGTGTCGTTGACGGTCCGCGCCAGCTGGGCGATCTCGTCGGCGCCGCCCGGGTCGGGGACGCGGCGGTCCAGTTCGCTCGCGGTGACGGCGGCCAGCCCGGAGCGGATGGCGGTGACGGGGCGCAGCGCGTGCCCGGTGGCCCACCAGGCGAGGGCCGCCGCGAAGGCGATCATCGGGGGTGCCCCGCCGAGCAGCCCGACGGCGACGGCGCGGGTGGCGTCGTCGACGTCGCCGAGCACGGTCATCGCGTACACGGTGTGCGGGGCGGCCGGGTCGTGCGCCCCGGGCGGCCCGGGGGCCCCGACGGCCACGACCACGCGCCGCTGCGCGCCGGGGTGCGCGGGCGCGAGCACGGCCGAGCGGGAGTCCTGCCCGGGGCCGGGGCGCAGCCCGTCGAGGCGGGGGATGTCCCGGGGCTCCCCGCCGGCGGCGGTGCTCGCGACGGTCCGGCCCCGCGCGTCGCGTACGAGGACCAGGTCGACCCCGCTCTCGGGGGCGGGCAGCCGGCCGCCGGGCGGCAGGGTCCGGGTGTCGACCTGGGCGGCGACCTTCCGCGCGGCGAGCTCGGTGCGGCCGGTGGTGTTGTCGAGGAGGTTGCCGCGCATGAGGGTGTACAGCCACAGGCCGCCGGTGGCGAGCACGGCGGCCATCGCGAGCGCGGCGGCGAGCGCGGTCCGGGCGCGCAGGCTGCTGACCACGGTCAGCCGCCGTCGGGGGCCATGCGGTAGCCGGTGCCGTGGACGGTGAGGATGGAGCGGCGGCCGAAGGGCGCGTCGATCTTCTTGCGCAGGGAGGAGACGTAGACCTCGACGATGTTGGGGTCGATGCCGTGCGGGGAGTCCCAGACCTCGTCGAGGATGTCCTGCTTGGCGACGGCCCGGCCGGGGCGCTCCATCAGGCAGGCGAGGACGCCGAGCTCGCGCGCGGTGAGCTCGATGTCCTGCGGGCCGCGGCGGCAGCGGCGGTCGTGGGGGTCGAGGACCAGGTCCCCGGCGCGGAGCACGGCGGGCGCGGGCCCGGGGCCGGCGGCGCGTCGGGCGAGGGCGCGCAGGCGGGCGCCGAGCACGACGAAGGAGAAGGGCTTGGTGAGGTAGTCGTCGGCTCCGGCGTCGAGGCCTTCGGCCTCGTCGTACTCGCCGTCCTTGGCGGTGAGGACCAGGACGGGGGTGGGGTCGCCGTGGGCGCGCATCCGGGCGCAGATCTCGGCGCCGCCGGGGCCGGGGAGCATGAGGTCCAGCAGGACGACGTCGTACGGTCCGCCGGTGAGGGCCAGTTCCAGCCCGCGGTGTCCGTCGTGGGCGACCTCGACGCGGTGGCCCTCGGCGGACAGGCCCTGCCGGAGGGACTCGGCCAGGTTCTCTTCGTCTTCGACGACCAGGATGCGCACCCGTCCAGCCTCACACACCGCGCGCCGAACCCCGTGGGGCCGGGTTTGGGCCAAACGGGGGCAGCCGCGGCCGGAATACGTGGATCCGGCGGACCGTGTTGGCACTCCGCTTGACCGAGTGCTAATCGCCGGAATAGTGTCACACCTGGCACTCGCCACCGGTGAGTGCCAACACAGCGACAGGCAGGTCCGGCACCCGCGACGACGGATCGACCTGGTCGCCACCTCAGACAGTTAACCCCGGATCTCCGAAGGGGGAGGTCGGATCGTGACGACCGCCAGCTCCAAGGTTGCCATCAAGCCGCTTGAGGACCGCATCGTGGTCCAGCCGCTCGACGCCGAGCAGACCACGGCCTCCGGCCTGGTCATCCCGGACACCGCGAAGGAGAAGCCCCAGGAGGGCGTCGTCCTCGCGGTCGGCCCGGGCCGCTTCGAGGACGGCCAGCGTCTCCCGCTGGACGTCTCCGTCGGCGACATCGTGCTGTACAGCAAGTACGGCGGCACCGAAGTGAAGTACAGCGGCGAGGAGTACCTCGTCCTCTCGGCCCGCGACGTGCTCGCGATCGTCGAGAAGTAATCACTTCTCACGCATTGCTTTGAACTGCGCCCCTGGTCACCCCGCTGATTGCCGGGCGGCGAGGGGCGCGGTTCGTTAAACCCGAGTTTTCGAGAGGGCTGAACCGCTCCCATGGCGAAGATCCTGAAGTTCGACGAGGACGCCCGTCGCGCCCTCGAGCGCGGCGTCAACAAGCTTGCCGACACGGTCAAGGTGACGATCGGCCCCAAGGGCCGCAACGTCGTCATCGACAAGAAGTTCGGCGCCCCCACCATCACCAACGACGGTGTCACCATCGCCCGCGAGGTCGAGCTGGACGACCCGTACGAGAACCTCGGCGCGCAGCTGGTGAAGGAGGTGGCGACCAAGACCAACGACATCGCGGGTGACGGCACCACCACCGCGACCGTGCTCGCCCAGGCGCTCGTCCGCGAGGGTCTGCGCAACGTCGCCGCCGGTGCCTCCCCGGCCGCCCTGAAGAAGGGCATCGACGCCGCGGTCAAGGCCGTGTCCGAGGAGCTCCTCGCGACCGCCCGCCCGATCGAGGACAAGTCCGACATCGCCGCCGTGGCCGCGCTCTCCGCGCAGGACTCGCAGGTCGGCGAGCTCATCGCCGAGGCGATGGACAAGGTCGGCAAGGACGGTGTCATCACCGTCGAGGAGTCCAACGCCTTCGGCCTGGAGCTGGAGTTCACCGAGGGCATGGCCTTCGACAAGGGCTACCTCTCCCCGTACATGGTCACCGACCAGGAGCGTATGGAGGCCGTCCTCGACGACCCGTACATCCTGATCAACCAGGGCAAGATCTCCTCCATCCAGGACCTCCTGCCGCTGCTGGAGAAGGTCATCCAGGCGGGTGGCTCCAAGCCGCTGCTGATCATCGCCGAGGACGTCGAGGGCGAGGCGCTCTCCACCCTCGTCGTCAACAAGATCCGCGGCACCTTCAACGCGGTCGCCGTCAAGGCCCCGGGCTTCGGCGACCGTCGCAAGGCGATGCTCCAGGACATGGCCACCCTCACCGGTGCCACCGTCATCGCCGAGGAGGTCGGCCTCAAGCTCGACCAGGCCGGTCTGGACGTCCTCGGTTCCGCGCGCCGCGTGACCATTTCCAAGGACGACACGACCATCGTCGACGGTGGCGGCAACGCCGCTGACGTCGCGGGCCGCGTCAACCAGATCAAGGCCGAGATCGAGTCCACGGACTCCGACTGGGACCGCGAGAAGCTGCAGGAGCGCCTGGCGAAGCTCGCCGGCGGCGTCTGCGTCATCAAGGTCGGCGCCGCCACCGAGGTGGAGCTCAAGGAGAAGAAGCACCGTCTCGAGGACGCCATCTCCGCGACCCGCGCCGCGGTCGAGGAGGGCATCGTCTCCGGCGGTGGCTCCGCGCTCGTCCACGCCGTCAAGGTCCTCGAGGGCAACCTCGGCCTGACCGGCGACGAGGGCACGGGCGTGTCGGTCGTCCGCCGCGCCGCCGTCGAGCCGCTGCGCTGGATCGCCGAGAACGCCGGCCTCGAGGGCTACGTCATCACCTCGAAGGTGGCGGAGCTGGAGAAGGGCAACGGCTTCAACGCCGCCTCCGGCGAGTACGGCGACCTGGTCAAGGCCGGCGTCATCGACCCGGTCAAGGTCACCCGCTCCGCGCTGGAGAACGCCGCTTCCATCGCCTCCCTGCTGCTCACGACCGAGACCCTGGTCGTCGAGAAGCCGGCCGAGGAAGAGGCCGACGCCGGTCACGGCCACGGTCACGGCCACAGCCACTGAGGCACGCGCCTCTGAGCGCTAGCTGAACGAGAAGGCCCTGGTCACCGCTGCGAAGCGGTGGTGACCAGGGCCTCTCGCGTGCCGCTCTAGCCGGGCATCATGCCCATCTGGCGCATCAGGCTCGGGGCGTCGTAGTACCACCAGCCCTCGGCGATCCGGCCGTTCTCGATACGGAAGGTCGTACACCCCGACATCGTGACGTCCTTGCCGGTCGGGGCGACGCCCATGAACTCGCCCTTCTGGGCGCCCTTCCAGTTCCACAGGGTCGTGACGCAGTCGCCTTCGGCGATCTGCCGGGTCTTCTCGAAGGAGAAGTCGAAGGCGTCCCGCCACATGGTGATGGTCTGCCGCATGCCGTCGCGGCCGTCGCTCTGGCCCTCGCTCTCCATGATGTCGTGGTCCTTGTAGTCCATCGCCAGGCACTCGTCCAGGACGGCGAAGTCGCCCTTGAGGATGCACTCCTCGAACATCCGGTTCACGACCAGCTTGTTGAGGTACTCGTCGCGCACCACGTCGAGGTTCATGAACTTCGGCATTCCCTCGCAGAGGGCGACCATCTCCTGGAACATCCGGTCGGTCTCGGGGAGGTGAGAGTTCTTCATCGCCTCCTCGTACGAGGGGAACTCGACGAGGTCCACGTAGTGGGTCCGGGAGTCGCGGTCCTGGCCGATCATCGTGTGGGTGACCGTGCGCTTCCCGCTGGTCTGTTCCGCGTAGCGGTCGATGAGGGCGTTCATCTCGTCGAACCGCTTGGTCTCGTAATCGATTACCTGTACGAACGTCATCGCGTCGCCTCCCACGGTGGATGAGACACGTCCAGTTTAGGGAGATTTCACCCGTTCGGCCGGTTTATTGGGGCCCGTACTTGCGCCCCGTCCGGGAGGACACCCCGCCGAGCAGCCCGCGCGGCGTCAGCTTCACCACGCCCATCAGCGCCTTGTACCGCGGGTCCGGGATCGACACCGTCTTCCCGCGCGCCAGGTCGGCCAGCGCGGCGGCCACCAGCTTGTCGGCGTCCAGCCACAGCCAGCCCGGGATGTTGTCGGTGCCCATGCCGGCCCGCTGGTGGAACTCCGTCCGCACGAACCCCGGGCACAGCGCCATCAGTCGCACCCCGGACCCGGCCAGGTCCCGGGCCGCGCCCTGGGTGAACTGGACGACCCAGGCCTTGCTGGCGCCGTAGGTGCCGCGCGGGACGAAGGCGGCGACCGAGGCCACGTTGACGACCCCGCCGCGGCCGCGCGAGCGCATCGACTCCGTCGCCGCCGAGGTCAGCCGCAGCACCGCCTCGACGTGCACCTTCAGCATGGCCAGCTCGTCGGCCATGGAGACCTCGAGGTAGCGGCCCTTGTTGCCGAAGCCGGCGTTGTTGACCAGCAGGTCCACCGGGTGGGTGCGGTCGCCGAGGCGGGTCTCGACCGACGCGATGCCCTCCTCGGTGGAGAGGTCGGCGGCCAGCACCTCGGCCTCGATGCCGTGCCGGTCGTGCAGTTCGGTGGCCTGCTCGGCCAGCCGCTTCGTGTCCCGGGCCACCAGTACGAGGTTGTGCCCCTGGGCGGCGAGCCGCCGGGCGAAGGCGGCGCCGATGCCCGCCGTGGATCCAGTGATCAACGCAGTCGTCATGTGCGCAAAATAGCCGCCCGCGCCCGCTCCCGTACCCCCCGAGGGCCGCATTCTCAAAGTCGGGGCTGGACACGGCCGACGAGGCAAAAGGCGGGCTTATGCTCGAAGGGTGATTGAGGCACGCCACCTGCGGATCCTGCGCGCTGTCGCCGGGACCGGTTCCTTCTCCGCCGCCGCCCGTGAACTCGGCTGCACCCAGCCCGCCGTCTCCCAGCAGATGAAGGCCCTGGAGCAGTCGGCCGGCACCCCCCTGCTGGTCCGCACGGGCCGCGAGATGCGGCTGACCCAGGCGGGGGAGGCCCTCGTGCGCCACGCCGCCGGGATCCTGGCCGGGCTGACGGCCGCCGAGGAGGAGGTCGCGGCCATCGCCGGGCTGCGCGCGGGCCGGGTGCGCCTGGTGTCCTTCCCCAGCGGCAGTTCCACGCTGGTGCCGACCGCGCTCGCGGCGATGCGCGCCGGGCACCCGGGCACCCGTATCTCCCTGGTGGAGGCGGAGCCGCCGCGTTCGGTGGAGATGCTGCGCGAGGGCGACTGCGACCTGGCGCTGGCCTTCCGCTACGCCGGGGCGTCGGCGGCGGCCGAGTGGGAGGACCTCGTGGTCACCCCGCTGCTGACCGACCGGCTCGTCGGGCTCGTACCCGAGGGGCACCGGCTGGCCGGGGCCGGACGGGTGGGCATGGCGGAACTGGCCGACGAGCCCTGGATCGCGGGCTGCCCGCGCTGCCGCCGCCACCTGGTGGAGGTGTGCGAGGGGGCGGGCTTCACCCCGCGCATCGACTTCGCCACCGACGACTACCCGGCCGTGGTCGGGCTGGTCGGCGCCGGGCTGGGCGTGGCGGTGCTGCCGGAGCTGGCGGTGGAGTCCGTACGGGCGAAGGGCGTGAGCGCCCTGGCGGTGGAGCCGGCGGTGGAGCGGGAGGTCGTGGCGCTGACGCTGCCCGACCTGGCGCGCGTGCCGGCGGTGGCGGCGACCCTGGGGGAGCTGGTGCGGGCCGCCGCCCGCTGACGCCGGGGGGTCGTGGTCGGTTCGAGTCAGTGCGGTGTGCTGGGGCCGATCGTGCTGGAGGCGGGGATCAGGCGGTGGCGGGCGCGGCCCATCAGTTCCTCACGCTCGTCCTCGGTGAGGCCGCCCCACACCCCGTAGGGCTCGCGGACGGCTAGAGCGTGTGCGGCGCATTCCGAGCGCACCGGGCAGCGCATGCAGACCTCTTTAGCCGAGGCCTCGCGCGCACTCCTGGCCGCGCCCCGCTCGCCCTCCGGGTGGAAGAAGAGGGAGCTGTCGACCCCTCGGCAGGCTGCCAGCAGCTGCCAGTCCCAGAGATCGGCGTTCGGTCCGGGGAGGCGGGAGAAATCTGCCATGGGTAGTCCTCTTGGTGCCGGTACTGAGGCGGATACGGTCCATGTCTCCACACCTACTGTCGTAGTAGATGTAAATATGACTCATTGGGAATCTAGCCTCAGACACATGCCAAACGGAAGGAAAGCCGCCAAATAGGGCATAGCTCCAGATGGAGGACGCGCCGTGGGTGGCTCCAGCGTCGTGATCGCTTCCTCACGTAGAGTGCCGAAGGTGTCCGTCCGACCCGTAACTCTTTCGAGTGACCGTCGTTGAGAGAGCGAGTGCGGTTGAAACGACAGGTTCCCGGACAGGTGTCCGAGAGCATCGACCGCACAGGTGACGATACGTACCAGCCTGGAGGCTCAAGGTGACGCGCATCAGCAGCTGCGGAGGGCGGTCATGACTTCCGTCCTCGTCTGCGACGACTCCCCGCTTGCCCGAGAGGCGCTCCGGCGCGCGGTTGCCACCGTGCCCGGCGTCGAGCGTGTGACGACGGCTGCCAACGGCGAGGAAGTCCTCCGCCGCTGGGGTGCCGACCGGTCCGACCTGATTCTGATGGACGTCCGGATGCCCGGCCTCGGCGGCGTCGAGACCGTCCGCCGGCTCCTGTCCGCCGACCCGGGTGCCCGCATCATCATGCTGACGGTCGCCGAGGACCTCGACGGAGTGGCCCTCGCGGTCGCCGCCGGCGCCCGCGGCTACCTGCACAAGGACGCCTCGCGCGCCGAACTGCGGGCCACCGTCACCCAGGCCCTCGCCGACCCGACGTGGAGGCTGGCCCCCCGCCGGCTGCGCTCGGCCGAGATGGGCGCCGCGCCCACCCTCACCGCGCGCGAGATCCAGGTGCTGGAGGGCATGAGCCACGGCCGGTCCAACGCGGAGATCGGGCGCGAGCTCTTCCTCTCCGAGGACACGGTCAAGACGCACGCCCGCAGGCTGTTCAAGAAGCTCGGCGCCTCGGACCGGGCCCACGCCGTGGCGCTCGGCTTCCGCTGGGGTCTCGTCCGCTGACCGCGGGAGCGGCGTCCGGTTTTCCGGAGCGGTCCCGTCCGCCGACGGCGGGCGGGGCGGCAGGCCCCCTCCGGGAGACGGGGCTGCGAAAGTCCCGTCCCGACCGGTGTCCCGTCGGGGATTGACGGGGCACAATCCGGGGGACGTGTCGCTTCGGGCGCGATGCCGCATCCTTGATGGTGTGCCGCATTCTTGGAGAGGTCGAGTCCTCGGGGACGACGATTCGGGCCGAGCGGAGGGGAGGGCGCAGAAGATGGGTTCCGGCGCACCCGCTCATAACGCTTCGACGCACAACACGGACCGCGATGCCACGAACGCTCCGGCGCCAAGGCACCATGGATCGATGCGCGACGACGAGGCCCTGGGGTCATCCCCGGCCACAGGCCCCACCGGCGCCGCCAAAGGCGGCAACGCCGGGGCCGTCAGCGCGCTCGTACGCCGCGCGGTCGACGGTGACGAGCAGGCCACGCACGATCTGCTGGCCTTCGTGCACCCCCTCGCCATCCGCTACTGCCGCACCCGGCTGTCGCGGCTCCCGGGTGACGCCCGCCACTTCGTCGAGGACCTCGCGCAGGAGGTGTGCGTCGCCGTCCTGATGGCGCTGCCGCGCTACCGGGACACCGGGCGCCCCTTCGAGGCCTTCGTCTTCGCCATCGCCGCGCACAAGGTCGCCGACCTCCAGAGGGCCGCCATGCGGCACCCGGGGAGCACCGCCGTCCCGTCCGACGAGATGCCGGAGCGGCCGGACGACTCGCTGGGCCCCGAGGAGAGAGCGCTGCTCAGCAGTGACGCGGCCTGGGCCAAGAAGCTGCTGGCCAATCTGCCGGAGAACCAGCGCGAGCTGCTCGTCCTGCGGGTGGCCGTCGGGCTGACCGCGGAGGAGACCGGCCAGATGCTCGGGATGTCCCCGGGTGCGGTGCGGGTCGCGCAGCACCGCGCGCTGAGCCGGCTGCGCGCGCTCGCGGAGCAGTGAGCCCGGACGATTTCCTCGTAGGAAGCTACGAATCTTCCGGTTGACCTTGGTCGTGGAATGAGACGCCTCGGGATCCCGTTAGCATGGACATCCGCGCTGAGCAAGACCATTTGGGAAGGTGTCATGACCGCCGACGGAGTACCCGACAAATTCGCCGCGCTCGGACTGACCTACGACGACGTGCTGCTGCTGCCGGGCGCGTCGGACATGGCTCCGGACGAGATCGACACTTCCTCGCTCATCTCGCGCAACGTCCGCGTGAACGTTCCGCTGCTGTCCGCGGCCATGGACAAGGTCACCGAGTCCCGGATGGCCATCGCGATGGCCCGCCAGGGCGGCGTGGGCGTCCTGCACCGCAACCTCTCCATCGCCGACCAGGCCAACCAGGTCGACCTGGTCAAGCGCTCCGAGTCCGGCATGGTCACCGACCCGATCACGGTGCACCCGGACGCGACGCTGCGCGAGGCCGACGAGCTCTGCGCGAAGTTCCGCATCTCCGGCGTCCCGGTCACCGACCCGGCCGGCAAGCTCCTCGGCATCGTGACCAACCGCGACATGGCCTTCGAGTCGGACCGCAGCCGCCAGGTGCGCGAGGTCATGACCCCGATGCCGCTGGTCACGGGCAAGGTCGGCATCTCCGGTGTGGACGCCATGGAGCTGCTGCGCCGCCACAAGATCGAGAAGCTCCCGCTGGTCGACGAGGCGGGCATCCTCAAGGGCCTCATCACGGTCAAGGACTTCGTCAAGGCCGAGAAGTACCCGAACGCCGCCAAGGACAAGGACGGCCGCCTGCTGGTCGGCGCCGCCGTCGGCGTCGCCGGTGACGCCTACGAGCGCGCCCAGGCCCTCATCGAGGCGGGCGCCGACTTCATCGTCGTCGACACCGCGCACGGCCACTCCCGCCTGGTCGGCGACATGGTCGCCAAGATCAAGTCGAACGCCTCCGTCGACGTCATCGGCGGCAACGTCGCCACCCGCGACGGCGCCCAGGCCCTGATCGACTCGGGCGTCGACGGCATCAAGGTCGGCGTCGGCCCCGGCTCCATCTGCACCACCCGCGTCGTCGCCGGCATCGGCGTCCCGCAGGTCACCGCGATCTACGAGGCCTCGCTGGCCGCCAAGGCCGCGGGCGTCCCCGTCATCGGCGACGGCGGCCTCCAGTACTCCGGCGACATCGCCAAGGCCCTCGTCGCGGGTGCTGACACGGTGATGCTCGGCTCGCTGCTCGCGGGCTGCGAGGAGTCCCCGGGCGAGCTGCTCTTCATCAACGGCAAGCAGTTCAAGTCCTACCGCGGCATGGGCTCGCTGGGCGCGATGCAGTCCCGGGGCGACCGCAAGTCGTTCTCCAAGGACCGCTACTTCCAGGAGGGCGTCGGCGGCGACGACAAGCTGATCCCCGAGGGCATCGAGGGCCAGGTGCCCTACCGCGGCCCGCTGTCCGCGGTGGTCCACCAGCTGGTCGGCGGCCTGCGCCAGTCGATGTTCTACGTCGGCGGCCGCACGGTGCCGGAGCTCCAGGACCGCGGCCGGTTCGTCCGGATCACCTCGGCGGGCCTCAAGGAGAGCCACCCGCACGACATCCAGATGACGGTCGAGGCGCCGAACTACTCCCGCAAGGGCTGAACACGATGACCGCCCGGAGGGGCGGGCCCACCCGGGCCCGCCCCTCCGGCGCGTCCGCGGGCGCGCGGGAGTGCGTCCGTACAGCGGTCACCGGAACGCGCGTCCCCGGCGTTCGGGGATACTGGACGGGCAGACCCAGAGGAAAGGCCACCACACGTGACTGAGATCGAGATCGGGCGCGGCAAGCGCGGCCGCCGGGCGTACGCCTTCGACGACATCGCCATCGTCCCGAGCCGGCGTACGCGGGACCCGAAGGAGGTCTCGATCGCCTGGCAGATCGACGCGTACCGCTTCGAGCTCCCCTTCCTGGCCGCCCCCATGGACTCCGTGGTCTCCCCGCAGACCGCCATCCGCATCGGCGAGCTCGGCGGCCTGGGCGTGCTGAACCTCGAGGGCCTGTGGACCCGCTACGAGGACCCGCAGCCGCTGCTCGACGAGATCGCGGAGCTGGACGAGGAGGCCGCGACCCGCCGCCTCCAGGAGATCTACTCCGCGCCGATCCAGGCGGACCTGATCCGGCAGCGCATCAAGGAGGTCCGCGACTCCGGCGTCGTCACCGCCGCCGCGCTCTCCCCGCAGCGCACGGCCGAGTTCTCCAAGGCCGTGGTCGACGCGGGCGTGGACATCTTCGTGATCCGAGGCACCACCGTCTCGGCCGAGCACGTCTCGGGCGCGGCCGAGCCGCTGAACCTCAAGCAGTTCATCTACGAGCTCGACGTCCCGGTCATCGTCGGCGGCTGCGCCACCTACACGGCGGCCCTGCACCTGATGCGCACCGGCGCGGCGGGTGTCCTCGTCGGCTTCGGCGGCGGCGCCGCGCACACCACGCGCAACGTCCTCGGCATCCAGGTCCCGATGGCCACGGCCGTCGCGGACGTGGCCGCGGCGCGCCGCGACTACATGGACGAGTCCGGCGGCCGCTACGTGCACGTCATCGCCGACGGCGGCGTGGGCTGGTCCGGCGACCTGCCCAAGGCCATCGCCTGCGGCGCGGACGCCGTGATGATGGGCTCCCCGCTGGCCCGCGCCACCGACGCGCCCGGCAAGGGCCACCACTGGGGCATGGAGGCCGTCCACGAGGACGTGCCGCGCGGCAAGAAGGTCAACCTCGGCACGGTCGGCACGACCGAGGAGATCCTCACCGGCCCGTCGCACACCCCGGACGGTTCGATGAACCTCTTCGGCGCCCTGCGCCGCTCGATGGCCACGACCGGCTACAGCGAGCTCAAGGAGTTCCAGCGGGTCGAGGTCACGGTCGCGGACTCCCAGCACCGCCGCTGACCCGTCTTTCCGTACGTACGCCGGAGGGCCGGCACCCCGAGCGGGGTGCCGGCCCTCCGGCGTGTGCGGATCAGGCGGCGGTTTTGCGCGCCGTCTGGAAGGCGGCGTAGGCGCCGAGGGCGAAGAAGAGGATCGTCAGCGGGCCGAGTTCCTCGGTCCAGGCCTCCTGGACCAGTGAGAAGTGGTCGAAGACGATCTCGCTGAGGGTGGCCTTGTCGCCGGCGGCCTTGCTGATGAGGAGGGCGGTGCCGAAGATCTCGCCGGCGTAGACCGCACCCAGGGCCAGGAGGCCGCTCAGGACGGGGAGGACCGGGTTCGCACCGCCGAAGCGGCCGGCGGCCAGGCCAATGAGGAAGCCCACGCCGACGGCGGCGTAGCCGATCTGGTGCTCGGTGGCGCCGATGATGCCGCCGTAGGCGGCGGCGGTGACCACGGCGGCGAGGACCGCCAGGACGAGGCCGAGGCCGATGTTGCCGCCGCGGGCCGGGGCCGGGGCGGGTGCCTCGGTGTAGGACGAGGGCGCGGGCGGCTGGAAGTTCTGGCTCATGCGGGAAATCCCCCCCAGGGATTCGGGCGCACGTGTGCCCCGGGGGCATAAGTGCGAGATAAGTGACGCCGCAGGCTAGCAGGGGACTGCGGCATTCCTGGAGGGGTTTTCGGTCGGACGATCGAACCGGAATCGGCCTGTGACCTGCGGCGGGGCTGGTCAGAGGCGGTGGGCCGCGCCGGCCGGGCTGGCGCCGCGGGTGTCGAGGAGCAGCTGGGCCTTCACCGCCAGGCCCTGCATGTCGTACGTGCGGTGGTGCTGGAGCAGGATCGTCAGGTCGGCGTTGGCGGCGGCCTCGTAGAGGGAGTCGGCGCGCGGGACGGGCTGGTCGCGGACCCGCCAGCCCGCGATGTACGGGTCGTGGTAGCTGATCAGGGCGCCGAGGTCGAGGAGGCGGCTGGCGATCTCGCGGGCGGGGGAGCCCTCCTGGTCGGCGAGGTCGGGCTTGTAGGTGACGCCCAGGAGGAGGACGCGGGCGCCGCGGGCGGATTTGCCGTGCTCGTTCAGCAGGGTGGCGCAGCGCTGGATGACGTACTGCGGCATCCGGTCGTTGATCTCCTGCGCCAGGCCGACCATGCGCAGGGGGTGGCCGGGGGTGCGGGTGGGGTGGGGGAGGTAGTTCGGGTCGAGGGGGACTCCGTGGCCGCCCACGCCGGGGCCGGGGCGGAAGGCCTGGAACCCGTACGGCTTGGTCTCGGCGCAGCGGATGACGTCCCACAGGTCGACGCCGAGGTCGTGGCAGAGGACCGCCATTTCGTTCATGAGGGCGATGTTCACGTGCCGGTAGTTGGTTTCGAGGAGCTGGACGGTCTCGGCCTCGCGCAGGCCGCGGGCGCGGACGACCTTCTCGGTGAGGCGGGCGTAGAAGGCGTGCGCGGACTCGGTGCAGGCGGGGGTGAGGCCGCCGATGACCTTGGGGGTGTTGGCGATGGTGTGGGTCCGGTTGCCGGGGTCGAGGCGGCTGGGGGAGTAGGCCAGGTGGAAGTCGCGCCCGGCGCGCAGTCCGGAGCCCTCTTCCAGGACGGGCCGCAGGTAGTCCTCGGTGACCCCGGGGTGGGCGGCGGACTCCAGGATCACGGTGGTGTGCGGGCGCAGCCGTGCGGCGAGGGTGCGGCCGGCCGCGCCGACGGCGGTGAGGTCGAGGGCCCGGTCGGCGCCGAGCTGGGTGGGGGCGCAGATGACGGCGGTGCGCACCCGGCCGAGCTCGGCGGGGTTGGTGGTGACGCGGAAGCCGGCCGCCGACATGCGGCGGATCTCGGCGGCGGTGAGGGGGCTGTCCGTGGCGGGGCCGCTGTCGTAGCCGACGGTCTCGATCCCGGCGGCGACGGCCGCCTGGGCGAGGGGGAGGCCGAGGTGGCCGAGTCCGATGACGGCGAGGTCTGCGGGCATGGGGGGCCGTCCCTTCCCTTCCCTGGCATGCATGAGGAGGCGGTGCGCGCAAGTCCTGTGGACGAATGGAGCTGGCGCAATGTCAGACTAGGCGTATATATGACAGATATGTCGCATTCTGGGGCCTTGGTCATCCCTGTGTTGTCCACAGCCGGTGGCTGATGTCGGCGCGGCCGGTCAGAATCGGAAAACGGGAGATGTGAGCGGGATCACCCGCACCGAGCGGGTTCGGCCCGCACCAACGGGAGGCAGCCGTGAGGACAGCGACACTGGGGCCCGCGCAGCGCGCGGAGGCCCTCGCCGGAATGGCCGAGCGGGAACTGGACGTGCTGGTCGTCGGCGCGGGGGTGGTCGGCGCGGGCACCGCGCTCGACGCGGTGACCAGGGGTCTGTCGACCGGGCTGGTGGAGGCGCGCGACTGGGCGTCGGGGACGTCGAGCCGCTCCAGCAAGCTCATCCACGGCGGCCTGCGCTACCTGGAGATGCTCGACTTCGCCCTCGTCCGCGAGGCGCTCAAGGAGCGCGGGCTGCTGCTGGAGCGGCTCGCCCCGCACCTGGTGAAGCCGGTGCCGTTCCTCTACCCGCTCCAGCACAAGGTCTGGGAGCGGTTCTACGCGGGCTCCGGCGTGGCGCTGTACGACGCGATGTCGGTCTCCAGCGGGCACGGCCGGGGCCTGCCCACCCACCGGCACCTCTCGCGCCGCCGGGCGCTGCGGATCGCCCCGGCCCTGCGCAAGGACGCCCTGGTGGGCGCCCTCCAGTACTACGACGCCCAGATGGACGACGCGCGCTACGTGACCACGCTGGTCCGGACGGCCGCCGCCTACGGGGCGCACTGCGCCAACCGCGCGAGGGTGATCGGCTTCCTCCGCGAGGGCGAACGGGTGGTCGGGGCCCGCGTGCGGGACGTGGAGGGCGGCGGGGAGTACGAGATCCGCGCGAAGCAGGTGGTCAACGCGACCGGGGTGTGGACGGACGACACGCAGGCGCTGATCGGGGAGCGCGGACAGTTCCACGTCCGGGCCTCCAAGGGCATCCACCTGGTGGTCCCCAAGGACCGGATCCACTCGAACAGCGGACTGATCCTGCGGACGGAGAAGTCGGTGCTGTTCGTCATCCCCTGGGGGCGGCACTGGATCGTGGGCACCACGGACACCGACTGGGACCTGGACAAGGCGCACCCGGCGGCGTCCAGCGCCGACATCGACTACCTGCTGGAGCACGTGAACTCGGTCCTGGCGGTGCCGCTGACCCGGGACGACGTCCAGGGGGTCTACGCGGGCCTGCGGCCCCTGCTGGCGGGGGAGTCGGACGCCACGAGCAAGCTCTCCCGCGAGCACACGGTGGCCCATCCGGTGCCGGGGCTGGTGGTGGTGGCCGGCGGCAAGTACACGACGTACCGGGTGATGGCGAAGGACGCCGTCGACGAGGCGGTGCACGGGCTGGACCAGCGGGTGGCCCAGTGCGTCACGGAGGACGTGCCGCTGGTCGGCGCGGAGGGCTACCGGGCCCTGTGGAACGGCCGGGCCCGCATGGCGGCGCGGACCGGGCTGCACGTGGTGCGGGTGGAGCACCTGCTGAACCGGTACGGATCCCTGACGGAGGAACTGCTCGCCCTGATCGCGGACGACCCGGCGCTGGGCGAACCGGTGACCGGCGCGGACGACTACCTCCGGGCGGAGGTCGTCTACGCCGCCTCGCACGAGGGGGCCCGTCACCTGGACGACGTACTGACCCGGCGGACCCGGATCTCGATCGAGACCTTCGACCGGGGGACGCGCTCGGCGCGCGAGTGCGCGGAACTGATGGCTTCGGTGCTGGGCTGGAACAAGCGGCAGATCGAGAACGAGGTGGAGCACTACGAGAAGCGGGTGCAGGCGGAGCGGGAATCGCAGCGCCAGCCCGACGACCAGACCGCCGACGCGGCACGGCTGGGGGCGCCCGACATCGTGCCGTTCTGACTCCGTGATCCGCATGGGGGAACCGCTGGACCCGGGGCTCCCGTCCGATGCGGAGTGAGCAACAATGAGGTTTCTGCCGGGGTGGGTTACCTTGCCCCCGGCGGCTGCCGGGGGCAGCCGGGGCAGGCTGCACGATCGCAGAGGGGACGCATGTCGAAGCCGGAGCACACCGAGCCGCCTGGCGACGGCGCGGTGAAGTCGGGCGCCCAGCCCGAATCTGACGTCGCGCAGGCCGGAACCGCCGGGGCGGAGGGCGCCGGATCCGCGGCGGAACCGGCCGTCGTTCCCCGCCCGAGGTCGGGCGCGTCGAAGGCGACGGAGGACGCGGAGTCCGCCGCCGACCCGGCTGCCGGAACGGTTCCTGACGCCCCGGCGGACGAGGACCCCGCCGAGAAGGCCGGACCCGGCACCGCCGACGCGCGCCAGTCCGCGCCCGAGGCACAGGCCAAGCCCCCGGCCCCGAAGGGCGTTTCGACGGCGAAGCCCGTCGCCGCCACGGCGGCAGGTTCCGGGGCCGAGGCCGCGAAGCCCGCCACGGGCAAGGCAGCTGACGCCGCACCCGAGGACGCCAAGCCGGTGGCGGGGAAGGCCGCCGGTGCGGGCGGGGGGCGGGAGCGGGAAGGGCGGTTGCTCGCCGGGCGGTACCGGCTCGGGGCCGTGCTCGGCAAGGGCGGCATGGGCACCGTCTGGCGGGCCGAGGACGAGGTGCTCGGCCGGACCGTCGCCGTCAAGGAGCTCCGCTTCGGCGGCGGCGTCGACGAGGACGAGAAGCGCCGCCTCATCACCCGCACCCTCCGCGAGGCCAAGGCCATCGCGCGCATCCGCAACGAGGGCGCCGTCACCGTCTACGACGTCGTCGACGAGGACGCGCGCCCCTGGATCGTCATGGAGCTCATCGAGGGCCCCTCCCTCGCCGAGTTCGTCCGCGAGAACGGCCCGCTGACCCCGCACCGCGCCGCCGAGGTCGGTCTCGCCGTGCTCGACGTCCTGCGTGCCGCGCACCGTCAGGGCATCCTGCACCGCGACGTGAAGCCGTCCAACGTGCTCATCGCCGGCAGCGGCCGCGTCGTCCTCACCGACTTCGGCATCGCCCAGGTCGAGGGCGACCCCTCCATCACCTCCACCGGCATGCTCGTCGGCGCCCCCTCCTACATCTCGCCCGAGCGCGCCCGCGGCTACAAGCCGGGCCCGCCCGCCGACATGTGGTCCCTCGGCGGGCTCCTGTACGCCGCCGTCGAGGGCGTGCCCCCCTACGACAAGGGCTCCGCGCTCGCCACCCTCACCGCGGTGATGACCGAGGCCGTGGACCCGCCCAAGAACGCCGGTCCGGCGCTGACCGAGGTCATCTACGGGCTGCTGGTCAAGGACCCGGCGATGCGGCTCGACGAGGACCGCGCCCGGTCGATGCTGAAGGCCGTGATCGACGCGCCCGAGCCCGGGCCCGCTCCCGCACCCGTCCCCGCGGTCGAGGAGACCCGCCCGATCTCCCTGAGTAAGGCGGAGGCGGAGGCGGAGAGGGCGGCCGAGAAGGCGGCGAAGAAGGAGCGCGAGCGCCGCGAGCGCGAGCAGCGCGACCGCACCCGCGCCGCGCTGAAGGCGGCCCGCAAGGCGGCGGCCGCCGAAGCCGCGGCCGCCTCCGCCGCCGAGGCCGCGCCCAAGCGCCCCTCCACGGTGGCCCCCGCGTCCCTCACCGACGTGATGCCGCGCCGCACCATCGCCCTCGCGATAGCCGGCGTCCTCGTGGTCCTGGCGGTCATCGGCTCGCTCATCGCGTACGCGGTCAGCGGCGACGACGACAAGGGCGGCCGCAAGAACGAGGGCCAGGGCACCCCCGCCCCGGTCGCCTCCGCAGCCCACTCCCCGGGCAACGCCCCGGCCGCGTCGGAGGCCTCCTCGCCGAGCCCGACCCCCAGCCCCGGCGCGTCCGCGGGCGGCAGTCCGAGCCCGGCCGCGCCCGGTGCGAGCCCGGGCACGGACCCCGCCCAGAACCAGGGGCAGAGCAGCCAGGGCCAGGGCGCCAGCCCGGGCGGCTCCGGCGGTGGGGCGGGCGTCCCGGCCGGCTTCGCCACGGTGACGGACCTGAACTTCCGGTTCGCCATGGCGATGCCCGAGGGCTTCCACCAGACCGGTACGGCCGGCAGGAACTCGGGCGCGATATACAGCCGCTCCGGCGGCTTCCCCCGTATCCAGGTCGACCACACCGACAGCCCGGGCACCGACGCCCTCGCCGCCTGGAGCGAGATGGCCCCGGGCACGGCGGCCAGCAGCAGGAACTACCGGCAGATCCGCCTCGAAACCGTCAACTACCGCGGCTACCCCACCGTCGCGGACCTGGAGTTCGAGCGCGAAGAGCAGGGCACGAAGGTCCGCGTCCTCGACCGCGGCTTCCGGGCGGACGCCAAGAACGGCTACGCCATCATGATCACCTGTGCGGCCGACCAGTGGGACGGCCCCGAGTGCACGCAGATGCGCAACACCGCCTTCGACACCTTCCAGCAGTTGGGCTGACGGCCCGCGCAAGCCCGGGACGCGGGCGGCCCGGGGCACGTATCGTGTCAGCGGGGCCATATGGGGGACCCACCGCACTCGGGGGAGGCGATGTGGAGGACTACGCCGGCCGGACCCTGGCCGACCGCTACCGTCTGCCGTTGCCGCCGTCCGACGAGTACGAGCTGATAGAGACCCGCGCCTTCGACACCCGCAGCGGGCAGGAAGTCCTCGTCCGGCACGTCCCGCTGCCGGAGGTGGTGGACGCCGAACTGCTCGACGGGACCCGTGCGCGCCCGGCCGCGACCGGGGAACTCCCCGCGGTGCGCAGGGCGATCGCCGCCGCGCAGGCCGCCGCCTCCGTACCGGACCACCCCCGGCTCGACCAGGTCTTCGACGTGTTCGCCGAGGACGGTTCGCTGTGGATAGTGAGCGAACTCGTCCCCGCCCGGCCGCTGGCCGCGCTCATCGCCGACGAACCGCTGACCCCCTACCGGGCGGCGGAGGTCGCCTCTGACGTGCTGACCGCCCTGCGCGTGCTGCACGCGCACGGCTGGACCCACCGCAACATCACCGTCCGCACGGTCCTGATATGCGAGGACGGACGCGTCGTCCTCACCGGGCTCGCGGCCGGCGCCGCCGAGGACGCCCTGTGCGGCTACGACCCGGTGCCGGCGGGGGAGTCGGAGCAGCCGGACGGTGCCTGGGACGCGCCGCCGCCACCGGCCGGCGGGCCGACGTACGCCCCCCTGGTGGCCCCCGGCTACGACACCGGGCCGCGCTACACCGACCACATCGTCCCCGCGCCCGCCGAGCCGGCCGGGCCCCCGCAGGCCGTCGAGCCGCAGGAGCCCGCGCCAGCGCCCCGGCCCGGGCCCCCGGCCCGCGACCGCGACGACTCCCTGGCCGCCGCCCGCGCCGCGACCATCGCCGCCTACCGGGCCGGCTCCCGCGCCGCCGCCGAGCAGGCGGCGCAGGAGCGCGGGGCCCGGGGGCCGGTGGTCGTCCCGCAGTTGCCGCCGACCGGGGCCAACCTGCCGCAGGAGTACGCGTACCCGTACGGCGGCCCGGACACCGCCGCCCCCACTCCCTGGCACGGGGTCGCCCCCCGCCGCCCGGCGGACCAGGAGCAACGGCCGGATCCGCAGCCGCAGCCGGATCCGCAGCCGCAGCCGGATCCGCAGCGGGAGCCGGAACCGGAGCAGAGCCCCTACGCGCAGCCGGAGCAGAGCCCCTACGCGCAGCCGGAGCAGGCCCCGGACCAGGGGTCGCAGTGGCCCGAGCCCTTCCCCGAGCCGCCCCGCCCCGCGCTCCCGGCGTCGCTCGCGCTCCCGCAGGGCTACCACCAGGCCGACCCCCCGCCGCATGCCGCCGGCCCGGGCGAGGGCCGGCCGCGCCCGGGGGGCGGGGCCTCGCAGGAGGACCCGTCCGAAGCCACCGCCGTCCTGCCCGTCATCCCGGCGAGCCGCGCCGCCGGAGCACCCGGGGCACACGTCCCCGGAGCCCGGACGCCCGCGCACCCCGCCGCCCCGGCCCGCGCGGCCGGACCCGCCCCCGGACCCGCCCGGTCCGCCGGGGCCTGGGGCGGCGCCCCCTTAGCCGCCGGAGGCCCCCGTACCGGGCTCGACGCCGAGCGGGCCCGGCAGACCCGGATGGCCGTCGTCGGCCCCGTCACCGAGCGCTGGGCCCCCGAACAGGCCGGCCCCGTCCACGGCGGCCCCTGGCAGCTGGCCGCGCCCATCGGCCCGGCCACCGACCTCTGGGCCCTCGGCGCCCTGCTGTACCGGGCCGTCCAGGGGCACGCCCCGTACCCGGAGGAGAGCGTCGCGGAGCTCGTGGACATGGTCTGCGCGGAGCCCCCCGCCTTCGCCGAGGAGTGCGGCCCGCTGCGCCCCGTCGTGGAGTCCCTGCTGCGCCAGGACCCCACCGAGCGCCCCGACTTCGAGGAGCTGCGCGGCTGGCTGCGCTCGCTCGTCCGCTCCGCCCCGGAGCCCGACGGCGACTTCGTCCTCCCGCTGCCCGAGCCCGACCCGGCCCGCCTGCCCGAGGTGCGCCGGCGCGGTGAGCTGCACGGCCGCCACCGCCACGCCGACGCCCCCCGGGGGCCCCGTTCCCTCGGCCGGACCCTGCTGGTCGCCGTCCTGGCGCTGCTCGTGGGCGGGGTGGCGTACGCGATGCTGTTCCTGCCGGGCTCCGACGACCAGGACGCCGGCCGGGCCCAGCAGCCCACGGCCGCGCAGAGCCCGGCGCCCCCCTCCCCGGCGCCGCAGAAGACGCAGAAGCCCCCGCAGCAGTCGCCGCCGCCGGCCTCCGCGTCCTCCGGCGCGCAGCCGCCCGCCCAGCAGGCCCCCGACGGCTACACCCTCCAGCAGGACCCGGCGCACTTCACGATCGCCGTCCCCAACGGCTGGGAGCGGCAGTCGATCAACGAGGCCGGTCAGGTCCGTTACACCCAGGGCCAGTTCACCCTGATCGTGGTCCCGGGCCGGGACCGGGTCGAGGGCGGCTCCCCGGACCCGATGGGCTACCAGAAGGACAAGGAGGCGGAGCTGGCCCCGTACCGCAACTCCACCTGGGCCTCCGGGGGCGACGTGAAGTCGACGAAGGTGGGCCAGCAGCTGCGGGTGACCGGCCGTTACACCTGGATCGACGCGGCGGGCCGCTCCCTGTTCGCCCGCAACTTCGTCGTCGCGCTGGGCGGCGGCTACCACGTGGTCATGGTCACGGGACCGGAGGACAACCAGGACAAGGTCACCGACGTCTTCGACAAGGCCACGGCCAGCTACCAGGCCGGAGGCTGACGGCCGATCAGTACGGCGATTGCGTCACAGTGCTGTCTCACGGGCCCCGCCCGGTTCCGGCACCGCCCGCATGCTCCGTAATCTGGCCCGGAGTGCACAGAGCGGCGGGAATTCGTGGAACAGCAGACAGGCGCGGGCGCGGTGCTCGCGGGCCGGTACCGGCTCGTGGAGCCCATCGGCAGCGGCGGCATGGGCAAGGTGTGGCGCGCCCATGACGAGTTGCTGCACAGGACGGTCGCGGTCAAGGAACTGACGGCGGTCCTGTACGTGTCCCAGGCCGACCGGGAGGTGCTGCACGCCCGGACCCAGAAGGAGGCCCGGGCGGCGGCCCGGATCCAGCACCCGGCGGTCGTCACCGTGCACGACGTCCTGGACCACGACGACCGGCCGTGGATCGTCATGGAGTACATCGACGGCCCCTCCCTCGCGGAGGCCGCGAAGGCGGCCGGGCGGATCGAGCCCCGCGAGGCGGCCCGGATCGGCCTGCACGTGCTGGGCGCGCTGCGCGCCGCGCACGCGGTCGGCGTCATGCACCGGGACGTGAAGCCGGGCAACGTGCTGCTGGCCAAGGACGGCCGGGTGCTGCTCACCGACTTCGGGATCGCGGCGATCGAGGGGGACTCCTCCATCACGCGTACGGGTGAACTCGTCGGCTCCATCGACTACCTGGCCCCGGAGCGGGTCACCGGCGGGGCCCCGGACCCCTCCTCCGACCTGTGGTCCCTGGGCGCGACCCTGTACACGGCGGTCGAGGCCCGTTCGCCGTTCCGCCGGACCTCGCCGATCTCCAGCCTCCAGGCCGTCGTCAACGACGAGCCGCCCGTCCCGAGCCAGTCCGGCCCCCTCGGCCCGGTCATCACCGCGCTGCTGCGCAAGGATCCGGCCGAGCGCCCCTCGGCGGCCGAGGCCGAGCGGATGCTGATCGAGGCCATGGAGGGCCGCGAGCCCAAGGCGGCGCACGCGTACGTGCCCACCCGCGCGGTGACCGCCGAGGAGCGGGCCCCCGCCCGGGAGGCCGTGCCCCCGGCGCCGGAGCCCACGTCCGGCCCGGCGACGGCCACCGCCCCCACCGAGCGCACCCCGGCACCCGCCGGGGGTACGCCGGGCCGGCTGCGGCGGATCGCGGTGGTGGCCCTCGTCGCGGCGCTGCTCGGCGGCGGCGGGGTCTTCGGCGTGCTGAAGCTGACCGGCGGCGACGCCGCGGACAACGCCGGCCCGGACGACAAGAACGTCTCCGCCCCCGACGGGCAGGACGAGGGTGCCGACGCCCCGCCGCAGGGCTACACCGAGGTCACCGACCCGGCGGGCTTCACCCTGTTCGTCCCGGAGGGCTGGAGCCGCCAGGTGGACGGCAACCAGATCGACTACACCGGGGACAACGGCAAGCACTACATCCGGATCGCCGCCGACCCCACCCCGGACTACCCGAACCCGTACGCGCACCTGCTCGACCTGGAGAAGCAGGTGGCGAAGCGGACGGACTACAAGCGGCAGAAGCTCAACCCGAACACCTTCCGGGACACCACCCAGGCCGTGCTGTGGGACTTCACGTGGACCGAGAAGGGGGTGCACGCCGGACCGCGCCGGGCCATCGAGCAGATGTACGTCGACAAGAACGGCACCGAGTACGCGATCTACATGACGGGCCCCGCCGAGGACTGGGCGACGACCCGCCAGCGGTTCGACACCGTCCTCAGCGGCTGGGAACCGGCACCGAAGAAGGGCTGACGGGCCACCGTGCCAGCGATTACTGGCACACTTGGCAAAATCCGGTTACCCACGGGTACCCAAAGGCCCCCCGGCGGAATACGCTCACCGCCATGACGGACTCGAAGGCTGCTGCCGCCCCCCTCCGCTCCGCACCCACCAACCCGGTCGCCCCGGCCCCGGCGGGCGCCCGCACCGCCGCCGACGTGGTGACGCCCGCCCTGATCGCCCGGCTGACCCGCGGAGTGACCGGCTCCGGCAGCACCGCCAACCACACCCCCTTCACGGGGGCCAAGCTGGCGGACCTCCCCGAGGCCACCCCCGAGGACGTGGCCGAGGCCTTCGCCAAGGCCCGCGCCGCCCAGCCCGCCTGGGCCGCCGTCCCGGTGCGGCGGCGCGCCGCCGTCCTGCTGCGCTTCCACGACCTGGTCCTCGCCCGCCAGTCCGAGGTCCTCGACCTCATCCAGCTGGAGACCGGCAAGGCCCGCCTGCACGCCCACGAAGAGGTCCAGGCCGTCGCGGTCGCCGCCCGCCACTACGGCCGCAAGGCCCCCTCCTACCTGCGCCCCAAGGGCCACACGGGCGCCATGCCCACCCTCACCAAGGTCACCGAGCTGCGCCAGCCGCGCGGGGTCGTCGGCCAGATAGCCCCCTGGAACTACCCCCTCGAACTGTCCGTCGGCGACGCCCTGCCCGCCTTCGTCTCGGGCAACGCCGTCGTCATGAAGCCCGACACCGAGACCGCGCTGACCGCCCTGTGGGCGCGCGACCTGCTGATCGAGGCCGGGCTGCCCGCCGAGGTCTTCCAGGTCGTCCTCGGCGAGGGCCCCGTCGTCGGCCCCGAGGTGGTCCGGCACGCCGACTACGTCTCCTTCACCGGCTCCACCCGTACCGGCCGCGAGGTCGCCCAGGGCGCCGCCGCCCGCCTCGTCGGCGTCTCCCTCGAACTCGGCGGCAAGAACGCCATGCTCGTCCTGCACGACGCCGACGTGGAGAAGGCCGCCGCCGGAGCCGTCCGCGCCTGCTTCTCCTCCGCCGGACAGCTGTGCATCTCCATCGAGCGGCTCTACGTCCACGCCTCCATCGCCGACGCCTTCGTCGAGCGCTTCGCCGCCCGCACCAAGGCCATGCGGCTCGGCGCCGCCCTCGCCTACGGCGCCGACATGGGCTCCCTGGTCGGGGAACGCCAGCTGGAGACCGTGCGCCGGCACGTGGACGAGGCCGTGGCCAAGGGCGCCACCCTCGTCGCCGGCGGCGTCGCCCGCCCCGACATCGGCCCCCTCTTCTACGAGCCCACCATCCTCGACGGCGTCGAGACCCCCATGGCCGTCTGCGCCGAGGAGACCTTCGGCCCCGTCGTCTCGATCTACCGCTTCACCGACGAGGACGAGGCCGTCGCCCAGGCCAACGCCACCGCCTACGGCCTCAACTCCAGCGTCTGGACCAAGGACGCCCGCCGCGGCCACGCCGTCGCCGCCCGCCTGCGCACCGGCACCGTCAACATCAACGACGGCTACGCCCCGGCCTACGGCAGCGCCCAGGCCCCCATGGGCGGCATGAAGGACTCCGGGCTCGGCCGCCGGCACGGCTCCGAGGGCATCCTCAAGTACACCGAGGCCCAGACGGTGGCCCACCAGCGGCTGCTGCCGATGGCCCCCTCGCTGGGCATGGACGACGCCAAGTACGCCGAGTTCATGACCCGCAGCCTCAAGGTCCTCAAGGCCCTCCGCTTCCGCTAGGCCGCACCGGTCACACCAGCACCCCGCACCCCGCACCCCCAGGGCAACAGGCACGAACCGACCGCCGGGAGGCACCGCGCAGTGTCGTACGACCACGCATACGACTACGACGTCATCGTCATCGGATCGGGCTTCGGAGGTTCGGTCTCGGCACTGCGGCTCACCGAGAAGGGCTACCGGGTCGGCGTCCTGGAGGCAGGACGCCGCTTCACCCGCGAGAGCCTGCCCCGCAACAGCTGGGACCTGCGCAACTACCTGTGGGCCCCCGCCCTCGGGCTGTACGGGATCCAGCGCATCCACCTGCTCGGCAACGTGATGGTGCTCGCGGGCGCCGGCGTGGGCGGCGGCTCCCTCAACTACGCCAACACCCTCTACGTGCCGCCCGCCGCCTTCTTCGAGGACCGCCAGTGGGCCTCCATCACCGACTGGCAGGCGGAACTCGCCCCGTACTACGAGCAGGCCAAGCGGATGCTCGGCGTACGGCTCAACCCGACGATGACCCCCTCCGACGTCCACCTCAAGGCGGCCGCGGAGAAGATGGGCGTCGGCGACTCCTTCCACATGGCCCCCGTCGGCGTCTTCTTCGGTGACGGGCGGGACGCCGAGGGGCAGAAGAAGGTCCGCCCGGGCCAGGAGGTCCCCGACCCCTACTTCGGCGGCGCCGGGCCCGCCCGCAGGGCCTGCACGGAATGCGGCGAGTGCATGACCGGCTGCCGGCACGGCGCGAAGAACACCCTGAACGAGAACTACCTGCACCTCGCCGAGCGGGCGGGCGCCGTCATCCACCCCATGACCACCGTCACCGCCCTCGCCGAACACCCCGACGGCGGCTACCGGATCCGCACCGTGCCCACCGACCACCGCCGCTCCGGCCGCGCCAAGGTGCTGCGCGCCCGGTACGTGGTCGTCGCGGCGGGCACCTACGGCACCCAGACCCTGCTGCACACCATGAAGGACCGCGGCGAACTGCCCCGCCTCTCGGACCGGCTCGGCGATCTGACCCGCACCAACTCCGAGGGCCTGGTCGGCGCCCAGACCGACGACCGCCGCTACCGCAGGCGCCACCCCGCCGAACGCCGGGCGGACTTCACCCGGGGCGTGGCCATCACCTCGTCCGTGCACCCCAACGCCGACACCCACATCGAGCCCGTCCGCTACGGCAAGGGCTCCAACGCCATGGGGTTCCTGACCGTCCTCCAGGTGCCCCACAGCACGCACCGGGTGCGCGCCTGGTTCGCGCGCACCGCCCGCCACCCCGTGCAGCTGGCGCGCTCCCTGTCGAACCGGCGCTGGTCGGAGCGGACCATCATCGGCCTGGTCATGCAGTCCCTGGACAACTCCCTGACGACCTACCGCAAGCCCCGCGGCCCCGGCAAGGGACTCCTGACGGCCCGCCAGGGCCACGGCGCGCCCAACCCGGTGCAGATCGCCGAGGCCACCGAGGCCGCGACCCTGCTGGCCGAGGAGATCAACGGCTTCCCCGGCAGCAACGTCGGCGAGCTCATGGGCACCCCGCTCACCGCGCACTTCCTCGGCGGCTGCCCGATCGGCGCCACCCCCGAGGAAGGGGTGGTCGACCCGTACCACCGGCTGTACGGCCACCCGGGCATCTCGGTGGTCGACGGTGCGGCGGTCTCCGCCAACCTCGGCGTCAACCCGTCCCTGACCATCACGGCCCAGGCCGAGCGGGCCATGTCGTACTGGCCGAACAAGGGCGAGGCGGACCCGCGGCCCGCGCAGGGGGAGGCGTACGAACGCCTCGCGGCGGTGGAACCCGTCCGTCCGGCCGTTCCGAAGGAGGCCTTCGGGGCACTGCGGCTGCCCTTCCTGCCCGTCCCGGAAATTCCCCGCGGACAAGCGGAACCGCAGGACTGATACCCCGGACACGACCGCGGCGGGCACCGCGCTCCCCCTCCGAGCGCGGTACCCGCCGCAGTACAGAAGTGGACAGGCGGTCGCCGGAAAAGGTTGTACCGGAATGCTTTGGGTGAAGCTGTGGTGTCGGTCACACGGCCGACCGTGCAACCGAGGTGCGCGTCCGGCGGTCACACGGGGCATGAGACAGCGCATCTCCCTGCTGGCCGCGTGCGGCCTGGCTGCCGCGGGACTCGTCACCGTCCCCGCCGCCGCGGCCCACGCCGCGGAACCCGTCTTCCGGCTGACCGGAACGCCCGGCCTCACCCTTCCGCCCGCCCCCGCGACGGGCTCCCCGACGCCGGTGGCCCTGAACTACCGGCTGGAGGGACCGGCCGGGGTCGACACCTTCGACGGCGAGTTCACCCTGACCGTCGACCTCTCCCGGTTGGCCGGGGTGGCGACCGTACGGGAGAACCCCCGCGCGGCGGCCAAGAAGTGCGCCCCCGCCGGCAACACGCTCGTCTGCAAGCAGCAGGGCCTGCGCCCCGGTGTCCCGGCCGGCCTGGACCTGGAGGTCACCGCCGGCAAGACCACCGGCGTCGGCGTGGTCACCGTGACGGGCACGGCCGCCGGCGCCACCGTCGAGCGCGCCGTCACCGGCATCAAGGTCGGCGCGCCCGACCTCGTCATGGGCGAGATGAACCTCAAGAAGGACCCCAAGCCGGGGGAGAGCCAGTCCCTGCCGCTCACCTTCAGGAACACGGGCAACGAGCCGGCCAAGGGCATCGTCCTGGAACTGGAGGCCAGCCGCGGCCTGGAGCTCCCGGAGCGGTACGACAACTGCACCTACCGCACCACCCGCACCTCCACCACCGCCGTCTGCACCGTCGAGGGCGACTTCGACCCCAAGGCCTCCTACGAGCTGGCCGGCGACAGCCCGCTCCACCTGAAGGCCGGCGCGAACGCCCTCAACGAGCGGTTCGGCTACGGCGTCTACCCGGCGCCCGTCCCGCCGAAGGCCCAGGCGGAGCCGGACAAGACCGGCACCGACCAGCCGAAGACCGGCGACGCGGCCGGCAAGGCGGCGCGCAGGCTGACCGCCCGCAAGGCGGCGGCGCCCGCCCCGCTCGCCCAGCACGGCCCGGACGCCAACCCGGCCGACAACAAGCGCGAGGCCGTCCTCACCGTCTCGAACACCGCGGACTTCGAAGCCGAGCCGCTGACCGTCAAGGGCGAGGCCGGCACCACCGCCAAGGCCGTCGTCGCCATCCGCAACAACGGCCCGGCCTGGATCGCCGGCCGGGGCGACGGCACCCCCGCGGCCGTCGTCGACGTGGAGCTCCCCCAGGGCCTGAAGGCCGTCACGGCGCCCGCCGCCTGCCACCCCGTGAACGCGGCGCTGTACCGCTGCGCCACCGCGCCCTCCGTGCTGGAGAGCGAGAACGTCGAGTTCCCCTTCGAGCTGAAGATCGAGAAGGCGGTCAAGGACGCCAAGGGCGCCATCCGGGTCGGCGCGCCCGGCCCGAAGGGCGAGCCCCAGCGGCACGCCTTCGACCCGGTCCTGGCCAACAACCTCGCCGCCTTCACGGCGAACCCGACGTCCACGGGTCCCAGCCCGAGCCCGTCCGGCAGCCCCTCGCCCAGCGCCTCCGCGAGCACCTCGGCCTCGCCGAGCGCGAGCTCCTCGGCGAGCGCCGGCACCACCGCGAACGGCGGCAAGAGCGGCGGTCCGCTGGCCTCCACCGGCAGCCAGGCCGGCCTGGTCGGTCTCGGCGCGGCCGCGCTGGTCGCCGTCGGCGGCGCGCTGTTCCTCTCGGCCCGCCGCCGCAAGGGCGGCGCGCACGCGTGACGGCCTGAGCGCCTGACGGCCTGACCGCCCGAACACGACGAACGGCCGGCCCGGGGCGTCCCCCGGACCGGCCGTTCCTCTTGTGACCGGGCCGCTGTCCCCTGCCGCCCGGTCACGAGGGGGAGCGGGGTCCCACGACGTACGCCGTCGGGCGTCACGTCTCACCGCTCCCGCGGACACCCCCCTCAACGAAGCCGCCCGGGGCCGGACACGGTCCGGACGGGTGACGAACACCCGGCCGCGCGGTCAGACGCGGCCCCGGCACAGCTCCAGCAAGGTCATCGCGAGGGCGGTCCCGGGCTTGCCGAGGGCGTCGCTGAAGTGCGACAGCACCTCCATCTCCCGTGAGAGGTGCACGCGGCGGCCGCCCGCGCCGATCCGGGCCTCCTGGATGACGGCCGAGACGGCCATCCGCTCCTGGATCAGCCCGATGATCCGGTCGTCGAGGGCGTCGATGCGCTCCCGGCAGTCGGCGATCAGCTGCTCGGGGGTGGCGGCGGTGGTGGTCACGGTGCTCATGGGTCTCTCCTGTGGTCGTGGCCGACAGGAGCGGGAACGCGGAGCGCCCCGGTCCTGTCGGACCGGGGCGCTCTGGGAAGTCAGCGGCTCAAGCGAGCATCACGATGACCCATGGCGACCGGACCGGCCGGTGCCATAGGTAAAGAGGAAGCTCAGCTGCTTGCGCATGGTGTGGATTATGGCCCCCCGCCGGCGCCGCGGCCAACCGGGCCCGGATGCTGAGACGCGCCCGCCACGTGACGTGGGCCTCGGATGGTGCGACAAAAGCGCGCCCGGCGCCACCGGTAGAATCGACAAAACAGCCACCTCTTCCGCCGGAAGGCCGTCCCGTGCCAGAAGCACCCTCCGCCGCCCACGACAGCGCCCCGGACACGGTCCTCGTCGTCGACTTCGGCGCGCAGTACGCCCAGCTCATCGCCCGCCGCGTCCGCGAGGCCCGCGTCTACAGCGAGATCGTGCCCAGCACGATGCCCGTGGCCGAGATGCTCGCCAAGGACCCGAAGGCGATCATCCTCTCCGGCGGCCCGTCCTCCGTCTACGAGGAGGGCGCCCCGCGCCTGGACGACGGCCGCGCCCTGTTCGAGTCCGGCGTGCCCGTCTTCGGCATGTGCTACGGCTTCCAGCTGATGGCGACCACCCTCGGCGGCACCGTCGACAACACCGGCGCCCGCGAGTACGGCCGCACCCCGCTGGCCGTCTCGAAGCCCGGCTCGACCCTGTTCGAGGGCACCCCCGAGCACCAGTCGGTGTGGATGTCCCACGGCGACGCCTGCTCCGCCGCCCCCGAGGGCTTCACCGTCACCGCGTCGACGAACGTCGTCCCGGTCGCGGCCTTCGAGAACGACGAGAAGAAGCTGTACGGCGTGCAGTACCACCCCGAGGTGATGCACTCCACGCACGGCCAGCAGGTCCTGGAGCACTTCCTCTACCGGGGCGCGGGCCTGAAGCCCACCTGGACCACCGGCAACATCGTCGAGGAGCAGATCGCGGCGATCCGCGAGCAGGTCGGCGACAAGCGCGCCATCTGCGGCCTCTCCGGCGGCGTGGACTCCGCGGTCGCCGCGGCCCTCGTCCAGAAGGCCATCGGCTCCCAGCTGACCTGCGTCTACGTCGACCACGGCCTGATGCGCAAGGGCGAGACCGAGCAGGTCGAGAAGGACTTCGTCGCGGCCACCGGCGTCCAGCTGAAGGTCGTCGACGCCCAGGAGCGCTTCCTGAACGCCCTGGCCGGCGTCTCCGACCCGGAGACCAAGCGCAAGATCATCGGCCGCGAGTTCATCCGCGTCTTCGAGCAGGCCCAGCTGGAGATCCTCCAGGAGGACGGCCCGGCGGTCTCCTTCCTGGTCCAGGGCACCCTGTACCCGGACGTCGTCGAGTCCGGCGGCGGCACGGGCACGGCCAACATCAAGTCCCACCACAACGTGGGCGGCCTCCCCGACGACATCGAGTTCGAGCTCGTCGAGCCGCTGCGCCAGCTGTTCAAGGACGAGGTCCGGATGGTCGGCCAGGAGCTCGGCCTGCCGGAGGAGATCGTCCAGCGCCAGCCGTTCCCCGGCCCCGGCCTCGGCATCCGCATCGTCGGCGAGGTCACCAAGGAGCGCCTGGACCTGCTGCGCGAGGCCGACGCCATCGCCCGCCACGAGCTGACCGCCGCCGGCCTGGACCGGGAGATCTGGCAGTGCCCGGTCGTCCTGCTCGCCGACGTCCGCAGCGTGGGCGTCCAGGGTGACGGCCGCACCTACGGCCACCCGATCGTGCTGCGCCCCGTCTCGTCCGAGGACGCGATGACGGCCGACTGGACCCGGATGCCCTACGAGGTGCTGGCCCGGATCTCGACCCGGATCACCAACGAGGTCAAGGACGTCAACCGCGTGGTCCTGGACTGCACGAGCAAGCCCCCGGGCACCATCGAGTGGGAGTAGTCCCCCGCCGTCGCGCCTGAGCCGAAGCCGCCGTTCCCCCCGGGGAGCGGCGGCTTCGCCGCGTCGTGGGTCTGGCCTCCTCGCCCCCGCGCCGGTACCTTGCGCCGCGACCAGGAGGAGGGACGGCCATGCCGGAGCAGCCCGTACCCGTGCCGGCGGAGCGGCTGGCGTTCGAGATGCCGCCCGTGCACCGGGACCCCGCCGAGGAGCGGGCGCACCGCAAGGAGCGGCTCGCCGGCGCGCTGCGGCTGCTGGGCCGGCTGGGGTACGAGGACGGGGTCACGGGGCACGTCACCGCCCGGGACCCGGAGTTCGGGGACTGCTACTGGGTCAACCCCTTCGGCCGGGCCTTCGCCGCCCTGCGCCCCGACGACCTGCTGCTCGTCGACGGGGACGGACGGGTGGTCCGGGGCGGGCGCCGGGTGAACCAGCTGGCCTTCGCCGTGCACGCGGCCGTGCACCGGGCGCGGCCCGAGGTGGTGTCCGTGGTCCGCACACAGGCCCCGTACGGCAGGGCGCTGGCCTGCCTCGGCGAGCTGCTGGCCCCGGTCAGCCAGGAGGCCTGCGCCTTCTACGAGGACCACGCGCTCATGGACGAGTACCTGGGGGCGGAGGACCCCGCCCGGGTCGCGCGGGCGCTGGGCCCGTACAAGGCGCTGATCCTGCGCAACCGGGGGCTGCTGACGGTCGGCGGGTCGGTGGACGCGGCGGTGTGGTGGTTCGTGGCGGCGGAGCGGGCGGCGCAGGTGCAGCTGATCGCGCGGGCCGCCGGGAAGCCGGTGCTCATCGACCACCACGGGGCGGTCGCCACGCGGGAGCGGTTCGGGGGTGACCTGGCCGCGTGGGCGAGCTACCAGCCGCTGTGGCAGACGGTCGCGGACGGCGGCGGGCCGATGGCGTCAACATCATGAACCGTTAATCACCTGCTCTGACATCGTGCGCAATCCGGAGCACTGCCCCAGTGGTGCACAATTCGCTGGCATCGCACCGTAGTTCAGAGAGGCGGCACGCACGTGGCTGTCCAAGAGATGTCCCGGGGTACCCATACCGCCGTCTGCGCCTGCGACGACTGCGCGCGGGAGGGGCACCGCCGCGCGGTCGCCGCGTTCCTGGAGAAGCGCGACGAGTTCGCGGCCGGGCAGGGGGTGCCGTCCGCCGTGGCCCACTCCCTCGGCGCCTCCCGTCAGTGGGTCTCCGACGAGTTGACCCTGTCCGCCCGCACGGTCGCCGAGCGGGGCCGGGAGGCCGGGAACTCCTGGCTGTACCTGTTCTCCCGGCGGGCCGTCCTCACCCTGTGGATCGCCGCCGGGGTGCTGCTGCTGGTGCAGGTCGGCACCGCACTCGGCACCGGCTGGTCCACCGCCCGCACCGCCGGGCTGCTGGCCGCGCTGGCGCTGGCCGGGCTGCTGACCGTCGCGGCCCGCGCGCAGTCGCTGCGGGGCGGGCTGCTGGCCCCGGTGGTCGGCGAGGACAACCGGCTGTCCACCTCGAAGGCGGTGCCGAGCGCCTGGGTGGTGCTGACCGCCTTCGCGGCGCTGCTGCCCGCGCTGCGGCTGGCCGCCTCCTCGCCCGGGCCGGAGCGCGACTCCCTGTACCAGGGGTTCGCGCTGGGGCGGGCGCTGCCGCTGCTGGCGGTGGTCGCGCTGACGTCGGGGGTGGCGGTGCTGGTGCGCCGGGTGGTCTCCGTACGGATCGCGGGGCAGCGGCTGCAGAAGCTGCCGGCGGACCGGCCGCGCGGGGTGGACCTGCTGACGGACGACGACGGGCGCGGGAGCTTCCCGGACGCGCAGTACGTGCTGCTCTCCACGGTGGTGCTGGCCTACGCGGCGGTGACGCTGGCCCGGTTCCCCGACCGGCTGCCGCAGCTGCCGTGGGCGCTGGCCCTGCTGATGGCCCTGTCGGCGGCGGTGTACCTGGCGGCGAAGTACGCCGAGGGGAGCCGTCCGCTGGTGCTGTCGGTGGTGCGCAGGCGCGAGCCGGGGGACATCGACGCGGCGGTCCGGCCCGGGGACGACATCGAGATCCGGGGCGTCGGCTTCGTCCCGCCAGGGGCGCGTACGCCGGAGATGCTGGCCCGGCTGGTGGTCCGGGTCGGCGCGGTCCACGTGCACGTCCCGCTGGTCCCCGTCGCCGGGGGTTTCGTGAACCCGTCCGACACGGTGCTGACCGTGCCGGTCCCCGCCGAGGTGGAACCGGGGCGGGTCGACGTCCAGGTGGTGACCGCCGCAGGGGTGGAATCCAACCGGTGCATCATCGACGTGGCCGAGTGAAGCGGGTAGACATGGCCGCGTGAACCGAACTGACGTCCCCTCCGGTGTGCGGTCCACACCGTGGAGAGAACTCGCCTCCCGCCATGCCCTCCTCCCGCTGCGGATCTTCCTCGGCGTGACCTTCGTCTACGCGGGCCTCGACAAACTGACCACCTCGGGTTTCCTCGCCGCCTCCGGCTCCGGCTCGATCGGCGAGCAGATGCGCGGCGTGCGCGACACCGCCGCGATCCCGGCCCTGGTGGACCTCGCCCTGACGGCACCCGCCGGGTTCGGCCTGGCCATCGCCCTCGGAGAGCTCCTCGTCGGCCTCGGCGTCCTGGCCGGGCTGCTGACCCGGCTCGCGGCCGCCGGCGGCGCGCTGATCTCGCTGAGCCTGTGGCTGACGGTGTCCTGGGCCGTGACCCCGTACTACTACGGCAACGACCTGGTCTACCTGATGGCCTGGCTCCCGCTGGTCCTGGCCGGGGCGCCCTACTGGTCCCTCGACTCGCTGATCCGGTCGCGCCGGTCCCGCCGTACCGCGTAGGTCACCAGACCGACCAGGGCGGCCAGGACCAGTCCGCCGAAGGCCATCGGGACCACCAGGAACCACGGCAGGTCGGTCTTCCCGGCCGCGTCGAGCAGGTACAGCACGCCCGCCGCGGTCAGGACCAGGCCGGCCAGCAGCCTTCCCGGCTGGAACTCATGACGCCGCACGGGCCACCTCCACCTGTCCCACACCCGCGTCCAGGTGCAGCTCGATCGTCCCGCCGGCCTCGGTGCCGGCGGTGGGGGGCAGGGTCGCCTGCCGGTTCTCCCCGCCGCTCTTGATCCGTACGGAGCGGTCGCCGGGGAGCTGGATGTCGCCGAGCCGGATCGTGACGTCGGCCTTCGCGGTGACCTCCCGGGGGACGACCACCTTCAGCCGGCCCGCCTCGATGGAGGCGCGGACGGAGACGGTGGTGCCCTTCGGGACGTCCAGCCGGCTCAGGTCCAGCGTGGCCAGGCCGGTGCCGGACGAGTAGGCGGGCCGGACGTCGGCCACGGCGGCCGGCCGCCAGTCGACGTCGTGCCACTCCGTGCTCACCTCGCGCGGCAGGGCGGTCGCCGCCGCGAGCAGCCCGGCGGTGACCAGGCCCAGCAGGATCGTGCCGAAGCCGGTGCGGCCCTTGAGGGAGCTGACGGCCAGGCCCAGCCCGAAGACGGCCAGCGCGCAGGCCAGGCCGACCTGGAGGGCGTGCCCCAGCGGGCTGCCGTGCCATACGGAAGCGGTGCCGGCGCCGCCGGCGAGCAGGGCCAGGACGAACACCCGGCCGCCGATCCCGCCGCGTCCCTGCCCGCGGGCGGGCGCGGCCTGCGGCTTCGCCGGCGATCCGGCGGGCGCCTCGTCCGCGCGGCCCCCGGCGGCGTCGTCCGGGCCCCACAGGTAGCCGGTGGAGCCGACGGGGCCGGTGGTGCCGTCCTTCACCAGCGGATCGCGCCACCACGACGGGCTGCTCGGCACGGGCGGCGCCTGCGTCTCCGGCGGCGCCGGACGGTGCGAGCCCGGGGCCTCCGCCTCGGGGGCGGGGGCGTGCCGGTGGCGGCGCGACCAGTACGCGGCCCCGCCGAGGGCCAGGATGACCAGGACGGAGAACCCGCCCATCACCCCGTTGTCGAGCATCGACAGGAACAGCGCGCAGCCCACCAGGGCGCTGAACACGGCGGCCAGGGTGGTCCCCTCGATCCGGCCGGTCAGCAGCTTGCGGCCCTCGGCCTCCTCCTCGCCCTCCAGGGGCAGCAGCAGCCAGGCGAAGCCGTAGAAGACCAGGCCGACGCCGCCGGTGACGGCGAGCACCCCGAGCACGATCCGGAAGACCACCGGGTCCAGGTCGAAATACCGGCCCAGGCCGCCACAGACGCCCGCGAGGACCTTGTCGCGCTTGCTGCGGCGCAGGGTCGGCCGTTCGGCGGGTGCCGGTGCCCCCGGATCAGCGGGCGGGGCGTCGTGTACGTCGGTCATGGATCCATGGTGACCGCCCGTCCGGCCGCCCGGCACCGGGCCCGACCCTGGCGCAACCCTGATATCCCCCCGACGGAAGTGGGGGGATGCCCTGATGCCCCCGTGCGTCCGGGCGTGTGACCCTTGGTGACATGCCCGCAGCAGCCGCCGCCCGTACCCCGCACGCAGCCGACCCCGACGAGACCCCGCAGCGCAAGCTCTACCGCAGCGCCGACGGACGGATGCTCGGCGGAGTCGCGCGCGGTCTCGCCGGGCACCTCGGGCTGCCCGTCCTGTGGATCCGGCTGGCCTTCCTCGCCATGTTCATGTGGGGCGACGGGCTGGGCGTGCTGCTCTACGCCGCGTTCTGGGTGTTCGTCCCGCTCGGCGTCGGCGGCAGCAGCGGCCACCACTCCTTCTTCGAGACCCTCACCGACGGCACCCGGCGCCTGCGCAAGCCCGACAAGGGCGCGGTCTCCGGCCTGATCGCCCTGGCCGTCGGCGCCGGCATCTTCTTCTCGCAGCTGCGCGTCGGCGGGGCTAACGGCCGCTACATCTGGCCCACCCTGCTCGTCGGGGCCGGCGTCGTCCTCGTCTGGCGGCAGGCCGACAACGCCCGCCGCGCCAACTGGGGCCCCGCCGGGGACAAGCGCAAGCGGCTGCTCCAGCTGGCCCGGGCGCTCGCCGGAGTGGTGCTCGTCGGCGTCGGCCTGACCGTCTTCATCGTCGTACGGGGCTCGGCCGCCCAGCTCGGCAACCTCCTCACCGCCGTCCTCGCCGTCCTCGTCGGCATCGCCCTGCTCGCCGGGCCCTGGCTGATCCGGATGACCCAGGACCTCTCCGAGGAGCGGCTGATGCGCATCCGCGCCCAGGAGCGCGCCGAGGTCGCCGCCCACGTCCACGACTCCGTGCTGCACACCCTCACCCTGATCCAGCGCAACGCCGAGGACGTCGGCGAGGTCCGCCGCCTCGCCCGCGCCCAGGAGCGGGAGCTGCGCAACTGGCTGTACAAGCCCGAGGGCACCGGCAAGGACGAGGCCGAGGAGCCGGCCACCCTCGCCGAGGCCGTCAAGAAGGCCGCCGCCGAGGTCGAGGACCACCACGGCGTCCCGATCGAGGTGGTCGTCGTCGGCGACTGCCCGCTGGACGAGAAGCTGGGCGCGCAGATGCAGGCCGCGCGCGAGGCGATGGTCAACGCCGCCAAGTACGGTGGCGAGGGCGGCCCCGTCCAGGTGTACGCGGAGGTCGAGGGGCGCACCGTGTTCGTGTCCGTCCGCGACCGGGGGCCGGGCTTCGACATCGACGCGGTACCGGGCGACCGCATGGGCGTACGAGAATCGATCATCGGCCGGATGCAGCGCAACGGCGGGACCGCCCGGCTGCGCTCCGCGCCCGACGGCGGCACGGAAGTGGAACTGGAGATGGAGAGGGTGGCGAACGCGGCATGACGGGCACGACGGGTACGACCGGGGGCAGCGCTGTGAACGACGGGGCCAGGAGGGTCCGGGTGGTGCTCGTCGACGACCACCGCATGTTCCGCACGGGCGTGCAGGCGGAGATCGGGGAGACGGCCCGCACCGGCGTCGAGGTCGTCGGGGAGGCCGCCGACGTGGACCAGGCCGTCACCGTCATCACCGCCACCCGGCCCGAGGTGGTCCTCCTCGACGTCCACCTGCCCGGCGGCGGCGGGGTCGAGGTGCTGCGGCGCTGCGCCCCGCTGATGGCGGCCGCCGAGAACCCCGTACGGTTCCTGGCGCTGTCGGTGTCGGACGCCGCCGAGGACGTCATCGGGGTGATCCGGGGCGGTGCCCGCGGCTACGTCACCAAGACCATCACCGGCACCGACCTGGTGGACTCCGTCTTCCGGGTCCAGGACGGGGACGCGGTGTTCTCGCCGCGGCTGGCCGGCTTCGTGCTCGACGCCTTCGCCTCCACGGACGCCCCGCCGGTCGACGAGGACCTGGACCGGCTCACCCAGCGCGAGCGGGAGGTGCTGCGGCTGATCGCGCGCGGGTACGCGTACAAGGAGATCGCCAAGCAGCTGTTCATCTCGGTGAAGACGGTCGAGTCGCACGTCTCGGCCGTACTGCGCAAGCTCCAGCTCTCCAACCGGCACGAGCTGACCCGCTGGGCCACCGCCCGGCGCCTGGTCTGACCTGCGGGTGAACCGGGAGTGACACCCCGGGGCCCGGCCCCGGGGTGTGATCCACGACGCAGTGCGGGAGGGCAACCGGACGGCGTCGCGGCGGCCTCTTGGGTGGCGTGATGAGCCTGACGGGGACCCCTCTCTTCGCGACGGTGATCGGCCTGGCGCTGATCGCCGTCGTCCTGCCGCTGACCGTGTGGGGCAAGGTGCGCGGCCCCGCCGCCGCACGGGTGGCCGTCCGCGCGCTGATGGTGGTCTTCGCGCAGGTCACCGCCGTCGCCCTGGTGTTCGTCGCGGTCAACCGGGACATGAACTTCTACGCCTCCTGGGGCGACCTGATGGGCACCGGCAGCTACGTCCAGGCCGCCCCCGACCTCGGCCCCGACGGCATGGGCGGCAAGAAGGCCGAGCAGGTCAGGCAGGAGCCCAAGGTCCGCCAGGACTTCCAGCCCGTCGAGGGCCTCGGCGGGCGCGTGCGGAAGACCGAGCTCGACGGGAAGATCTCCGGGGTCAAGGGTGACGTCATGGTGTGGCTGCCGCCGCAGTACGACGAGCCGGCCTACAAGGACAAGAAGTTCCCCGTCGTCGAGCTGATCCCGGGCATACCCGGCACGGGCAAGTCCTGGTTCCAGGGGCTCAAGGCGCACGAGGTGCTGGAGCCGCTGATGAAGGAGGGCAAGGTCCAGCCCTTCATCCTGGTCTCCCCGCGCGCCATGCTGCTCGGCAACGCCGACACCGGCTGCGCCAACATCCCCGGCAAGGTCAACGCCGACAGCTGGTTCAGCGTCGACGTCCGCAAGATGGTCACCGACAACTTCCGCGTCTCGGACGAGCCCCGCACCTGGGGCGTCGCCGGCTACTCGGCGGGCGCCTACTGCGCCGCCAAGCTGGCCATCCTGCACCCCGACCGCTACGGCGCGGCCGTCTCCCTGTCCGGCTACAACGACCCCGGCCAGGAGCCCACCTCGCTGGTCGCCAAGGACCCGGAGCTGCGCCGGACCCACAACCTGAAGGAACTGCTCAAGACCCAGCCCGCGCCGCCCGCCGTCGCGCTGTGGATGTCGGGGGCCGAGCAGGACGGCTACCTGTCCGGTATGGACCTCAAGGGGCTCGCCCAGAACCCGACCACCGTGCACGCGGAGAAGGTCACCGGCGGCCACAACCTGGAGTCCTGGTCCAAGCAGCTGCCGCAGACCTTCGGCTGGCTGAGCCAGACCGTCAAGGCGCCGTAGCCCCCGTCACGGCTCTATACCGGGTCTATGCCGGGTCTATGCCGGGCGGGAGGCTCCGGCCCAGGGCATCGAGTCGACCGGCGCCAGCCGGACCGTGGAGCCGGGGCGCGGGGCGTGGATGATCTGGCCGCCGCCGACGTACAGGCCCACGTGCGTGACGCCGGAGTAGTAGAAGACCAGGTCGCCGGGGGCCAGCTGGTCGCGGGAGATCCGCCGGCCGGCGTTGATCTGGGTGTAGGTGGTGCGGGGCAGGGAGACCCCGGCCGCGCGCCAGGCCGCCTGGGTCAGCCCCGAGCAGTCGAACGAGCCCGGGCCGGTCGCCCCCCAGATGTACGGCTTGCCGATCGCCCCGTACGCGAACGCCACCGCGTGGGCCGCGCGCGAACCGTCGGCGGGGGCCGGTGCCGGGGCGCCCGCCTGCCCGGCCGGAGCCATGCCCGCGGGCCGGGCCGCCGGATCCGCCCCGCCGCCGTGCCGCGCCTCGTACGCCGCCCGCTCCTCGGCGCTGAGCCGGGCCAGCAGCCGCTGGGCGGTGGCCAGCCGGTCCTCGATGACGGACTTCTGCCGGGCGAGCTCGTCCCGCCGGGCACGCACCTCCGTCAGGCGCCCGTCGGCCTGCGCGCGCAGCCGGCCGACCTCGTCGAGCCCGCGCCGTACGGAGGCCACCTCGGCCGCGGTCCGGTCGCCGGCCCGGGTGAGGAGGGAGGCCCGCTCCAGGTAGTCCTGGGGGTCGGAGGCGAGCGCCAGCTGGACGGCGGGGCCCAGGCCGCCGCTGCGGTACTGGCCCGCGGCGACCGAGGCGAGCGCGCTGCGGGCCGCGCCGAGCCGGTCCGCCTTGCGCGCGGCCTCCTCCTGGAGCCCGGTCAGCGCCCGCTCGGCCTCGTCGGCCCGGACCTTCGCCCCGTTGTAGCTCTCCGTCGCCGCCTCGGCCTCCTCGTAGAGCCGGTCGACCTCCGCCTTGACCTGGGCGGGGGTCTGCTGCGGCTCGGCGTGCGAGGTGCCTTCGAAGGCGGTGGCGGTGGCAGCGCCCGCGAGGGCGAGGGTGGCGGCCGTCCGGACGGTGCCGCCGGAGAACGGGCGCTGCCTGGGCTTTCGATGACTGGCCACGGGGGCCTCACGTCCTTCCGTCGGTCCCGCAGGTCTCGGGGGAGGACGCTAAACCTGGAGGTCACGGGGAAAGGGCGAGATGATCAGAACTGGCCGCGTCTTGTCCGCGGCTGTCCGCTCAGTGCCAGAGCAGGGCGATGAAGATGTTGGCCACGGTCAGCCCGCCGACCGCGCCGAAGAGCCCCTTCTCGACGTGCTCCTCGTCACGCTTGACGTAGACGAGCGCCAGGATCACGAAGAGGACCGCCAGCTTCACGCCGATCTTGATGTTGTTGAGGGGGGCGCCGTCGCCCATCTCGTGGAAGCCGACCAGCAGCACGCCGGTGACGAGCATGGTCAGCGCGCCGTGCAGCATCGCGGGCACGAAGCGCGCGGTGCCGGCGCCCATCGCCTTCATCTGGGTCAGGAAGCCGCCCAGGAGGGAGGCTATGCCGATGATGTGCAGGCCGACGAAGACGTTGGTGAGGACAGTCATGGCGCCGAGCCTACGGGGTGCCCCTCCGGCTCCCGACGGCGGATTTCCCCGGGGCGGGGCCGCCTGTCGGTCCCGGCCTCTAGACTCGGATGGCGATGAGCAGCCTCTTTGACGACAGCTTCCTGGCCGACCTCACCCCCTCCGACGAGGTCCCGCCGCCGCCCGAGGAGCACCACGCCCCCGAGGAGGGCACGGACGACCTCTTCGGCGGCCGCTTCGACCTGCCCGCGAGCGCCGACGCGTACTACCGCGACGGTGCCCCCCGGCCCGTCATCGACCCCGCCACCCTCCTGGACGGGCTGAACGAGCAGCAGGCCGCGGCCGTGGTGCACGCGGGCTCCCCGCTGCTCATCGTCGCCGGCGCCGGCTCCGGCAAGACCCGCGTGCTGACCCACCGCATCGGCCACCTGCTGTCCGCGCGGCACGTCCACCCCGGCCAGATCCTGGCGATCACCTTCACCAACAAGGCCGCGGCCGAGATGAAGGAGCGCGTCGAGAACCTCGTCGGCCCGCGCGCCAACGCCATGTGGGTCTCCACCTTCCACAGCGCGTGCGTACGCATCCTGCGCCGCGAGTCCAAGCGGCTCGGGTTCACCTCCTCGTTCTCGATCTACGACGCCGCCGACTCCAAGCGGCTCATGGCGCTGGTCTGCCGCGACCTCGACCTGGACCCGAAGAAGTTCCCGCCCAAGTCCTTCAACGCCAAGATCTCGAACCTCAAGAACGAGCTCATCGACGAGGACGCCTTCGCCGCCCAGGCCGCCGACGGTTTCGAGAAGACCCTCGCCCAGGCCTACGCGATGTACCAGGGGCGGCTGCGCGAGGCCAACGCCCTCGACTTCGACGACATCATCATGACCACGGTCCACCTCCTCCAGGCCTTCCCGGACGTGGCCGAGCACTACCGGCGCCGCTTCCGCCACGTCCTGGTCGACGAGTACCAGGACACCAACCACGCCCAGTACACGCTGGTGCGCGAACTGGTCGGCCCCGGATACCCGGACCTGCCGCCCGCCGAACTGTGCGTGGTGGGCGACGCCGACCAGTCGATCTACGCCTTCCGCGGCGCGACCATCCGCAACATCCTCCAGTTCGAGGAGGACTACAAGGACGCGACGACGATCCTGCTGGAGCAGAACTACCGCTCCACGCAGACGATCCTGTCCGCCGCCAACGCCGTCATCGAGCGCAACGAGAACCGCCGCGCCAAGAACCTGTGGACCCAGGCCGGCAGCGGCGCCGTCATCACCGGCTACGTCGCCGACACCGAGCACGACGAGGCCCAGTTCGTCGCCGACGAGATCGACCGGCTGACGGACGCGGGCGACGCCAAGGCCGGAGACGTCGCGATCTTCTACCGGACCAACGCCCAGTCCCGCGTGTTCGAGGAGATCTTCATCCGCGTCGGACTGCCCTACAAGGTCGTCGGCGGCGTCCGCTTCTACGAGCGCAAGGAGGTCCGGGACGTCCTGGCCTACCTGCGCGTCCTGGCCAACCCCGAGGACAACGTCCCGCTGCGCCGCATCCTCAACGTGCCCAAGCGCGGCATTGGCGAGCGCGCCGAGGCGATGATCGACGCCCTCGCGCTCCGCGAGAAGATCACCTTCCCGCAGGCCCTGCGCCGGGTGGACGAGGCCTTCGGCATGGCCGCCCGCTCCACCAACGCCGTCAAGCGGTTCAACACCCTGATGGAGGAGCTGCGCACGATCGTCGACTCCGGCGCCGGCCCGGCCGTGGTGCTGGAGGCGGTACTGGAGCGCACGGGCTACCTCGCCGAGCTCCAGGCCTCCACCGACCCGCAGGACGAGACCCGGATCGAGAACCTCCAGGAGCTCGCGGCGGTCGCCCTCGAATTCGAGCAGGCGAGGGACGAGGAGAGCCCGGGCACCCTGGCCGAGTTCCTGGAGCAGGTCGCGCTCGTCGCCGACTCCGACCAGATCCCGGACGAGGACCCGGACGGCTCGGGCGTCATCACGCTGATGACCCTGCACACCGCCAAGGGCCTGGAGTTCCCGGTGGTCTTCCTGACGGGCATGGAGGACGGGGTCTTCCCGCACATGCGCGCGCTGGGCCAGACCAAGGAGCTGGAGGAGGAGCGCCGCCTCGCCTACGTCGGCATCACCCGCGCCCGCGAGCGGCTGTACCTGACCCGCTCCAGCATGCGCAGCGCCTGGGGCACCCCCTCGTACAACCCGCCCTCGCGGTTCCTGGAGGAGATCCCGGCCGAGTACCTCCAGTGGAAGCGGACGGGAGCCGCGCAGAAGCCGGCCGGTCCGATGCGCGGCTCCGGCTACGGGTCCTCGTCCTCCGGTTCGGGCAAGGCCTCGTTCGGGACCTCGCCCGAGGCGTTCCTGTCCTCGTCGCGCTCCCGCTCCTCGGGCCCGTCCGGGTTCGCGACGCGCCGCGCCGCCGACAAGCCGGTCATCGCGCTGGCCGTCGGGGACCGCGTGACGCACGACCAGTTCGGGCTGGGCACCGTCATGGAGGTCCGGGGGGCCGGCGCGGACGCGCAGGCCACCATCGACTTCGGGGACGACAAGCCGAAGCGGCTGCTCCTGCGCTACGCGCCGGTGCAGAAGCTGTAGGCCCCAGGGGCCCCAGGGGGCGGCGCCTCCTGGGGGCCCGGGCTTCCTGGGGGCCCGGGCTTCCTACGTGGGGTCCAGGCCGTGGTTGCGCAGCCAGGCCAGGGGGTCCACCGCGGAGCCGCCGCCGGGCCGGACCTCGAAGTGGAGGTGCGGTCCGGTGGAGTTGCCGGAGTTGCCGGAGTACGCGATGACGTCGCCGGCCTTGACCGGACCGGACCGGATCTTGGTGCTGCTGAGGTGGCAGTACCAGGTCTCGGTGCCGTCGGGGGAGGTCAGGATGGCCATGTTCCCGTAGGCGCTGTTCCACTGGGTGCGCATGGTGCCGTCGGTGGCGGCCATGACCGGGGTGCCGTAGGAGACGGGGAAGTCGATGCCGGTGTGCACGGACATCCACATGCCGCCGGCCTGCCCGAACATGGCGCTCAGGCCGTGCTGGGTCACGGGGATCGCGAACTTCGGGCGGGCCGCCTCCTTGGCCGCCGCCTCCTCGGCCCGCTTCTTCTTGTCCGCTTCCTGACGCTGCTTGAGGTCGATCCGCTCTTGGGTGCGGCTCGCGCGGTCGGCGAAGTCGCCGGCGTCGGCGCTGAGGGCGGCCAGCTGCGTGTCGAGCTTGTTGTTCGCCGCGACCGGCTTCACCGACGCCGGGTCGGGGGCGGCCATCGTGGTCGTGTCCTCGGACGGCTTGTCACCGCCGGTCAGACCGCCGACGGAGGCGGCCGCGACTCCCGCGACGCCCATCACGCAGACGGAGGGCACCGCCACGGTCAGCAGGGCGGACCGCTTGGCCGGCGTACGGCGCCGGGCGCTGCCCGCCTTGTCCTTGCCGCCGCCCTTGGCCCCGCCCCGGCCGCCGGCCCGGCGCGCGGAGCGCGGCTCGGCGGCGGCGGAGGTGAGGGGCGTCGCCTGCGTGGGCAGGTCGTGCGCGGCGTCGGTGAACTGCGGCTCCTCGTCCTCGTACCCGAACTCGTACCCGCTCTCGTCGGAGGCGGCGAGGCCGTGGCCGAGGGGCTCGAAGACGGAGGTCTCGTCGTCGGCGTACGCGTCGGCGGTGGCCTCCGCGGAGGTGGTGTCGGTGAACACCGTGCCGTCGGCGCTGTTCCAGGCGGTGGCGTCGTAGGCGCCGGTGTCCTGGCCGTGGCCCTGCCCGTAGCCGGAGAAGTCCCACTGGCCGGTCTGCTCGGAGCCCGCGGCCTCGTAGCCGAACCCGGCCGAAGCGTGGCCGGCGCCTTCGGAGTGCGCGGAGTTCCAGGCGCTCGCGTCCCAGGAGCCGGTCGTGTCCTCGGGGACGGTCTGGGCCGGGACGCTGGAGAGGTAGGCCTGCTGCGAGGTCCAGGCGGTGGCGTCGTAGGCGCCGGTGTCGGCGGACGAGGGGTACGCGCCGTAGGAGTCGTAGGAGTCGTAGGTCCCGTAACTGCCCGAGGAGGCGTAGTCCGTGACGTACTGATAGCCCTGGCCCTGCGTTTCGTAGGAAACCTGGGTCTGGTCACCAGCGAAAGTGGTGGTGGAAAGGCCGTCGTGCCCCATTCCGGGGTACTGGCCCGACGTCGGGCGGTCGTTCACCAACTTCTCTTTCGCCTCGGCAGTGGGGGGCCTGGGTGGCCGGGGAACTCGAGGTTCACCGGAGGAGAGCAGTGGCGTGACTGTACCCGGCGGTTACTCGCCTCGACAATCTTCGGCGGGTTTCGTCCTCGCGGGAACCGGGCATTCGGCCGCCTTTCGGTCGCCGAAACACCGAGCCTTGGCCTTGAGTTCGAAATTCGTTCGACTGGGAATCATCCGGTGTTGTAGGCGAACGCGAGGAGCAGCGCGAACGGCACCGGCACCAGCGCGGCCGACCGCAGCCAGGCTCCTCGGCGCGCCTTCGCAGGCAGGACGGCGTCGACGACGAACACCGCGCCGACCAGCAGCACACCCGTCACGACCAGCAGGAACAGCACCGCCGTGGAGTGGTCGAGGGTGTGGAAGTCGCAGTTGGCCAGGTCCGGTCTCGCGAGGTCGGACGTGCTGTGGCAGTCCATGGGCAGGTACTCGGTCAGGACCCACCACCCCAGGTGGAGCGGCACGACGGCGGGCACGCCGAGGGCCAGGTTCGCCAGCACCGGCGCGAGCACTCCGCGCCGCGCCGCAGCGCCCTCCCCGGCCATCCGTCCCCCCGTCTCACAAACCTCCGGGGGCTCAGACGACCATGCCCTCCCCTCCGGTTCCGGTGGACGGGAGTTTTCTCGCCGGCCCCGTGGAAGCTCCCGCCCCTCCTTCGGCCCCGGCGCCGGCGTCGCGCACCGGGCCGTCGAGGGCGCGGCGCACGGCGGTGATGACGGCGGGGTGCACGGGCAGGGCGAGGTGCCCGATCCCGGTGACCTCGACGTTCACCGCGTCCAGGTCCGGGTGCTCGATCCGGGCCGTCCCGGTGGGGGCCATCAGGGCGTCGTACGCGCTCCAGAAGGCCACGCACCGGGTCCGGCAGCCGGGCGCGGGCGCGCGCAGCTCGGCCATCACCGGGGAGTCGGGGCGCATCTGGCGGACCAGGGGGTGGGCGTCCATGAAGGGGGCGACCCGAGTCCCGCCGTGCGGGGTGCCGAGGGTGACCAGCGTCCGCACGCGGGCGTCACCGCCGAGCCGCTGGACGTAGTACCGCCCGACCAGACCGCCCAGGCTGTGCCCCACGAGGTCCACCCGCTCCTGGCCGCTGCGCTCGCACAGCTCCTCGACGCGCCGGGCGAGATGGCGGGCGGTGGCGCGCAGGTCGACGGTGAAGGGGGAGTAGTTGTACGTCTCCACGCGCCGCCGGCCCCCTGCGCCGAGGGCGCGGCGCAGCAGCACGAACACGGACCGGTTGTCGGTGAACCCGTGCAGCAGCAGCACGGGCGGCATCTGTCCCCCGGTCCCGGAGGTCCTCGCCGCCCTGCGCTCCTCCCGGACTCCACTCGGGTAGAGGAGCATGTGCCCGGCGAGCACCACCGCCTCCAGGACCGCGGCCCGCAGGGCGGCCCCCGAGCGCGGGACGGGCAGCGGTGCGATCGTCAGCCCCATCGACGGCCTCCCCTGGACCTCTTGGGTACGGGGCCGTGCCGGCTGCCGACGTGGCCCCGCCACCGTGCCGTGCGGCTGTCGGCGCGGTGGCGGGGCGACTGGGCGAGGTGAATCAACGGCGTCCCACGTGTGATTTCCCCCTCCCGCTTGACCGTGAAACGGTGCGGTGCGCAATGCTGTACTTAACGTTCGTTCACTCGGGAGGCAGTGCGATGGGTGTGACCGGTCCGATCCGTGTGGTGGTGGCCAAGCCGGGTCTTGACGGCCACGACCGCGGGGCCAAGGTGATCGCGCGGGCGCTGCGGGACGCGGGCATGGAGGTCATCTACACGGGCCTGCACCAGACCCCCGAGCAGATCGTGGACACCGCGATCCAGGAGGACGCCGACGCCATCGGCCTCTCGATCCTCTCGGGCGCGCACAACACCCTGTTCGTCCGGGTGCTGGAGCTCCTGAAGGAGCGGGACGCGGAGGACATCAAGGTCTTCGGCGGCGGGATCATCCCGGAGGACGACATCGCCCCCCTGAAGGAGAAGGGCGTGGCCGAGATCTTCACGCCGGGCGCGACGACGACGGCGATCGTCGACTGGGTCAACACCCACGTCCGCCAGGCCTAGCCCGTCTCTTCCGGATCTTCCTCCCCCAGCGGCGGCCGGGGGAGGAACCGGTGAGGGGCGGGGCGGGGTTACGGCCCCGCGCAGCCCCCGGCCGGCGGCGTCAGGCCTCCGGCGCCAGCTCCGCGAGCATCGCGGCCCGCATCCGCAGCGTCGCCACCAGCCGCTGGAACGCCTCCGCCCAGTACGCGGCGGCCCCGCCTTCCTCGTCCGCGACCTCGACGGCGTCCACGAGCCCTTCCAGCCGCTCCGCCTCGGCGGGATCGAGGCAGCGCTCCGCCAGCCCCATCACCCCGCTGAAGCTCCACGGGTAGCCCCCCGCGACCCGCGCGGCGTCCAGCGCGTCCACCACCGCCCGGCCCAGCGGCCCGGCCCACGGCACCCGGCAGACCCCCAGCAGCTGGAACGCCTCCGACAGCCCGTGCGCCCGTACGAACTCCGCGACCCACTCGGCCCGTTCCCCCTCCGGCAGGGTCTCCAGCAGTTTGGCCCGCTCCGCGAGTGACGCCGTGCCCGGCCCCGCCGCCGGCGGCGCCGACGCCGCGCCGAGCAGGGCCTTCGACCACCGCGCGTCCCGCTGCCGCACCGCCGCCCGGCACCAGGCGGCGTGTATCTCCTCCGCCCAGCCCCCGGGCACCGGCAGCGCCACGATCTCCGCCGGGCCCAGCCCCCCGAACCGCTCGCGCCAGCGGGACAGCGGGGCCGCCTCCACCACCTGGCCGAGCCACCACGCCCGCTCGCCGCGCCCCGCGGGCGGCCGCTTGACCACCCCGTCGCGCAGCATTCCCGCGTCGCACTCCGCCGGCGGCTCCACGGCCTCCGGGCCCACGCAGGCCAGCGCCCGCTCCGCCATCCGGCCCGCCAGCGCCGACTCCGGCAGCGCCGAGAGCAGCTCGGCGGCCGTCGCCCGGACGTTGCGGCTGCGGTCGCCCAGCGCCGCCTCCAGGAAGGGTTCGTCCGCCATCGACAGCCCGGTCCGCAGCGAGTCGAGGAACATCAGCCGGTCCTCGGCCCGCTCGGTGGCCCAGGTGCTGGCCAGCAGCCGGGTCGCGGCCGCCCCGTCGTGGGCCCGTACGGTGCCCAGCAGGGCGACCCGTTCCGCGAAGAGCCCCTCCTCCCAGAGCCGGGCCACCCCCTCCCCGTCGGCGGGGTCGGGCAGTTCGCCGGCGCCGCCCGCCGCCCCGCGCAGCGCGAACCGCCACTCCGGATTCAGCCGGGCCAGCCACAGCCCCCGCGCCCCGGCCAGGGCCAGTGCCTGCGGGCGCAGGTCGGTGCGGGCCCGGGCCGCGTCCAGCAGCGCCGGGACCAGGGCCGACGGTGCCCGGTAGCCGTGCCGTCCGGCGGCGGCCAGCCACTGCGGGAGCAGCTCCGTCAGATCCGGGGCGGCCCCCCGTCGCCCGGTCCCGCCCCCGCTCGTACGGTCCGCGAGCAGGTGCGCGAGCCGCCGCCGGGCGGCCTCCGGCGGCGCCGGGCGCGGATCCCGTGGCGCGGGGTCCGGCCGCCGGGCCGCCGGCGCGGGCCGCAGCCCGGCGCGGCGGCACAGCGTCCGCACGGCCGCGGCGTCGAGCAGTGCCTCCGGTGTGCCGCCCCGCCGCTCGGTGCCCAGCAGCGCGGCGGTGACCAGCTCCTCCCAGTCCGCGTCCGCGTATCCCTCGCCGGCCCGGCCCATCAGGCCCCTCCCTCGTCAGTACCCATCGGTCGTCGGTCGTCGGTCTTCGGGCGTCCTTCGCGCCCGCGCGGGCTCCGGTCCCGCCCCCTCCGCGGGACCGGAGCCGCGGGCGTGCCGCGTGAACCTCGTTCAGCTGGCGTGGTTGTCGTTCATGAAAGCCCCCCGGCTTCTCGTCAGCGCGTCGGCGCCCCCGCGCCTCCGCGTCCTCCATGTCGGTCTGCGAGACGGCATGGATCCCCCCAGGCCCCCTGCGTTGTCGGTTGGTCGCGCCCTTCGTCAGATCAGCGGCACCGGCTCGGAGGAGCCGGGCTGCCAGGCGGTCAGCGGAGTGAAGCCGCGGTGGCCGCACTCGCCGAACACCGTGACCGGACCGCCGCCCGAGAGGGCGGCCAGCTGCCACAGCGCGGGCCGCGAACGGCCCCCGCCGGACGCCACCGGCAGTGCGGACGCCCCCTCCGCGTCCGCGAGCTGCCAGGGCCCGTCACCCGCCTCACCCGGTATCGGGATCACCGGGCCCAGCACCACCGGCCAGGAGTCCAGCCACGGGTCCTCCCGCAGCGCGCCCCCGTAGGCCTCCAGGGCCTCGCCGGTGCTCACCCCGGCCGGAGCCCGGACGAGGTCCGCGGCCGCGGCCGCGGTACGGTCCCCCAGGTCCGCCCGGAGCCCCGCCGATCCGGGCCGGAAGCGGGCTTCCGCCTCCAGCACCAGTCCGACGGGCAGCGCCAGCCCCGGCGCCCTCCCGGGCGGCCCGAAGTCCAGCACCAGTGCCGGCCGTCCGCTCTCCAGCCCGCGCAGCCATATCCGGCGGGTGGTGAGACGGCCGTCCGGGGACACCGAGTCGTACTGGGCGAGTACGAGCCAGCGGTCCCGGACGGTCTCCCCCTCCGCCGAGGACGGCAGCCCCACCCGGTTCCGGACGGTCGCGGCCAGCGGCTCCGGCAGACCGGACACCCCCGCCCAGGCCCGGTCCAGCAGGTGCAGCAGCGCGAACTCCTCAAGCATCCGGGCGGGCCAGCCGGGGCCGCAACCGGGTATTGTCCCCAACTCCCTTACCCGGGCGGCCAGTCCGGGCGCCTGGGCGTCGACCATCCGGGCCGCTGTCTCATCCCACGGGGCGTACCCCGCCTGACCCTGCCCGGCTATGCCGCCGCGCAGCAGGTCTTCGAGCCGCCGCTCCAGCTCGGAGACCCCCGCCCCGACCCGCTCGGCGCGCCGCTCGGCGCGCTTGCGGGCCGCCTCGGCGTCCACCGGAGCGGACGCCGGCCGCGCGGCCTTCACCGCGCGCTCCGCCAGCCACTCCGCCGCCCAGTCCGGCGCCGCGGCCGGATCGCCCAGCCCCTGCGCCGACCAGAGCAGCAGCAGCCCCAGCGCGTGCTTGCACGGGAACTTCCTGCTGGGACACGAGCACTTGTACGCGGGCCCCGTCAGGTCGACGACCGTCCGGTACGGCGTACGGCCGCTGCCCTTGCACAATCCCCACACCGAACCGGAAGCGGAACCTCCGGTCTGCGACCACGGACCCGCCCCGCCGAGCCTGCCCCCCGCCTTCCGCGACGCTTCGTCAGGAGCCAGAGCCAGTACCTGTTCCGCCGTCCAGCGGACCCCCTGCTCAGTCATGGGAACCACCGTAGAGACCCCCACTGACAATCGCTCTGACCTGCAACGACGCCTCAAGCGAAGGGTGTTGTCAGTGGCATGGTGCACGGTGGGTGCAGCAGTCGGGAGCGGCTGCCGAGCACTGGAGGGGGACCATGAGCACGCACGGGAACGGCACCGGAACCGAGGCACTGCGCCCGCACGCCGAGGACGCCTTCGCGCACGAACTGAAAGCCCTGGAAGCCGCCGACGACCGGCCCCGCCCGGCCCGCTGGAAACTCTCCCCCTGGGCCGTGGCCACCTACCTCCAGGGCGGCACCCTCGCCGACGGCACCGTCATCACGCCCAAGTACGTCGGCCCGCGCCGGATCGTCGAGGTCGCCGTCACCACCCTCGCCACCGACCGCGCCCTCCTCCTGCTCGGCGTCCCCGGCACCGCCAAGACCTGGGTCTCCGAGCACCTCGCCGCCGCCGTCAGCGGGGACTCCACCCTGCTCGTCCAGGGCACGGCCGGCACCCCCGAGGAGGCCATCCGCTACGGCTGGAACTACGCCCGCCTCCTCGCCGAAGGCCCGAGCCGCGCGGCCCTCGTGCCCAGCCCCGTCATGCGGGCCATGGCCCAGGGCATGACCGCCCGCGTCGAGGAGCTCACCCGCATCCCCGCCGACGTCCAGGACACCCTCATCACCGTCCTGTCCGAGAAGACCCTCCCGATACCGGAGCTCGGCGAGGAGGTGCAGGCCGTGCGCGGCTTCAACCTCATCGCCACCGCCAACGACCGCGACCGGGGGGTCAACGAACTGTCCAGCGCGCTGCGCAGGCGCTTCAACACCGTCGTCCTGCCGCTGCCCGCCACCGCCGACGCCGAGGTGGACATCGTCGCCCGCCGCGTCGACCAGATGGGCCGCGCGCTGGACCTGCCGGCCGTGCCCGAGGGACTGGAGGAGATCCGCCGGATCGTCACCGTCTTCCGCGAGCTGCGCGACGGGGTCACCGGGGACGGCCGCACCAAGGTGAAGTCGCCCAGCGGCACGCTGTCCACCGCCGAGGCCATCTCCGTGGTCACCGGCGGCCTCGCCCTCGCCGCGCACTTCGGGGACGGCGTCCTGCGCCCCTCCGACGTGGCCGCCGGGATCCTCGGCGCCGTGGTCCGCGACCCGGCCGCCGACCGGGTGGTCTGGCAGGAGTACCTGGAGACGGTCGTCCGCGAGCGCGACGGCTGGAAGGACTTCTACCGCGCCTGCCGGGAGGTGACGGCATGAGCCCGCGGGGCGCGGGGCCGCTGCTCCTCGGGGTCCGCCACCACGGGCCGGGCTCGGCGCGGGCGGTGAGGGCCGCGCTGGACCGGGCGCAGCCGCGGGCCGTGCTGATCGAGGGGCCGCCCGAGGGGGACGCCCTGCTGGAGCTGGCCGCCGATCCGGGGATGCGGCCGCCGGTCGCGCTGCTCGCGCACGCGGCGGACGATCCGGCCCGGGCCGCGTTCTGGCCGCTGGCCGGCTTCTCCCCGGAGTGGGTCGCCATCCGCTGGGCCCAGGCCCGGGACGTCCCGGTGCGCTTCATCGACCTCCCCGCCGCGCACACGCTGGCCGCGCCGGAGGCGGAAGAGGACGCCGCGCCGGAGGCGGAAGAGGACGCCGCGCCGGGCGGCGCCGGTGGGCTGCCGGTGGATCCGCTGGCGGTGCTCGCGGAGGCCGCCGGATACGAGGACGCGGAGCACTGGTGGGAGGACGTGGTCGAGCACCGGGGCGGCGGGGCGGCGCGGGATCCGCTGGCCGCCTTCGATGCCCTCGCCGAGGCCATGGGGGCCCTGCGCGAGACCTACGGGGACGGCGGCCGGCCCCGTGACCTGGTCCGCGAGGCGTACATGCGGCAGCGGATGCGGGCCGCCCGCCGGGAGTTCGGCGACGACTACGCGGTGGTGTGCGGCGCCTGGCACGTTCCGGCGCTGCGGGCCGGGGCGACGGTCGCCGCGGACAGGGCGCTGCTCACCGGGCTGCCCCGGACCAGGGTGGAGACCACCTGGGTGCCCTGGACCCACCGCAGGCTCGCCCGGGCCGGCGGATACGGCGCGGGCATCACCTCGCCGGGCTGGTACGCGCACCTGTTCGCCGCCCGGGACCGGCCGGTCGAGCGGTGGCTGACCAAGGTGGCCGGGCTGCTGCGGGAGGAGGACCGGCAGGTCTCCCCGTCCCATGTGATCGAGGCGGTCCGGCTGGCCGAGACCCTGGCGGCCGTCCGGGGCCGGCCGGTGCCCGGGCTCGCCGAGACCCTGGAGGCGGTGCGGGCCGTGATGTGCGACGGCTCCGACATACCGCTCGCGCTGGTCGAGGACCGGCTCGTCGTCGGGGACGTGCTCGGCGAGGTCCCGGACGCGGCGCCCGCCGTACCGCTCCAGCGGGACCTCACCCGCCGGCAGCGCTCGCTGCGGCTGAAGGCGGAGGCCCGGGAGCGGGAGCTGGAGCTGGACCTGCGCAAGGAGGCGGACGCGGCCAAGTCCCTGCTGCTGCACCGGCTGCGGATGCTCGGGGTCGACTGGGGCGTGCCCACGGCCTCCCGGGGCGGGACGGGCACCTTCCGGGAGACCTGGCGGCTGCGCTGGGAGCCGGAGCTTTCGGTGCGGGTCGCCGAGGCGGGGATCTGGGGCACCACCGTGCCGGGGGCGGCGGTGGCCAAGGCGGAGGCGGAGGCGGCGGGCGCCGGGGAGCTGGGGGAGGTCACGGCGCTGGCCGAGCGGTGCCTGCTGGCCGGGCTGTCGCAGGCCCTGCCCGCCGTGCTGCGGGCGCTGGCCGACCTGGCGGCGCTGGACACCGATGTGGCGCGGCTGGCGAAGGCGCTGCCGGCGCTGGCCCGTTCGCTGCGGTACGGGGACGTGCGGGGTACGGACTCGGCGGCGCTCGGCACGGTCGCCGCCGGGCTGGCGGAGCGGATCTGCGTGGCCCTGCCGCCGGCCTGCGCGGCCGGGCTGGACGCCGACGGGGCGGCGGAGCTGCGGAGCCATCTGGACGGGGTGCACGGGGCGGTCGCCCTGCTGGCCGACGCGGGCGGGGGGCTGCGGGAGCGCTGGGCGGACGTCCTGCGGAAGCTGGCCGGGCGGGACACCGTGCCCGGGCTCATACGCGGCCGGGCGGTACGGCTGCTGCTGGACGACGGGCGGCTCCCGCCCGGGGAGACGGCCCGCCTGATGGGGCTCGCCCTGTCCCCGGCGGTCCCGCCGGGTGACGCGGCGGGCTGGATCGAGGGGTTCGCCGGCGGCGGCTCCGGCGGCGGGACGCTGCTGGTCCACGACGAGCGGCTGCTGGGCCTGATCGACGCCTGGCTGGTGGCGGTCCCCGAGCGGGCCTTCGTCGACGTACTGCCGCTGCTGCGGCGGACGTTCGGGGCGTACGAGCCGGGGGTGCGGCGGACCCTGGGCGAGCTGGCCCGGCGCGGCCCGGGCACCCGGCGGACACCGGCCGGCGCCGGCCCGGCGCCCGAGGGCTTCGCCCCGGACCTGGACCCGGCCCGCGCGGCCGCGGTGACGGAGGTGGTCCGCCTCCTCCTGGGTGCGGCATGACCCTGCCCGGGCGGGGCGGGGCGGGGACGGTGGGGGCGGCGTCCTCCCGAGGGCAACGAGTCAAAGGGGATCGGCAGATGACGGAGAGCGGCATGGAAACCGCCGGAGGCGAGCGGCTGCGGCGCTGGCGGATGGTGCTCGGCGGGGGAGAGGGCGACGGGACGGGCCGGGCCCTGGGCGGGGCCGACGCCGCGATGGACGGGGCGCTGGCGGCGCTCTACGGAGGCGGGGACGGCAAGGGCCCGGGCGAGCGGACGGCGGGCCTCGGCGGGTCCGCGCCGCGCGTGGCGCGCTGGCTCGGGGACATCCGTACGTACTTCCCCGCCCCCGTGGTCCAGGTCATGCAGCGGGACGCCATCGAGCGGCTCGGCCTGTCCACTCTGCTGCTGGAGCCGGAGATGCTGGAGGCCGTCGAGCCGGACGTGCACCTGGTCGGGACCCTGCTGTCACTGAACAAGGCCATGCCCGACACCACGAGGGAGACGGCGCGGGCCGTGGTCCGCACGGTGGTCGGCCGACTGGAGGAGCGCCTCGCGAGCCGGACCCGGGCCACCCTCACGGGCGCCCTCGACCGGTCGGCCCGGATCAGCCGCCCCCGCCACCGGGACATCGACTGGGACCGGACGATCCGCGCGAACCTCAGGAACTACCTCCCCGAGCACCGCACCGTCGTGCCCGAGCGGCTCGTCGGATACGGCCGCGCCTCCCAGGCGGTGAAGAAGGAGGTGGTCCTCTGCATCGACCAGTCGGGCTCGATGGCGGCCTCCGTCGTCTACGCCTCCGTCTTCGGGGCGGTCCTGGCGTCGATGCGGTCGATCGCCACCCGCCTGGTCGTGTTCGACACGGCGGTGGTCGACCTCACCGACCGGCTCGACGACCCGGTGGACGTCCTCTTCGGCACCCAGCTCGGCGGCGGCACCGACATCAACCGCGCCCTCGCCTACTGCCAGTCCAGGATCACCCGTCCTGCCGACACGGTCGTGGTCCTGATCAGTGATCTCTACGAGGGCGGGATACGCGACGAGATGCTGAAGCGGGTCGCCGCGATGAAGGCGGCGGGCGTGGAGTTCGTGGCCCTGCTCGCGCTGTCCGACGAGGGCGCCCCCGCCTACGACCACGAGCACGCGGCGGCCCTCGCCGCGCTGGGCGCCCCGGCCTTCGCCTGCACGCCCGACCTGTTCCCGGAGGTGATGGCGGCCGCTCTGGAGAAGCGCCCGCTGCCGGTCCCGTGAGGGGCCGCCGGGAATCGGCGGATCGCACGAAGACGCAGTTCCGCAGTGAGGCGATCTGTGACAGGTATCACCGCTCAGGTGTGATCTGTGATTTAGGGTCCTACGGCCCTCGGGGATAACCTGCGAGACGGACATGCCGCGTCCACGGTCACCGTGTGCGCCTCCCCAGTGACAGCGCCGTCACGTTGCCCTCCGCGGCACGCCCACGCAGATAGCAGACAAACCGCGAATCACTGCGAATCTTTGAAGACAAGGGACGGACGCGCGTGGACCTGTTCGAGTACCAGGCGAGGGACCTCTTCGCCAAGCACGGTGTACCGGTGCTGGCCGGTGAAGTGATCGACACGCCTGAGGCGGCTCGCGAGGCCACCGAGAAGCTGGGCGGCAAGTCGGTCGTCAAGGCCCAGGTGAAGGTCGGCGGCCGTGGCAAGGCCGGCGGCGTCAAGCTCGCCGCCACCCCGGACGAGGCCGTCGCCCGCGCGACGGACATCCTGGGCATGGACATCAAGGGCCACACGGTCCACAAGGTGATGATCGCCGAGACGGCTCCCGAGATCCTCGAGGAGTACTACGTCTCGTACCTGCTCGACCGCACCAACCGCACCTTCCTGGCCATGGCCTCGGTCGCGGGCGGCATGGACATCGAGCAGGTCGCCGAGGAGACCCCGGAGAAGCTCGCGAAGGTCCCGGTCAACGCCAACGAGGGCGTCACGATCGAGAAGGCCCGCGAGATCGTCGCCCTGGCGAAGTTCCCGGCCGAGGTCGCCGAGAAGGTCGCCGAGGTCCTCGTGACCCTGTGGCAGACCTTCATCGCCGAGGACGCGCTCCTCGTCGAGGTCAACCCGCTGGCGAAGGTCGCCTCCGGCGACGTCATCGCCCTCGACGGCAAGGTCTCCCTGGACGAGAACGCCGAGTTCCGCCAGCCGGGTCACGAGGAGTTCGTGGACCACGCGGCCGCGAACCCGCTCGAGGCCGCCGCCAAGGAGAAGGGCCTCAACTACGTCAAGCTCGACGGTGAGGTCGGCATCATCGGCAACGGCGCGGGTCTCGTCATGAGCACCCTCGACGTCGTCGCCTACGCCGGTGAGAACCACGGTGGCGTCAAGCCCGCCAACTTCCTGGACATCGGCGGTGGCGCCTCCGCCGCCGTCATGGCCAACGGCCTGGAGATCATCCTCGGCGACCCGGACGTCAAGTCCGTGTTCGTCAACGTCTTCGGTGGCATCACCGCCTGTGACGAGGTCGCCAACGGCATCGTCCAGGCGCTGCAGCTGCTCGAGGACCGGGGCGAGGCGGTCACCAAGCCGCTGGTCGTCCGCCTCGACGGCAACAACGCCGAGCTGGGTCGCAAGATCCTCTCGGACGCCAACCACCCGCTGGTGCAGCGCGTGGACACCATGGACGGCGCGGCCGACAAGGCCGCCGAGCTCGCGGCTGCGAAGTAAGGGCAGAGGTCACAGACTCACATGGCTATCTTCCTCAACAAGGACAGCAAGGTCATCGTCCAGGGCATGACCGGTGCCACGGGCATGAAGCACACCAAGCTGATGCTGGCTGACGGCACCAACATCGTCGGTGGCGTGAACCCGCGCAAGGCCGGCACGACCGTCGACTTCGACGGCACCGAGGTCCCGGTCTTCGGCTCCGTCGCCGAGGCGATGGAGAAGACGGGCGCCAACGTCTCCGTCCTCTTCGTCCCGCCGGCGTTCGCCAAGGCCGCCGTCGTCGAGGCCATCGACGCCGAGATCCCGCTGGCCGTCGTCATCACCGAGGGCATCGCGGTGCACGACTCCGCCGCCTTCTGGGCGTACGCGACCGCCAAGGGCAACAAGACCCGCATCATCGGCCCGAACTGCCCGGGTCTGATCACCCCCGGCCAGTCCAACGCCGGCATCATCCCGGGCGACATCACCAAGCCCGGCAAGATCGGCCTCGTGTCCAAGTCCGGCACGCTGACCTACCAGATGATGTACGAGCTGCGCGACATCGGCTTCACCTCCGCCGTCGGCATCGGTGGCGACCCGGTCATCGGCACCACGCACATCGACGCCCTGGAGGCCTTCGAGGCCGACCCGGAGACCGAGCTCATCGTCATGATCGGCGAGATCGGCGGCGACGCCGAGGAGCGTGCGGCGGACTTCATCGCGAAGAACGTCACCAAGCCGGTCGTCGGCTACGTCGCGGGCTTCACCGCCCCCGAGGGCAAGACCATGGGCCACGCCGGCGCCATCGTCTCCGGCTCCTCCGGCACCGCGCAGGCCAAGAAGGAGGCCCTTGAGGCCGCCGGCGTCAAGGTCGGCAAGACGCCGACCGAGACGGCCAAGCTCGCGCGCGAGATCCTCGAAGGCGCCAAGTAAGCGCTGAGGTCCTCCCCGCGCTACGGCTGCACGGGCGTGGCCCGCACCCCCCGGGGTGCGGGCCACGCCCGTTTCGCGTTTCGCGCCGGCCGTTCACTCCAGCGACGGGTGGATCCGGTGGGGGCCGGCGGCCGGGTCGGCGCGGAGCTTGTCCTGGAGGGCCCGGCTCGTCTCGGTCAGCCGCGGCGGGCCGGCCAGCGCCGGGACCCCGGAAACACTGGCGCCCGGCGCGACCGGCGCCTCGTAGTGGTCGGGCGCGGTGACGGTGGTGTAGCCGGTCGCGACGGCGATCACCGCCGTCAGGACGAGCGCGGCCCGCGCCCAGCGGCGCGCGCGGAGTTCGCTGACCGTGCGGACGGTGGCCGCCGGGGGCGGATCCAGCGGCACGGCGGGCCGCACCGCGCCGAGCCACGCGCGCAGCACGGCCGACTGCTGCTCCGGGGGGACGCCGGCCAGGCCGGGGAGCCGGGCGGCGAGGTCGGCGTGGGCGTGGAGCAGCCGGTTGCCGGTGGTGGGGGTGCTGGCCTCGGTCTCGGCGGCCGTGTCCGGCAGGTCGAGGCCGACGCCGTCGTAGAGCAGCACGGTCCGGCGGTGCGCGGCCGGCAGGGCGAGCAGGGCGCCCAGCAGGATGCGGTCGTTGGGGTCGGCGGGGGCCTTGTCGGGGCGGCCGAGGGTGCGGTGGGCCCGGCGGAGCCGGCGCCAGGGGGAGAGCGCGTACTCGTACGCGGCCGCGCGCACCCAGCCCACGGGGTCGGGGTCGGTGGCCACCTCGGGCCACTGCGCCCAGGCCTGACGGAACGCCGTCTCCACGGCCTCCTGCGCGAGGCCGCGACGGCCCGTCAGGAGGTAGACCTGGCGCACCAGTGCGGGAGCGGAGTAGCCGTAGAGCGCGTCGAACGCCTCGGCGGGCCGCCTCGGCCGCCGGGCCGCTCGGGGGGCGCCGGCCCGCTCGCCGCCGTCCTGCGGCGTGGACGCGGGTGCGGGCGCGGGGGCAGGGGCAGGGGCCTGCGGCCCGGGCGCGGGGGCATCCGCCGGGGCGTGGCCGTCCGCGCCTGCGGCGGGTCGGGTGTCCGCCGTGGTGAGGCCCGGGGCGGCGGTGGCCGGCGGTGCGTCCGCCGGGGGACGGCCCGGGGCGGCGGGGGCCTGGGCGTGGGCCGGTGACGTGCCGTCGGCCGGGGGGCCGGCCGGTGAGGTGACGGCCGGGCCCACCGCACCCTCGGGCGTGCCGTGGTGCGGTGGGGCGGGGGGCCGGGTGAGGTCGTCCGGCAGGGCCCAGGCCGGGGTGTGGGCGGGAGGCGGGGGGAGGGGATCCGCCGTGGCGCGGGCGGCCGGGGAGGCCGGTACGGGTGTGGGCGCGCCCGCCGGGGTGGGGCGTGGTGCGGCCGGGCCCGGTGTGCCGACGGGTGGTGACGGGGCGTCCGCCGGGGGGTGGGGCTGGGGGGCGGCCGCCGCCGGGGCGGTGGCGGGTCGTTCCGGGTGGGCGGGGGAGTGGCGGGGCGGGGTGGAAGGGGGCTTCGGGGCGCGTTTCGCGGCGCGTCTGGGGCGGGTGTTCGGGCCGGCCGCCGGCCGGCCCGCGCCCGCGCGCGCGAGGCGGTCCAGGAGGTCCGCGTACGCCTCGCGCGTGCGCGCGCCCGGTTCCGTACGGCCCGTCTCCCACGAGCGGACCGTGCCGGCGGTGACCCCCAGCTCCGAAGCGACCTGTTCGTGCGTCAGTTCGCCCGACTCGCGCAGCCGGCGGCGCTCCTTGGGCGGCGGCAGGCCCCGCTCCGAGTGAGAGCCCGTCTCGACGTCTGGTGTCATGTCACACTCCCCGCGACCTGGCAGCACAGCACTGGGCGATAAAGTACATAAACGTATATTGGGCGACACAACGGGCAAACGCCTGTTACCCACCCATAGCGCGTGTCGTTGGCACCATGACGGTGTGACCCAAGTGATCGAACGCGGGGCCCCGTTGCCGGCGGCCCCGCAAGCCCGGGCGCCGCGCCGTTCACCGGCGGCCGCCGCCTGCGTGCTGGGCGGCGCCGTGGCCGCCGGACTGGGGCTCGGCTTCCTGGCCGTGCTCGTGATCGTGCTGTGGATCAGCTCCCCGTACCCCGACAGCGGTCCCGGCGGGGCGCTGCACCTCGCCGCCGGGCTGTGGCTGATGGCCCACGGGACCGAACTCGTCCGCTACGACACCCTCTCCGGGGTGCCCGCGCCCGTCGGTGTGACCCCGCTGCTGCTGGTGGCCCTGCCGGTGCTGCTGATGCGGCGGGCCGCCCGGCTGGGCAGCGCGTCCGGGGTCGGCGCGGCGACGGACGCGGAGGCGGAGGAGGTGCTGCCGGCGAGCGCGGTGTTCTCCGCCGTGCTCTGCGGCTACCTGGCCGTGGGCGCGCTCGCCACCCTGTACGCGGCCGGCGGGCCGATGCCGGCGGACCCGATCAGCGCCGCCTGGCACCTGCCGCTGGTGGCGGTGTTCGCCGCGGCGGGCGGGGTGTGGACGGCGAAGGGGCGTCCGGCGGGGCCGCTGCCGGGCTGGATCCCGGGGAGCGTACGCAGGGCGGTGGCCCGGCCCCGGTACGCGCTGGCGCTGCGCTCGGGGGCGGCGGGGGCGCTTGTCCTGCTGTGCGGCGGCGCGGTGCTGGTCGGGGCCTCGCTGGTGTGGCACGCGGGGGAGGTGCAGTCCTCGTTCCTGACGCTGACCGGCGTGTGGTCGGGACGGTTCGCGGTGCTGCTGCTGGCGGTGACGCTGGTGCCGAACGCGGTGGTGTGGGGTGCCGCGTACGGGCTGGGGCCCGGGTTCGCGGTGGGGACGGGGGCCACGGCGACGCCGCTCGGCTTCGAGGGGGCGGCGGCCCTGCCGAGGTTCCCGCTGCTGGCGGCGCTGCCGCCGGAGGGGGCGGGGACGCCGCTGACCTGGGCGGCGGCCGGGGTGCCGGTGGCGGCGGGGCTGGTGGTGGGGTGGTTCGCGGTGCGGCGGGCGCGTGAGGTCTCGTACGGGGAGACCGCGCTGACGGCGGCGCTGGGGGCGGTGGTGTGCGGGCTGGCGATGGCCGGGCTGGCGGCGGCGTCGGCGGGGGCGCTGGGGACGCGGGCGCTGGCGGCGTTCGGGCCGGTGTGGTGGGCGGTGGGCGCGGCTGCGGCGGGGTGGGTGGTGGTGCTGGCGGTGCCGGTGGCGGTGGCGGTGCACGGGCTGCGGAACCGGCCGGCCGGCTCAGCCGGGGGTGCGGGTGGCGGGGACACCTGGCATGACTCGGGGGTGCGGGAGCTCAGGTGGGCGGTGTTGCGGGAGGCGGCGTTGCCGATCGTCGCGCCCGCCGCCATGGATCCCCCGGTTCCGGAGCCGGACCCCGTTCCGGTCGCCGAGGCGCCTGCGGAGACCCCGCCTGGGGAGGGCCCGGCCGGGGAGGGTGCGCCGGCGGCGGATGTGGCGGGGGATCAGGGTGGGGTGGAGGCGGCGCCGTTGGTGCCGGGGGTGGTGGGGGCGCGGGTGCTCGCGCGGCGGCGGCCGGAAGCCTGACGGGGCCGGGGGCCCGCTGCGCGGAGCCGTCTCCCCGCCCCGCCCTTCCTCCGTTCCCCAGGGCTCCGCCCCGGACCCCGCGCCTCAAACGCCGGCGGGGCTGTAAGGAGCGGTCAGCGCTGGACCTTCAGGACGTTGCCGATCACGTTGTCCGGGAGGAGCGTGTTGCACTGGAGTTCCGCCGTCTGGGTCAGGGCGTCGTCGCGGCAGACGTAGAAGTCCTTGTACGCCAGCTGCAGCCCGTACGAGGTGCCCGCCAGGAGCAGGGCCAGCGTCGCCGAGACCATGCCGCTGATCGCGGCCGCCCGCTGCGGCCGGGCCGCCGGGCCGAGGGCGGAGAGGCCGCCGGGCCGGGCCGGGGTGCCCTTCTCCGGGTCGGCCGGGGTCGCCGCGCGGCCGCGCAGCGCGCTGATGCCCCAGTACATGGCCAGGGCCCCCAGCAGCAGCCCCACCGACGGGATCCCGAAGATCCCGAAGAAGAACCCCCACATGCCCGCGAGCATCGCGTACCGCGCGCGCCGCTGGACCGGGTCCATCGGGTCCCAGCGGGCCGGCCCCCCGGGTTCCTGGCCCGGGTTCGGGCCGGACGGGCCCGACGGGCCGCCGCCGTCGCGCGGGCGCTGCGGCTGCTGCCGGGGCTGCCAGGGCTGGTCGGGCCGGCCCTCCGGGGGCGCCGCGAAGGGGTTGTCGTCGGTGGAGGGGTCGGGCTGACGGCGGTCCGGCATCGAGTGGCTTACTTCCCCTGTGTCGTGGACGGTGTCGTGGACGTCGTGGACCCGGTGTGCGCCGGGTTGTGCGGCTTGTACGCCAGACGCTACCGCCCGCCCGTCCCCCCGTCCCTCGGGGGCGGTCCCGTGTGCCGGTATCGTTGCAGGCGGTCGGTGGCTTCGTATGGTTCCCCGTATATCGGTACCCCGAAGTTTCGTATGACCACACAAGACCAACGTCGCAAATCCTGTGAGAAAGGGCCTCCCATGGCCGCCTCCCGCCTGGTCGTGCTGGTTTCCGGCTCCGGCACCAACCTCCAGGCCCTGCTCGACGCCATCGACGCCCACCCCGGCGGAGCCGAGGGTTTCGGTGCCGAGGTCGTCGCCGTCGGGGCCGACCGCGAGAACATCGCCGGTCTGGAACGGGCCGAGAAGGCCGGGATCCCGACCTTCGTGTGCCCGGTCAAGGCCTACGGGAGCCGTGAGGAGTGGGACGCCGCCCTCACCGAGGCCACCGACGCGTACGCGCCGGACCTCGTGGTCTCCGCGGGATTCATGAAGATCGTCGGCAAGAGCTTCATCGACCGCTTCGGCGGCCGGTTCATCAACACCCACCCCGCCCTCCTCCCCGCATTCCCCGGCGCGCACGGGGTGCGGGACGCCCTCGCGTACGGGGCCAAGGTCACCGGCTGCACGGTCCACTTCGTGGACAGCGGCGTCGACACCGGTCCGATCATCGCCCAGGGTGTCGTGGAGATCGGGGACGGGGAGGACGAAGCCGCGCTCCATGAGCGCATCAAGGAAGTCGAGCGCAAGCTGCTCGTCGACGTCGTGGGGCGCCTGGCCCGGCACGGCTACCGCATTGAGGGACGAAAGGTAACAATCCAGTGACCGCCAACGAAACGACGACGGCTACCACCCAGCGGCCGATCCGCCGTGCGCTCGTCAGTGTCTACGACAAGACGGGACTGGAAGACCTGGCCCGCGGCCTGCACGAGGCGGGCGTCGCGCTCGTCTCGACCGGCTCCACCGCGTCGAAGATCGCCGCGGCCGGCGTGCCCGTCACCAAGGTCGAGGAGCTGACCGGCTTCCCCGAGTGCCTCGACGGCCGGGTCAAGACCCTCCACCCGCGCGTGCACGCCGGCATCCTCGCCGACCTGCGCCTGGAGGACCACCGGAGCCAGCTCGCCGAGCTGGGCGTCGAGCCCTTCGACCTGGTGATCGTCAACCTGTACCCCTTCAAGGAGACCGTCGCCTCCGGCGCCACGCCCGACGAGTGCGTCGAGCAGATCGACATCGGCGGCCCGTCGATGGTCCGCGCCGCCGCCAAGAACCACCCGTCGGTCGCCGTGGTCACCAGCCCGGCCCGCTACGCCGACGTCCTCGCCGCGGCCCAGGGCGGCGGCTTCGACCTCACCGCCCGCAAGCGGCTCGCGGCCGAGGCCTTCCAGCACACCGCCGCCTACGACGTCGCCGTGGCCTCCTGGTTCACGAACGTGTACGCACCGGAGGCCGAGGAGGGCGCCCTGCCCGAGTTCCTCGCCGGCGCGTGGGAGCGCAAGTCGACGCTGCGTTACGGCGAGAACCCGCACCAGGCCGCCGCGCTCTACGTCGACGGCACCGGCGGCCTGGCCGAGGCGGAGCAGCTGCACGGCAAGGAGATGTCGTACAACAACTACACGGACACCGACGCCGCGCGCCGGGCCGCGTACGACCACGCCGACCCCTGCGTCGCGATCATCAAGCACGCCAACCCGTGCGGCATCGCGACCGGTGCCGACGTCGCCGAGGCGCACCGTAAGGCGCACGCCTGTGACCCGCTCTCCGCGTTCGGCGGCGTCATCGCCGTCAACCGCCCGGTGACGGTGGAGCTGGCCGAGCAGGTCGCCGAGATCTTCACCGAGGTCATCGTGGCTCCGGCGTACGAGGACGGTGCCGTCGAGGTGCTGGCCCGGAAGAAGAACATCCGCGTGCTGCGGGCCGAGGGCGCTCCGTCCAACCCGGCCGAGGTCAAGCCGATCGACGGCGGTGCCCTGCTCGAGGTCACCGACCGGCTCCAGGCCGAGGGCGACGACCCGGCGAACTGGACCCTGGCCACCGGCGACGCGCTGTCCGCCGAGGAGCTCGCCGAGCTCGCCTTCGCCTGGCGGGCCTGCCGCGCCGTGAAGTCCAACGCGATCCTGCTGGCCAAGGACGGCGCCTCGGTCGGCGTCGGCATGGGCCAGGTCAACCGCGTCGACTCGGCGAAGCTGGCCGTCGAGCGGGCGGGCGCCGAGCGCGCGCAGGGCTCGTACGCGGCCTCGGACGCCTTCTTCCCCTTCCCGGACGGGCTGGAGATCCTGACCGCCGCCGGTGTCAAGGCCGTCGTCCAGCCGGGCGGTTCGGTCCGTGACGAGCAGGTCGTCGAGGCCGCGCAGAAGGCCGGCGTGACCATGTACTTCACCGGTACGCGCCACTTCTTCCACTGAGCCGCGCAGCCGGCTCCGGATACGGCGAAGGCCGCCACCCGCTGGTGCGGGTGGCGGCCTTCGCCGCGTGCGAGCGGTGGGTGCGCGGAGCGGTTACTTCACCTTGACGACGATGGTGCCGGCGGCGCGGTCGTGCCAGCCCTGGAGCTTGCCCGAGTTGTCGAAGAACGGGGAGAGGTAGACCAGGAGCTGGCCGATGCCGCACAGGACGGAGCCGACCATGGGGATGATCCAGCGGATGAAGCCGCCGCCGATGCCGGGGGCCTGACCGGTGTTCTCCTTGACGACCTTCAGGCCGAGCGCCATCTTGCCGAGGGTCGCGCCGACGAAGGCGATCATCAGCCATTCGTAGAGCAGCGTGATGAGGAAGAACACGAAGATGGCGCCGAAGAACGCGGCGACGATGCCGCCGGCCTGGGCGGCCGCGTCGTTGACGCAGGTCTGGTACTGCGGCGACAGCGGGTCGATGCCGGAGCAGTCGTCGATGGACTTCGACGCGCCGAACACGCCGGCGAGGCCGATCGCGCTGAAGACCGCGTACAGGATGCCGATGGCCAGACCGTCGATCAGACGGGCGCCGAAGCGGCGGCCCATCGTGGCGACCTGGACGGTGCCGAGGCCCGCGACGTTGATGTAGCCGTTGTTGGCCTGCAGCGTGCCGGGAGCCTGCGGCGGGACGCCGTACGGCTGCTGGCCCTGCTGCGGGTAGCCGTAGCCGGCCTGCGGCGGGACGCCCTGCGGGGCCTGCTGCGGGTAGCCGTAGCCGGGCTGTCCCTGCGGCGGCTGCTGCTGCCCGTAAGGGTTGTTCGGGTCGCCGAAGCTCATCTGGGTGTTTCCTCCGTGAAGTGCGGGGACGCACGGCACGCTGGAGGACACTTGCTTCTGCGGTACGCCCCCCGGCACTGCCCGCGGCACTCATTGCGTTCGTCTTGCTGCCCGTCATCGTGGTGGGCCCGCACCGGGCTTGTCCAGTTGGTTGCAGAGCCGGGCCAGACTTGTTGTGCAAGTGCAATCAAGAGCACGTTCCGGCCCCCGCCCGACTGGAAGCGGGGCCGCCCCATCCGGAAGGATGCCCCCATGAGCGCCCAGATTCTCGATGGAAAGGCCACCGCGGCCGCGATCAAATCCGAACTGACCTCCCGCGTGGCGGCGCTGAAGGAGCGGGGCATCACCCCGGGCCTCGGCACCCTCCTCGTCGGCGACGACCCGGGCAGCCGCTGGTACGTCAACGGCAAGCACAAGGACTGCGCCGAGGTCGGCATCACGTCCATCCGCCGCGAACTGCCCGCCACGGCCTCCCAGGAGGAGATCGAGGCGGTCGTGCGCGAGCTGAACGACAACCCGGAGTGCACCGGGTACATCGTGCAACTGCCGCTCCCCAAGGGCATCGACACCAACCGCGTCCTGGAACTGATGGACCCGGCCAAGGACGCCGACGGCCTGCACCCGACCTCGCTGGGCCGGCTGGTGCTGGGCGTCGAGGGCCCGCTGCCCTGCACCCCGTACGGGATCGTCGAGCTGCTGCGTCACCACGGGGTCGAGATCAACGGCGCGCACGTGGTCGTCCTCGGGCGCGGCATCACCGTGGGGCGCTCGATCGGGCTGCTGCTCACCCGCAAGTCCGAGAACGCCACCGTGACCCTGTGCCACACCGGTACGCGCGACCTCGCCGGGCTGCTGCGCCAGGCGGACATCGTCGTCGCGGCGGCGGGCGTCCCGCACCTGGTGAAGCCGGGGGACGTCAAGCCGGGCGCGGCCGTCCTCGACGTCGGCGTCAGCCGCGACGAGAACGGCAAGATTGTCGGGGACGTCCACCCGGGCGTCGCCGAGGTGGCGGGCTGGATCTCCCCGAACCCGGGCGGTGTCGGTCCGATGACCCGCGCGCAGCTGCTGGTGAACGTGGTCGAGGCGGCGGAGCGGACCGGCAGTGCGGGCTGAGCACGACACGAGCGGGACGCCCGGCACCAGCGGCACTGACGGGACCGGCGGCACAAGCGCGCCCGGCGGCACGGGCGCGCCCGGCGGTACGGGCGCGGCCGGCGGCACGGG